>JBPCMI010000048.1:0-4278 GCA_051002415.1 Pyrinomonadaceae bacterium
AAGGTACGGCGAGTGACATTGTCAAAATCGCGATGCTGCACGTTGCTGAGGAATTCAAACGCGCCAATCTAAGTGCTCGACTCTTGATGCAGGTTCATGACGAACTTCTAGTCGAGACTCCGGCAGCTGAAAGCGAGCAAGTTGCCCAAATCCTCAAGCGAGAAATGGAGTCTGCGGTGCAGCTCGATGTTCCGCTAATCGTCGATGTCGGTATTGCTGAAAATTGGATGGACGCCAAGCCCTAGTCTTGCAAGTTGCAAACCCCTATAGTTTCTTAGGCCCGAATACAACAAGGACTCACAAACGGCAGTTGGACTGGTTTTGTAGGACAGCCGTCCGTGGCCGCCCCAGCGTGGTATAAAACAGGGTGCCACTGAGGGACACCCCTACCGGACGGACACTTCGAATTATTTGAGCATGGCCCAGCCTGAATCAGCCCCACCCGATAAGAGTGCCGCGACGAGCGAGCACTCCGGGGAGCTTGTTTACCGCCGGTCGGAACCGGATGGGACACAGCCCGGCGCGCCGCAGCCACCGCAGGGAGCGCGCCAGCGCGTGCGCGAGATTGCGCCGGCAATTACGCCGTTGGTAATCGGTTTTACCCTCCTGCTCGCCCTGATCTCAATTCTGGGTTACAAGAGCGTCCAGCGAATGTCTGACGTGAGTAACTTCGTCCTCTCGCTGGAACAGCAACATACAGCACGATTGCGTTTGCTACTCAACTTGCGCAATGCGGTAACGGAACTCAACAACGAAGCGAAACGGCGCGCGGAAGTTGAAGCACGAGGAGAACTGAACCCCCCCTTTGAGTTCCCGCTCGACAAAGCTCGCGAGAAGGTAGGTACGCTGTTGCGCAGCATGGATCGTCCGCCGCTATCGGGACAGCCCGAGTGGAAAAAGTTCCATGACGAGCTTCAGACTTACACGGAGATCACAAAGCACGAGCGCGATTATTCCTTGAAGGGCTTCGCGGCTTTTCGGGATGTTGATAGAGATCTGACTAAGTTAGTGGATGCCTCAGCAGAAGAGCAGTTCAAGATTTCTGAACAGCGGGAGTCTATAGAACAGGAAGCCGTGCGGTCGATCCGTCGTTGGAGCGTTGTTGCGCTGCTGGTTGGATTTCTCGTCGCGGCGGGAACGGTTTGGGAGGTGCCACGCCGCTTCAGTCCAATGTGCCATAGCATGGTTGATGCAGGGCGCGAGCGCGCCTTCACCAATCAATTGCTGGAGGGCATGGTCAGTGCCGTCGCTGCCATTGATCAAGAAGATCGCTTGCGGAGTGCTAATGCCGCCTTCTTCAAAATTTTCCCCCGAGCGAGCATCGGGGCTTCCATCCATGAAAAGTTTGCTCCGGACGACGCGATGAAAATGCTGGAAGCGGCTACCTCGGTGCGCGCTACCACCTCAACGTATCGGGGGCGCTGGGTTTGTGGCGCGGCAGCTACGCATGCTGCCAAAACCTTCGACGTCTATACTTCGCCCCTCGCAATTAACGATCAGCACGGTCAAATTATTACGCTCGTAGACGCCACCGAAGCGTCCGAGGCCGAACGTGGCCTACGCCGCTCAGAATCGCTGGCGGCAGTGGGACAAGCGACAGCGCAGGTGGCTCATGAGATTCGCAACCCCCTCGGGAGCATTCGACTCGGAGTTTCAATGCTGCGGGACAATGTTACCGATCCGGATGCGTTAAATACGATCGAATTGGTCGAGCGCGGAATCAGGCACCTGAACAAGCTCGTTGTCGACGTCTCGCAATTCTCACGGCAGAAAGCGCTCGAGCTTTCGCGAGTGGATCTCCAGGAACTTCTTGATGTGAGTCTCGATCTGGTTTCGGAGAGTGTGCGCGAGAAACAAACTCCGATTGAGAAGAGGTTTAGTCCGGAGAGCTTAGTGGGAAATTGGGATGGCCATCAGTTGCGGCAGGTGTTCGTCAATCTAATCGCCAACGCTATCGATGCCAGTATCACCGGCTCGCCCGTGAAGATTTCGACGGCCACCATTACGACCGCCACTGATGGGAATGGAACGGAAAAGAGATACGCCCGCGTGACTGTGACGGACCGCGGGAAAGGGATGGACCCGACAACGTTGACCAGAATATTTGAACCTTTCTATTCGACTAAGAAACGCGGCACCGGTCTCGGGCTGGCAATCGTGCGCCAGATTGTTGAGCAGCATGAGGGACGGATTGCAGTCGAAAGCGAGGTAGGAAATGGCACTCGTTTCGTTGTAGACCTGCCGATGTAGGCTTAGTCTTCCTGTGTCCCTTTCTTCCAGGAGTTGACGAACGGGGACGTGGGCCGATAAGAATCCTGCAATCGTGGCTTCGCGTTTGGTGTCGCTTCGGTTCCCGGTGTTTCTGCGGCGGGTAGGCGAATATCGGGAATCCTAATCTGCCGGCTGGGTTCGATCCTGATTTCCGTAACCGGAGTGCGCCGCACGACGCTTGGACTGGCCAGCTTCACTTTCTCAAGCCGTTGAACCTGCTCGGCCACCGCAGTGTTTCCTTTCTCTTGTCGACTACGACGCTCAGTCACCTCACTCGGTTTCGATGGTGTCGGCTTGAAGGGTTCAATAATCCTGTTGTTACCAAACCTTGTAGCGTTACTCGTAGGAACCTTCTCTGTTTGCCGAGATCGCGTTGGCCGAAGCGCTGGTTCGCTGATGGGAGTGGCGGCCGGAACTTTGCGCCATTGGGGATAAGCGTAGAAGACTGCGGTCCCGGTCATCATCAAGAACAGAACGACCGACGTGACAACAGCGGGATTGCTTTTACGACTCGATGACGCGTGGAAGCTCTGAAACATCTCGAGCTCATCTGCGACTTCAGAAAACAAAACGCTGCCGGCCGGGTACGGCTGATAACTTTGCCTGTTTGGAGTGCGACGTCCGATGCGTCGTAATGCTTCGCGAAACTCCGCCGCGCTGCGATAACGCTGTTCCGGGTTCTGCGCCATCGCCTTGGTCAGTATTGTCGCAATCTCTGCACCGACTCCCGGATGAACCAGATTCGCTGGCTTCAAAGGATCGCCGTGTCCCTTTGCTGACGCTGCGGCGCGCGTAAGCGCATCCGCAGGTCTTACCCCAGTGAGCAAATGATAAAGGGTTGCGCCCAACGCATAGATATCACTATGCGGGCCGGTCGATAGGGCCTGGATCTGTTCGAGTGGTGAATACTGCCGCGTGTATCCGAAGAAGGGGGCGGATGAGGTCGTCGATGTTTCCGCGGGTTGTGCCTTTGCCAAACCAAAATCAAGCAAGGCGATGTGCCCGCTCGCCGTAAGCTTTAGGTTGTGCGGCTTGATGTCGCGGTGAATCACCTGACGTTGTTGCGAGTGTAAGTAGATGAGGGCGTCGAGTAATTGATCGGCCCAAGCCACGACTTGTTCGCGCGGAAACGGTCCCGGCTGTTGATAGATGATCCGGGCCAGGTCGCAGCCCGCAATAAACTGCATTACCAAAAATGCGCGATCGCTTCCCACAAAATGATCGCTGACCCGCGGCAACGCCGGATGCTGCAAACTCGCCAGCAGACGCGCTTCCTGCTCAAACTGTTTCCTCACCCCAGCATCAATCGACACTGTCTCCTTCAGTGCTACGGTGATGCCGAGTCGCAGATCGATCGCTTCGTACACTGCACCCATTCCACCCTTGCCGAGTTGCCTGACGATTCGGTAACGGTCCTGCAGGATCGTGTCGGCGACTAGCGGTCCGGCAGCAGGAAGGGAATTAGGTTTTGAAGATGTTGACAAGTTGTGTGGCGCTGCCGATCCGGGTGAGTCACTGCACGAGTGACAGCGA
Organism: Pyrinomonadaceae bacterium; assembly: GCA_051002415.1. GTDB lineage: Bacteria > Acidobacteriota > Blastocatellia > Pyrinomonadales > Pyrinomonadaceae > PSRF01. The sequence goes on from JBPCMI010000048.1 coordinate 3,805, forward strand.
ACCGAATGACGAGCAAAACTTTTCTGGGATTGGGTGAGGCGTACGGCGAATGGGGCTGGTGTTTGGTTTCCGCCGGACGGTGAACTCGGCTTAGTCTCTAGTCCTTGTCCACTGCAAAAAGTATATGCCAGCGGTTACGCCCACACAAGCTATTGTTTTTAGGGGAATAAGTGGCGATTATCACGCAGCATTGGGGGGAATTCTGTAGGGGCGTCCCTCTGTGGGCGCCCCGCTAGACATTGGAAGGAGCGCCCACGGAGGTGTTCATCATCATGACAGGCTTTACAGATCGTTTTCCTCCTAGGTCGACAAAGTCAGAACCGGGAGCGATGGCGACCGGGTCGTCTAATTGGAGATTGCCAGTTACCAATTGACGATTTGTGATGCTTTCCTTACAGATCAATCGCCAATCGGAAATCGACAATCGGCAATCGAGATGACCCGTCGCTATCGCTCCCGGTTCTGACTTTGTCG
>JBPCMI010000049.1:0-11713 GCA_051002415.1 Pyrinomonadaceae bacterium
CGCAGACTCTTCGTTACGAGCGGTAAAGCGTGAATCGTGGCGGCAATGATCGCCGCGGTCACGGTAAACGTTAATCTGATGCCAAAATTTTTGTAGAGAAATCCACCGAAAGGCGAGCGGGTTCCCAATAACACAAGCAGGTAATATCCCAGGACAGTAGGAGGTAGCACGAGTGGGAGCGTGATCAGAGCATCAAGTAGATCGCGTCCAGGAAAGCGTTTGCGCGCTAACACCCACGCGATCGCGGAACCGGCGATCAGGGCAATCAGTGTCGCCGCGCTCGCTACTGCAAAAGAAAGCCGGATGGGAAACCAGTCAATCATTCACGGAGAGTTAAGAATTTAGCAGGGCAATGATGCGCAAGGGTCCGCCGCTGCCGCCTTTTATTTTCATTGGCAAAGCGATTACAGAAAAGCCCCGCGGTGGAAGTTTGTCGAGATTGGCAACATTCTCAAAAGCGGGAATGTTCTTGTCGAAAAGAATTTGATGACTCTCAAATTTCGTTGACTGTCCAAAATCGATGCTGGCCGTGTCGAGTCCAATAGCTTTGATCGAACGATTGCTTACGAGCCAGCGAGCTGTATCAGGATGAAGGCCGGGAAAATGTAATTGAGCCACAGCAGCCGGCCCACGTTCGGCCGTGCCCAGATATTTCTTGCGGTCAGGGTAGTGTTTACCGAATCCGGTACGCAACAGCACTATCGTTCCGGTAGCAATCTTTCCGTGCGCTTTTTCCCAGTTTAAGAAGTCGTCGGTGGTGACACGGTAATCCGGATTGCTTGCGCATTGCTTCGTGACGTCGATCACGATTGCGGCACCCAGCAATTGTTCGAGTGGAATCTCATCAGCGCTGTGGCGGCCTTTGGCGAAATGGACCGGCGCGTCGAGATGGGTGCCACCGTGTTCGGCGGCGCTGTAGCGGTAAGCCGAGTAATAGAATCCCTGATCGGTAACACCTTCAAAATCTTTCTCCAGACGGAAGGGTTGCGCCGTGGGCCAGTAGACTGTCTCCGAGTCAAACGCGTAGGAAAGATCGACGATTGGTCCAGCGGGAAAACCGCGCGAGCGATTTTGACTGAATCCAATCGCTGCAAGGAAAGCCAGGGAAAGTAGGATGCTCAACCACTTCATCGGCCAATCCTCCTCTTTGGTGAATGCAAATTTTCGGTTTACAGCCCCGCATGTTAACGCACAGCGGTGGTCAGTGGGCAATCTTTAGGTTTAAATCTCAGGTCTCAGGTCTGAAGTCTTTCGTCAGATAAAACCTCAATCCCGTCAACTTGCAGCCTCAGGCTTGAGACTGGCTGAGACTTGATACCGAGACCTGACATTCCACTGACTACTCACTGCTGACTACTGATATTGTTAACGTTACAATCCACTGACTCTACAGCAAAGGACCAATCATGATTGATTTTAGCATCCCGCCGGAATTGGAATCGCACCGCGAAAGCGTCGCTGCTTTCATGAAGCAACATGTCTATCCAAACGAAAGCGCATTCGTCGAAGAAGAAGGACTGCCCGTCGAACTTGAACAGGAGCTGCAACGCAAAGTGAAAGCGCAGGGCCTTTGGGGCCCGAACCTTCCGCGCGAATGGGGTGGCATGGGTATCGGCTTCATTGGTCAGGCTTTGCTCAATGAGATCATCGGTCGGTCGGTGTTTGCTCCCCGGCTGTTTGGATCTGCGGCGCCCGATGCCGGCAATGCCGAGTTGCTGATCATTTCCGCAACCGCCGAACAGAAAGAGGAGTACCTGCGCCCGCTCGCTGCAGGCGAAGTTCGTTCGTGCTTTGCCATGACTGAGCCGGAAGTAGCAGGATCAGATCCGACCGGACTGCGCACTACAGCAGTTCAGGAAGGCAACGAATGGGTTATCAACGGCCACAAGTGGTTTATCAGCGGCGCGATTGGTTCAGCGTTCGCGATTGTGATGGCCGTTACTGATCCAAACGCGAAGCCTCATGGTCGCGCCAGCATGATCCTGGTGCCGACGGCCACGCCTGGGTTCGATATCGTTCGCGCGGTTCCGGTGATGGGCTCCGGAGGCGTCGGCGGACATTGCGAGATTCGCTTTGAAGACTGTCGCGTGCCGATCAGAAATTTGCTCGGACAACGAGGGAAAGGTTTCAAGCTGGCGCAGGCGCGTCTCGGCCCCGGAAGAATTCAGCATTGCATGCGCTGGATCGGCGCAGCGCAGCGCAGTTTTGAGATGATGTGTAGTTACGCGCTTGAGCGAAAGTCGTTTGGCGAGCCACTTGCTAACAAACAGACAGTGCAAAACTGGATTGCAGACTCGACTGCCGAGATCGAAGCCGCACGTTTACTCACTTTGAAGGCTGCCTGGAAAATGGATCGAGAAGAAGATGCGCGAACGGAGATTTCAGTGATTAAGTTCTTTGTGGCCCGCGTACTGCACGATGTGATCGACCGGGCGATTCAGGTGCATGGCGCGCTCGGTTATTCGAAAGATACACCTCTCGAGATGTTCTATCGTGACGCCCGCGCAGCGAGAATTTACGACGGCCCGGATGAAGTACACAGGCAGGCTGTTGCCCAGCGTGTCTTAAAAGCAATAACCAGTAGTCAGTAGTCAGTTGTCAGCGGTCAATTTTGGTAAGCAGTCAGTGGTCAGTGGTCAGTAGTCGGTTGTCAGTTGGGGTGTCGTAACTGTGCGCTGTACAACTATCGACTGCCGATACCTGACATCTGACATCTGACATCTGCCACCAGACCCCTGACTACTGACCACCGTCCAAGAAACAAGCGATGTCGTTGACTAAGGACTCTGTTGGGTTACGTGCCGGCGAAGAGTTAAATCTCTCCGCATTGGATGAGTATCTGCGCCTCCACTTGGCAGCGTCTGATTTCGATCCAGCTGCTTCACTCGAACTCGAGCAGTTTCCCGGTGGGCACTCAAACCTTACTTACCTGATACGCTATGGCAAGCATGAGTTTGTGCTGCGGCGGCCACCGATTGGTCCAGTCGCGCCGACGGCCCACAACATGCCGCGCGAGTACCACCTGCTTTCCGTGATCTACCCGCATTTTCCTCTTGCGCCAAAGCCGCTCCTGCTCTGCGAAGACTCAAACGTGATTGGTGCGCCGTTCTATTTGATGGAGCGTAGGCAAGGACTCATTGTGCGCCAGTCTCTGCCGGTCCCTTTCGACGATGATCTGAACGCTCGCAGGCGTTTGAGCGAAACCGTCGTGGACACCCTCGCGGCGCTTCATGCGGTCGACATCCATACGACGAACATTGTGAATATCGGAAAGCCTGAAGGATTAGTGTGGCGCCAGGTACAAGGTTGGGCCGAGCGTTGGCAGCGCTCGAAGACCGGCGCGCTGGAGGAGATGGAAACAATAATCCGCTGGCTCGAGCAGCACCTGCCTCCAGAATCCGGGAGGGATGCGGCGACGATTGTTCACAACGACTTCAAGCTCGACAACCTGATGCTAGCGCTTGACGATCCCGCCCACGTGATTGCCGTGCTTGATTGGGAAATGACGACAGTGGGCGATCCGCTTATCGACCTCGGTCTCGTGCTTACTTATTGGACGATGCGCGGCCCGCAGCAGGGTGAGCAAAATCGTTCGTTGATCGCGGTTACAAACGGGCCGGGCTGGTTCACTCGCGAGGAGATTATTGAAAGCTACAAATCAAAAACCGGACGCGACGTCTCGCACATCGTTTTTTACGAAGTCTTTGCGCGGTTCAAGGTCGCTGTAGTCATTCAACAGATCTACTTTCGTTTTGTGAAAGGACAAACTCAGGATGAGCGGTTTCGCAATCTGGATGCTTTCGTCAATGCCCTCGCCTGCGAGGCGTTGACGCTTGCGGAAGGCTGCATGGATTAAATCAGTGTTTGGTACGCTGAAAGCGTGCAAACCAATAGCCGGGGACGAGCGTTTCGCGACGCCCCCGGAATCGATTGCTTTCACGCTTCCAGCGTGAAGTCCGGCAAGTAGTTCAGCAAAGGTGCTTGACCATGCCCGACCTTAACTTTCAGACGCTGCGCTTTGATTCATTGCCTTCTACGAATCTCGAAGCCGCAAGGCGCGCGCGCGAAGGTGCGGCGGAGGGTCATTGCATTGTCGCCGGTGAACAAACCGCCGGCCGGGGTCGTCTGGGACGACAATGGCTTTCCCCACGCAACGCGGGACTCTACTGCAGCACTCTGTTGCGACCCCAGTTTGATCCGAACTCATGGCCCGTGATCACACTAATGTCAGCAGTTGTCGTTCACGAAGCATTGTTGGCAGCGTGCGGTTTACAAACTGATATCAAGTGGCCAAACGACATTCTTCATGACGAGAAGAAGCTTTGTGGCATCCTGGCTGAGATGGTCGAAACTCCTGCGGGACGAGCGGTAGTTGTAGGCATTGGCATTAACGTAGCTAACAACTCTTTTCCGCCCGAGCTGATAGCAACAGCGACATCTGTGTCAGCAGCTACAGGCCGTCCAGCAAATCTGGAACAGGTCCTCATTAAACTACAGGAATGTTTTGTTGATTGGTATCAACGGCTGAATCGACCGCGAGGTGCAGCCGAGATCCTTGCTGCCTGGTCGCAACGTTCCTCCTACGCAGAAGGAAAAGAAGTGGTGGTCAAGGATGCTGACACTAGATTTTGTGGAACAACGCGTGGACTGGAACTCGATGGAGCTTTACGAGTAGAAACAGAAGCTGGTGAGGTTAGGATAGTTCGAGCAGGTGATGTGACCTTACGTGCCCGATCTAGTTAGTGCGACTAACGCTCTTGGCCTCCGAAGTCAAAGCCGAAGCGAAGCGCGGACTTTAGCAAAGCACACTTAAGGCGCGATGGATGGGTAGCAGCAAACGCATAATACTTAATACCTTCGGCTCCTTCGGCGATGTTCATCCGTATATGGCACTCGCTCTCGAGTTGCGAGAACGCGGTCATCATCCGGTGATTGCGACCAGCGAACTCTATCGCGAGAAGATGCTCGCTTCCGACTTCGAGTTTGTCCCAGTCAGCCCGCATATCCCGCCGCCCCAGGAACAGGATTCAGAGATGATGGAAAAAGTGATGCATCCCAGATCCGGCAGCCACTTTTTGCTGCACGAGATGCTCTTTCCTTACCTCCGCGAAGGATATGCAGATCTAATGAAGGCAGTGGCCGAAGCCGACCTTCTGGTGACACATCCGATTAGTTTTGCCGGACCGCTCGTTGCGCAGAAGACAGGCATTCCCTGGGTGTCTACGGTGCTGGCTCCCGCTTCACTTTTCTCCGCTTACGATCCGCCGCGGCCACCTTTTTGGCAGTGGATGCGGCACTTGAACCTTTTCGGACCGCGCTTCATGTCTCTGTTCCTTAACCAGGCTAAAAAAATCTACAACAATGAAACCTACGAACAGTTTCGCCTCGAGCTGGGTTTACCCGATCGCGGCAACCCGCTGTTTGAAGGAGCACACTCTCCTGATCTCGTGCTCGCGCTTTTTTCCGAATTATTCGCGCAACCGCAACCGGATTGGCCACCGAATGCCCGAGCCACAGGATTCGCTTTCTATGACGGTCGAAATGAACTGAAGATGCCGCATGAGCTCAGCGACTTCCTCGACAACGGCGACCCGCCAATCATTTTTACACTCGGCACCTCAGCAGTCTGGGTCGCGCGAGATTTCTTTCGCGAGAGCATTGCTGCCGCACAACTCCTAAACCGGCGCGCCGTGCTCTTGATCGGTGATGAACGCAACAAAATTTCTGAACCATTGCCACCCGAGATTATCGCTGTTGAGTACGCCCCGTTTGAGACGCTGCTTGAGCGAGGCTGCGTGATGATTCATCATGGTGGCGTTGGTACCACATCGCAGGGACTGCGCGCTGGAATTCCGACTCTGATCGTTCCTTTTGCTTTCGATCAACCGGACAATGCAGCTCACGCTGAACGACTGGGCACTAGTCGCACGCTGCCCCGCGGTAAATACAAACGTGCTAACGTGGCTAAAGAGCTCGACAAGCTTTTACACGATCCGCAGTATGTTTTAAGAGCCAAAATGGTTCGCGAGCAATTGCTAAAAGAGCACGGTGCGGCACGCGCTTGCGACGCGATTGAGGAATATCTCGAGCAACTCCCGCCGGCTGAAACGAAAAATTGAGAGCTGATCTATGCTGCTAGTAATTGATGTTGGCAACACCAACACCTCGTTAGGTGTTTATCGCGAAGCGGAGCTCGTGGCGCATTGGCGCCTGACAACCAATAGAGCCCGCACAGTGGACGAGTATGGTGTTCACGCGCGCAACCTGTTTGAGCTTGCCGCCCTCGATTTCAAAGCCATCAATGCGATCGCGATCGCTTCCGTAGTGCCGCCGCTCAACTACACTTTGAAGACAATGGCGGAGACTTACTTCAATCTGTCTCCGCTCTTTGTCGACAGCAACACGAACACCGGACTAAAGATTCTTTATGAACCCGCGACTGATGTAGGCGCCGATCGCATCGTTGATGCGGTAGCGGCAATTGAAAAATACGGTGCCCCTTGTATCATCGTCGACTTTGGCACGGCGACAACTTTCGATGTGATCAACAGTAACGGAGAGTATCTCGGTGGCGTGATCACGCCGGGAATCATGATTTCATCTGACGCTTTATTTGAACGAGCCGCGAAACTGCCTCGTGTCGACATCAAACGTCCGCAACGGGTGATTGGATCGTCGACTACGACGGCAATGCAGTCAGGTCTTTATTACGGCTACACATCGCTTGTTGATGGCGTCTTGAAAAAAATAGTTGAAGAGCTGGGTGGCGGAACGTCACCTCATGTACTTGCGACAGGTGGACTCGCCCCTCTGATTGCCACCGGTTCCGAATACATTCAGATAGTTGACGATACCTTGACGCTTGATGGTTTGCGCTTGATTTATGAGCGGACACGCGTTGGGAAAGAGTAGCGACTTGATATTGCCAATTGCCAATTGCCAATTTGTCACTATGAAACGTAACCCCAAAATCAGTACTGACCTCAACTATTTGCAAACGGCAATCGGCAATCGCCAATTGGCAATGTCAAGGCTGTTGCTAACTGCAATTAATTGAAAAGGAGACTTTATGCGTTCGCGATTCTTGTCGCTTATCACAGTCCTGATTTTTGCTGCCTTCCTCGGAGCGGTCGGGTTCGCCCAGTCCACCAGTCGCGGCATCGACCCCGCAAACATGTGCAACACCTGTAACGCCTGCGAAGATTTTTATCTTTACGCGAATGGCGGCTGGCTGGCGAAGAACGAAATCCCCGCAGCTTTCTCCACCTGGGGAACCACCAGCAGCTTGCGCGAAAAGAATGTCGGTGTGTTGCGCCAAATTCTTGAAGAGGCCGCCAAAAACACGGCAGCGCCCAAAGACAGCCTGGAACAAAAGACTGGTGATTTCTATGCCAGTTGTATGGACGAGCCGGGCATCGAAGCGGCGGGCGCAAAGCCACTCGCTACAGAGATGGCCGCAATCAATAAGATGAAGAGCGTTAAGGACCTGCCCGCCATGGTGGGTCGCTTACACGACCTGAGCGTGCGGACGCTTTTTGGTTTTGGTGCCGTGCAGGATTTCAAGAACAGTTCGGTAGTGAACGCGCTTGCGGGGCAGGGTGGACTGGGACTGCCCGATCGCGACTTCTATCTCAAAGAAGATGAAAAGTCGAAGAACGTTCGCGACGCGTACGTGAAACACGTCGCCAACATGTTCAAGTTGCTCGGTGACGATGACGCCAAAGCCGACACCGAGGCGCAGGTTGTCATGAAGATAGAAACCGAGCTCGCGAAAAACTCGCTCGATCGCGTTGCCCGTCGCGATCTAAGTAAGCAATACAACAAGATGACGGTGGCAGAACTCGCAACGGTTACGCCCGAGTTCAATTGGACCGCCTATCTGAAGGCGCTCAACGCGCCCAAGTTTAACGACATCAACATGGCGCACCCGGTCTTCTTCAAAGGCCTGAACGCTATGCTCAGCACTGTTCCAGTTGACGACTGGAAGACTTACCTGCGCTGGCATCTGGTGCATGGCGCCGCTGATGCGCTGTCTTCAAATTTCGTCAACGAGAACTTTAATTTTTATGGCAAGACTCTCAACGGCACCAAAGAATTGCTGCCGCGCTGGCGCCGCTGTGTGGTGGCCACCGATGGTTCGCTCGGTGAGTTGCTGGGCCAGGTGTATGTGAAGAAGGCATTCCCACCCGAAGCGAAAGCGCGCATGAAGGAGCTGGTTAACAATCTGACAGCGGCCTTGCGCGACGACATCAAGACGCTCGACTGGATGAGCGAGCCCACACAAAAGCAGGCGATTGCCAAGCTCGAAGCATTCGCCGTGAAGATTGGTTATCCGGATAAGTGGCGTGATTATTCTGCGCTCAAGATCGACAGAGGTTCATTTGCGCAGAATCTGTTGCGCTCAGGCCGTTTTGAAGTTCATCGCGGTCTGGCTAAAATTGGACAACCCGTAGATCGCACCGAGTGGGGGATGACGCCGCCCACCGTTAACGCTTACTACAACCCATTGATGGCGGAGATCGTTTTCCCGGCCGGCATTCTGCAACCACCGTATTTCGATCTCAGCGCGGACGATGCGGTTAACTATGGCGCAATCGGTGGCGTGATTGGTCATGAGATGTCACACGGCTTCGACGACCAGGGACGCAAATTCGATCTGAAGGGAAACCTGACGGACTGGTGGACCGCGGAGGACGCGAAAAACTACCTACAGCGCGCCACCTGCGTTGAAGAGCAGTTCTCCGCTTTCCGTGCCGAAGAAGTCGACATGAGCCAGAATGGCAAACTTGTTTTAGGTGAATCGATTGGCGACCTTGGTGGTTTGAAGATCGCCTGGCTCGCGTTTCAGAAATCACTCGAAGGCAAGCCGCGTCCCGCGAATATCGACGGCTTCACTCCGGAACAGCGTTTCTTTCTGGGTTGGGCGCAAGTGTGGGGCAGGAACCAAAGACCGGAAGCGATTCGCCAGCAAATCTTAACCGACCCGCATCCGCTCGGACGGTTTCGCGTGAATGGTCCGATCTCCAACATGCCGCAATTTGCCGAAGCTTTTAATTGCAAGCTCGGCGACAAGATGGTGCGGCCAGCCGACAAGCGCTGCCAGGTTTGGTAATTACATTGCCAATTGCCAATTGGTGATGTTCGATATTGATTTTTTTGAATTACGTTTCACAAGGACAAATCGGCAATCGGCAAGCGGCAATTGGCAATTGGCAATCGCAAATTGATCCGTTGAACCGATCAGAAGCGCCGTAAGGCGCGGCAAATAGTAGCCCCGGGCGAAGCCCGGGGTTAGAGTTCGAGCTAGACCCGAGCCCTGAAAGGGCGACAGAATGAAGTGTCGCTCATTCAGGGCAAAATAATTTGGTTTAGCGTTCAGTTACAGGATGACTAACGAATCGAATCAACAGGGATCAGTGTCCCGCCAACAAGGTGTTCCTGATGTTCCGCTCAACTACTTCAGCTACTTCACTGAAGTTGAAGATGCGTTCATCAGAAGACGCGGTAAGCATTTGCATCTATCTCCTTTCGATTGGGAACTCATTGAGACATGGAAAGATCTCGGCGTTCCACTCCACATCGTGCTGCGCGGAATCGAGCAATCATTCGACTCCTGGGAATCAAAGCCGCGTAAGCGCAGCGTTAAGTCCCTGCTCTATTGCCAGGAAGAGATCGAGGCGCAGTACGCCGAATGGCTTGAGTCGCGTGTGGGTGCGACTACAGAGGGAACCATTGCTGAACCAGTAAGCGAGGACGAAGGGTTGCCTTTTGCGCGCCAGGCAATACTCGACCATCTACAACGCGGCGAGGAAGCGCTCCAACGCGCCGGCCGCCAACGAGACGGTCAGGACGAGCTGACGGAAACGAGCGAGCGTGTCAGCGCTCTGCTGGCCGCGCTGCAAAAGGATTTTGCAGCTGCGCTGCGGCCTGATGCACGACGGCTCGAAGTTTCACTAACAGGTCTTGAGCGTATGTTGAGCGAGGCACTCCTGCGCGTTGCTTCACCTGAGGAGCTGGCCGCTGCGCAGAAAGAAGTTAAGGAGCAGCTGCGTCCATATCGCAGTCAAATGGAAAAAGCGGCTTACGAACAGACTTTCAATAATCTGCTATTGAAGCGGTTGCGAGAGGATTTCGGTCTGCCGCGACTGAGTTTGTTTTATCTATAAGAATGTTCTTTGATCTTTGGTCTTTGCACTTTGATCGCCTTTCGTAGTTTGAGGTTTCTATAGTTGTACTTTTCACCCCAAATCATAAGAACAAAGCACAAAGTACAAAGCACAAAGTACGAATAGGCATGGTTAAGGTTGGAGATACTATTGAGGCAGCGATAGAGCGCATCTTGCCAGGTGGCGTTGGCCTGGCACATGCCGAAGGGATGACGGTGTTTGTGTATCTTGCGGCGCCAGGCGATGTCGTGCGCGTTGAGGTCGAGCGCACGCGTGGCAAAGTCGCCTTCGCTTCCATCAAACAGATCATCAAACCCTCGCCGCTCCGCGTTGAGCCGCCCTGTCCTTACTTCGGAAGGTGCGGCGGTTGCGACTTTCAACAACTGGATTACGAAACCCAACTGCAAACCAAAGTCGAGATCATTCGCGACTGTCTGCACCGGCTCGGAGGTTTTGATCCTGTACCCGATTTCGAGATTCAGCCTTCGCCAAACGAATGGCACTATCGCGCGCGCGCGAACTGGCAGGTCGATCGGACAACGAAGGAGCTCGGTTACTTCGAGCGCGGTTCTAACCGAGTCTGTGACGTTGAGTTCTGCGCTGTGCTCGTGCCCGAATTACAAGCGGAGCTCGAAAGAGTGCGCGCCCAACTTCTTCAGATTGATCCTGGCAGGAACATTGAAGCAGTTGCCGGAGACGAGGGTGTCTCGATCGCCTCTGATACGGGAAAATCTGAGACGAAAGTACTCAGCCGGAGAATTGCCGGCGAAACTTATTATTTTAGCGCCGCCGGTTTTTTCCAGATCAATCACGATCTGCTCGAACCGATTATCAAAGATGCAATTGGTGACGCTGCGGGCGAACTCGCTATCGATCTTTACTGCGGTGTTGGTTTGTTCACGCTTCCGCTCGCGCGTCGCTTCAAGAAAGTTGTGGGAATCGAAGCAAACCGGATGGCAACAGACTTTGCGCGCCGGAATCTCAAGTCGGCGGATTTAACTAATGCCCTCGTCGAAACGGCGCGGGTCGGAGATTGGATGCAAACGAATGCGGCGTCGCTCGGCTCGGTAGATTTCCTGTTACTCGATCCGCCGCGCACGGGCGCCGAGAACAAAGACATTCATGGGATTCTTACACTTCGTCCTAGCCAGATCTCTTACGTGTCCTGCGATCCCGCAACACTCGCGCGCGACTTGAAAAAATTGGTTGCAGTAGGATACAAGCTTCACTCAATCCAGGCGTTCGACATGTTTCCGCAAACTCATCATGTGGAAACTGTTGTGCGGCTGAAAGTAGTTGAGGGCTGAAGAGCGTCTTTGATGCGGCGAAGCAAGATAGCCCCGTCCGGAACAACCAGGTGTTGCATTCCGTGGCTCCGCCACTCCGGTGCGCGGTAAGTCTTTGACTGACCGTCGATATGCTTTTCATGTTACGCGCGGGGCCTGAGCCCCGCGACAAATTGAACGCGCCTGCGGTAAGTCAGAGACTTCCCGCGCAACCCGGGGGGCAGAGCCCCAAGCCAAAATTTTCGATTACCTCACGAGCTG
>JBPCMI010000050.1:0-15011 GCA_051002415.1 Pyrinomonadaceae bacterium
GTAATAAACCACGGCAGGTTTGATTACCACCGGCTTAGTCGCGACTCTGCGCACTGGTCGGCGAACACGTCGCTTCGTCTGCGCCATCACGGGCGCAACGCTTGTTGCCACGATGGTCAAGAGCATCGCCAGGGCAATAGTGAAACGTGTAAACCGCGTGTCCAGTCGTGTCGTCATATCCGTTTCCTCCGTCAGTCGCTCGCGTTTAATTTCAGGGCTTCAAATAAATCCGCAAGCTACGGTTCATTTGGCAACGACTGTGCCAATTGCGACGAACGAGAAAAACGAAGCAAAGACGGGGTTAATTATGACGTTAAGGCGGATTCGTCATTTCGCAGGCAGCTGAATGTGCGTTAGCTCGTGAGGTGCTGCACCATATGGAATGACTCTCAGGTGTTTGGGGAGTCACTTGAGTTTCAACCCAAAGCGGTATCTCCCGATACATCGGGATTGCCAGCGCACTCCAAAAGCACGGGTGAATTTTACTTAGGTTGATAGTTCTGATGTTTGGCAGCGGCAATGCGAGCAAACTCGGGATGAAGGTAAGCGACTCGTCCACCGACGATGGAAGCCACGGCTGCACCCTTCATCTTTCGCCCGGAAAACGGTGTGTTGCGGCTCTTCGATTTGGAGCGGGCGACATCGAAGGTCCATTCATAATCCGAATCAAGAACCGTCACATCGCCCCAGGCTCCCGGGCGTAAGGTGCCGCGATCCACGAGAGAAAAGATTTGCGCTGGATTGGTTGAGCACAATTCCACTAGTCGTTCCAAATCAATCACCCCTTGATGAACAAGCTCAAAGGCAAGACCAACTGCTGTTTCCAATCCTGTGATACCGAATGGTGCTTGGTCAAACTCGAGTGCTTTCTCGTCGGCATGATGTGGCGCGTGGTCAGTAGCAATCGCATCCACCGTCCCGTCTCTTAAGCCTTCCAGCAAAGCGCCAACGTGATCTCGGCTGCGTAATGGCGGGCTCATCTTGGTGTTTGTGTCGTAGTCGGAAACGGCTTCGTCAGTCAGCGTCCAGTGATGCGGTGCCACTTCACAACTTACCCGGAGACCTAACTCTTTGGCGCGACGAACCGCGTCGAGCGCGCCGCGTGTGGAAACATGCGCGAGGTGCACGCGTGCATTTGTCAGCTTCGCGAGCACGCAGTCGCGAACCGCATCAACCTCTTCAGACGCGGCCGGCATCCCCTTTAATCCGAGAATCAACGACCAATGGCCTTCGTGCATCACGCCGTTTTTACTCAGGGACGGTTCCTGGCAATGGTCAATCACAGTCAAGTCGAATCCAGTCGCGTACTCCATTGCGCGGCGCATCATCTCGGAACTCCCAACGGGCTTGCCGTCATCCGAGACGGCGACAATACCTGCGGCTTTCATCTCACCCATTTCAGCAAGCTCGCGACCGCCACTACCTTTCGTCAGGGCGCCAATCGGAAAGACATTGGCCAAGCCGGCACGCTGTGCCTGTTCAATCACGAAGCGCGTAACGGCGGGACTGTCGTTGACCGGATCCGTATTCGGCATCGCGCAGATGCTGGTCCACCCTCCTGCCACAGCGGCGGCGGCTCCACTCGCGATTGTTTCTTTGTATTCCTGACCCGGCTCGCGCAGGTGCACGTGCATATCAATAAATCCGGGAGCTACCAACAGCCCGGTGGCATCGAACACTTCAGCATCTTCGGGCCACTGCTCATCGCGATTGAGTATCCCGGCCACTCGACCGTTCTCGAGCAACAGATTCTTACCACCCGTATTTATTCCCTGCGAAGGATCAATTAGGTAACCATTCGCAATAAGCGTTTTCATGCTTGTCTACTTTCAGAGCTGAGTTTCTTTCTATTCTTTTCCGCCACTATCGGCATCGTGCGCACCGGCTAATAGGTACAGAACTGCCATTCTTACTGCCACGCCATTCGTGACCTGATCGAGAATCAATGAGCGACTGCCATCGGCAATTTCGGAAGATATTTCAATGCCCCGGTTCATCGGGCCCGGATGCATCACGATCGCTTCGGTGGCGGCCCGCTCCAAGTGTTCGACGTGCAAGCCATAGTGAACGGCATACTCGCGCATCGAGGGAAAGAAGGCGGCGTCCTGACGCTCGCGCTGGATGCGCAGAACCATGACGACATCGGCGCCCTCGATCGCGTCTTCAATCTTTCGCTCAACGCGCAGACGTTGTTCAACCAGCTCACCGAAATCCGCAGGTACTAGAGTGCCCGGGCCGGCGACTCTCACATTCGCTCCCAGTTTTGTCAGCAGATAAATGTTGGAACGAGCGACCCGCGAGTGAAGAATGTCGCCGATGATGGCAACATTCAAGCCTTCGATGCGTCCTTTGTACTCGCGGATCGTCAAAGCATCGAGCAGTGCCTGAGTTGGATGCTCATGGGCGCCATCGCCGGCGTTGACGATCGGAGCATTGCACATTTTTGCGAGCTGATTTGGAGCTCCCGCCATTGGATGACGGACGACGATGCAATCCGGAGCCATCGCCTCCAAATTTCGGGCGGTGTCGAGAAGTGTTTCGCCTTTGGAAACGCTGGAAGTGGAAACACTGATGTTAATCGCGTCTGCGGAGAGCCGTTTTGCCGCAATTTCGAACGAGGTCCGCGTACGAGTTGAAGGTTCAAAGAAAAGGTTGATTACGGTCCGCCCGCGCAGGGCCGGGACTTTTTTGATCTCGCGTCGCGAAACGTCGCGGAAAGTCTCAGCCGTATCGAGCAAATGAGTAATCTCACCTGCCGACAGGTCGCGAATTCCGAGAAGGTGCCTTCTATTGAAAGAGACTTGTGGCACTGGCGTTTGAATTTGTTCGCTTTGAACTTTGTACTTAGTGCTTTGTACTTTGTTCTCTTTGCTACCTGGGCGGTTTTCGTTTAGAAGTGTTTAGGCCTTATTACACTATTCAGTTACGCTACCGAACAAGTGCAAAGTTCCAAGTTCAAAGCTCTAAAACCTCCGTCCCCCCGGTTAAAGCTCGGTTTCGACATAAAAAAAGCGGCCTCGTTGGCCGCTTCATGAACTCGTGTCTGTCGGTGGTCGTTCGACAATGACCACGCCTTCCTCCTCATCGAAATCCTTCAGCATCACCTTAATGATCTCACTCTTCTTTGTGGGGACGAGTTTACCAATGTAATCAGCCTGAATCGGCAACTCGCGATGCTCTTTGCCGCGATCGATCAGCACTGCCAGCTGCACCCGACGCGGACGTCCGAAGTCGATTAACTGATCCAGCGCCGCACGAATTGTGCGACCCGTATAAAGCACATCGTCGATCAGGACGATGTTGCGACTCTCGATGTCGCCCGGAAGCTCGGTGCGATTAACGATTGGTTTAGCTCCAACTGTTGAAAGATCGTCACGATAGAGCGTGATATCTACAACTCCGACTGGCGGCCGGCCGCCTTCAAGGTCGGCAATTTTCTCCGCCATTCGTTCTGCAAGCGGAACACCGCGGCGCCTGATACCGACCAGGTAAAGATCGCCGGCCCCATGATTCTCTTCGACGATCTCCGAAGCGAGCCGGGCGAGCGCGCGATTAATTCGCGGCCCATCCATGATGCGCGCCTTCTCGATGAATTCCATTTCGCGCGATACTAACAAGAACGTTGGCGAGTGACAAGTGACACATCACCAGCCACAAGTTAGAATGCCTTGCTTGCAAGCGTTGCTCATTAAAAATTATTCGTCACCAAGTGCAGCATGCCTGTTCATTTTGATTAGCGAGTCTTGATGCTCTATCGCTCCCTGTTGCGCCGGCTACTTTTTCGCCTACCGCCGGAGACGGCGCATGAATTAGCACTTCAAACACTTACTTCGGCGCCGCGTCTCAGCAAACTACTCGCCGGCAGCAGGAGCACCGAAATCCCTTTCGGAAAGCTTGAACGCTTCGGTTTGAACTTTTCTAATCCGGTAGGCCTCGCTGCGGGTTTTGATAAGGACGGAATAGCCCTGCCGGGGCTCGCCGCGCTCGGTTTTGGTTTTATCGAAGCGGGAACTGTTACTTTTCATCCGCAGCCGGGAAATGAACGCCCCCGATTGTTTCGCTTGCCGGAAGATCAGGCCTTAATAAATCGCGCCGGCTTTAACAACAAGGGCGCCGCCGCATTTGTTCAACGAGTTGCGGCTGCAGGGCAACAGCAACGCGAATATGTTCTAGGCGTCAGCATCGGCAAAAGCAAAGTGGCTCCGCTCGATGAAGCAATTGAGGACTATCTGCAAAGCTTCACGATTGTTCACTCGGTGGCGGATTACGTGGCTGTCAATGTCAGCTCGCCGAATACGCCAGGCTTAAGAGATCTGCAACAGGCAAAGCGGCTAGAGGCGTTGCTAATTGCTTTGCAACAGCGCAACGAAGAGTTGAGCAAACAGAACAATCGCGTCAAAGAGCTGCCCCTTCTGGTCAAACTTTCACCTGACATCGTTGCTGCTGACCTTGAAGAGATCGCGGAGATCGCACGCAAAACGTCAGTCGCCGGGATCATTGCCACCAACACTACAATCAGTCGGGAAGGACTGAAAACTTCAGCCGAGGAGATTCAGGCTTGTGGTGATGGTGGCCTTAGCGGTTTACCATTGCGCGTTCCGTCCACCAGGATCATAGCCCGCCTCTTCAAACTAACTGCCGGCAAGATTCCTTTGATTGGAGTTGGTGGTATCTTCACGGCACAAGACGCGTGGGAGAAAATTTGTGCGGGTGCGAGCCTGGTTCAGCTTTACACCGGTTTCATCTACCAGGGACCCGGGATCGTCGCTGAGATTAATAAAGGTCTGCAGGAGATTCTCAAACGCGAGGGTGTGGGCTCGCTGGATGAGGCGGTAGGACGTCGGGCCGAAGAATTTGCCGCATGACTACTTGAAGGTTTGCCGGGAGATAACTAATGAAGAAAGACCCGCAAAGCAAATTAATTGTCGCGCTTGACGTGCAGACTGCGGCGGAAGCTCGCGAACTGGTCAACCTTCTTGGATCCGAAGTTGGAATGTTCAAAGTCGGTTCACAACTATTCACGGCGGCCGGTCCCGAAGTGGTGCGTGAGATTGTGCGCTCCGGTAATCGAGTCTTTCTGGATCTCAAGTTCCACGACATCCCCAACACGGTGGCTCGGGCAGCTATTGAAGCCACGCGGCTCGGAGTCACGATTCTTAATGTGCACGCGGGCGGCGGCGCGGAGATGATGAGACGAACTGCCGATGCTGTTTCTGAAGCTGCCTCGTCTGAAGGTTTGTCCCGGCCATCAATCATTGCTGTCACTGTACTGACGAGCACTGACGGACCAGGACTGCATGCGGTAGGTGTGACCAAAACCGCGGACGCCCAGGTCCTCAAGCTCGCGATGTTGGCGGCGAACAGCGGCATGGATGGGCTGGTGGCGTCGCCTCTCGAAGTGCCCGCAATCCGATCCGCGGTTCCCCAAACTGGCTTTCTAATCGTTACTCCCGGGATTCGGCCGCGCGGAGTCGCGCTTAATGATCAAAAAAGGGTCACAACTCCGGCAGCCGCGATCCGGGCCGGGGCCGACTATCTGGTGGTCGGAAGACCGATTACTGCTGCGGGGGATCCGGTAATGGCCGCCAGAATGATCGTGGCTGAGATCGCTTCAGTTGGTGCCGAAAGTGAGCGTGAAGTAGGAACTCCGGGCTAAACCGCGCGTGTAAAGGTAGGAGCACTTCCTTATTGCTCTGTCTTGAAATTAAAATTATTATGCGTAGGTGAACCAACGCTTGAAGCCCGCTCTTTGGATCCCTCTCTTTTTACTCCTGTCGCTACCCAACGCCTCAGCGCAGCAAAAAGGCGACATTGCCTCCCTTCCTTTCTCTCCCGCGCCTTATCGGGTGGGGGAGCGGCTCACTTATGACGTGTCGTTTTCCAACTTCATCAGCGCAGCGCACGTGGAAATCCGGGTTGTCGCTTTGGGGAATTTCTTTGGACGAGAAGCGATCCTGTTGCGGGGGCACGTCGAAACAACCGGGGTGGTCAACGTCGCGTTGTTTGCAATTAACAATGACTACATTAGCTATGTGGACCCGCAAACTGGCCTACCTTACCGTTCCGAGTTAGTCAGGCACGAAGGTACTCGAACAAATGAAAGCGCCCATGAGCTGAGCGGCGGCATCTATGATTTCTTGTCCGCGATCCATCGAGTGCGCGCTACAACGCTGACCGAGGGCTCAACCCAGCGATTGTCCGTGCGCAACGGTTCTGAGGAGTATCAAGTCGAATTGAAAGTAACCGGGCGCGGCAGTGTCAAAACAAAAGCCGGCTCGTTCAACGCCATTGCTACCAACGTCCGCATCAGCAACAACTCAACAGCACGCAATATTAAGGTTTTTTTTAGTGAGGACGAGCGCCACCTGCCGGTGCTGGCGACGGCGACACTATCCGGCGGAGAAGTACGAGCAGAACTTGCTGCTGCGGATGTGATCAAACCAGCCGGGCTTGAAGCGACCCCAACGCCTGCAGTTGTTCCGGCTCCACCCGCTGCTTTGCCGTCAACTCGGCCAACGGAGAGTGTTACCGATCACGCGCTCGACAACCTGCCTTTCAAGATTGGCGAACAGTTGAACTACCAGATTTTTCTGGGACAGATGACTCAGCCGGCGGGTACCGCAACATTTCAGGTGCGAGCGCGATCGAATAACTTCAGCAGAGACGGTTTGCTTTACACCGTCCAGGCGCAGACCACTCCTGCGGCCCAAAGATTGTTTGTCGCAAACGATCAGATTTCATCTTACGTCGACGTGAAAACGCTTCTGCCTTTTCGTACCGAGCTCAAATTAGTGGAAGGCCGGTTGCGCACCAATCAAATCCTGTCAATCAATCAAGACCATGGCGTCGCTACCACAGATCAGAATCAGAGAATTGAGATTCCGGTAGGCACGCACGATTACCTTTCATTCTTTTACCTCGCGCGCACCTTTAACCTGACGCCACCAAGGCGCAATGCGGTTTCGCTTCTGGTTAACAACAAGCCGACCACCCTCGTCATTACTTCTCTAAAGCGAGAGATTATTCAATTGGGGTCGCAAAGCATTCCGGCGATCCAGGTCTCATTAACAACCGACGACTCGCAGCCGGACAAGTTTCAGCTACGAGGCTGGATCAGCGACGACCGGCGCCGCTTGCCGTTGCGACTTACCGCCGTCACCGAACTGGGTCCACTCCGCGCCGATCTCGCAATAATTCCCTTAACCGCCCAATAGCTTCCTTTCGCTCGCGCCCTATTCCCTCGGCGGCCCTCTGAAATTGAAATCTATTTTCAATTCGGCTATACTCCCGCGCGGGATTGGGCCCAGTTGGCCTCTCTCACTTGGGCTAAATGCTCTGAAAGTCGCAGTATGTTCAACTCATTCATAATCGTGCTCCGTGAAGGCTTCGAGTCTTTCCTGCTCGTGGCGGTAATCCTGACCTACCTGCGGAAAGCCGGCCACAAGTGGCTAACTTCCGCCGTTTATGTCGCAATCCTTCTGGGCCTGGGAATCAGTGCGGCGCTGGGCTACGTCTTGAACAATGGCGTTGAAGAAGCAACTATTCTGAACACATTTGGATCGACTGTCGGACCGTACGTCAGTCAGTTTTTAGCAAACGAAGCACTGCGAGAAGGAGTTCTCGGCGTAGTGGCGATTGTTATGGTCGGCACTCTTGTCATCCACATGTGGCGCAGCGGGCCGAAGCTGCAGGAAAAGATGAGAGCCAAGCTCGGCGCGATGTCATCGCAAAAATCGCGAGTGGCCGCAGTCGCCGGCGTCTTCCTCTTTACCTTCCTGATGATCACACGCGAAGGCATGGAAACAGCTTTGTTGTTGTTGCAAGTGCGCGACCAGCAAATGATTAGTGGCGCCTTGCTCGGTTTATGCGCGGCCTTAATTTTCGCCTGGGGTTGGGCCCGCTACGGACACCTCATCAACATAAAGAGATTCTTTCGCGTCACTGGGATTTTCCTTCTCCTGTTTATGCTCCAGGTCGCGATCTATTCATTCCACGAGTTCTCGGAAGCTGGTCTGCTTCCCAACAGCGAAACACTACATGCTGCCACGGAGAAGTTTTCTCCTGATGGCTTATATGGCAAATGGTTTTCTCTGCTGATGGTTGCCGTGTGTGCGTTATGGCTGTTCGGAGGTTGGTTGATGGATCGTTTAAAGCCTGCTCCGCGCACGACGGTTAGCCTGGGCGAGACTTAAAAAATTCCGTACATTCAGAAATGAAAGGGCGTGGCGGTATAAGCCACGCCTTGTTTCTTTTTGGCAACACATTTACCGCGGCGCAAACTCTTTCCCTAATTCCCTCTTGAGTAGCTTGCCGGTCGGACCTTTAGGAATTTCG
This sequence comes from Pyrinomonadaceae bacterium, assembly GCA_051002415.1. GTDB lineage: Bacteria > Acidobacteriota > Blastocatellia > Pyrinomonadales > Pyrinomonadaceae > PSRF01. The sequence goes on from JBPCMI010000050.1 coordinate 8,335, forward strand.
TCCACAATCCGAATCGATTTTGGACATTTGAAGTCGGCCAGGTGCTGGCGGCAGAAATCAATCAACTCATCGGAGTCGCACGCACTCCTGTCCTTTAGCACGACGAAAGCTGCAACCTCTTCCCCGTAGAGCGAATCCGGCACCCCAATCGTTGCCGCTGCTGCAACTGCGGGATGTTGGTAAAGCACCTCGTCAATCTCACGCGGATAAATGTTCTCGCCACCGCGAATGATCATGTCACTCTTTCGATCGACGATGTAGTAGAAGCCGTCGCTGTCCCGGAAGCCGATGTCGCCGGTATGAAACCAGCCATTACGGAAAGCAGTCGCGGTCGCGTCTTTGTTCTTGTAATAACCCTTCAGAATGTTCTCTCCCCGCAACACAATTTCTCCGAGCTGCCCGTCAGGCACTTCCTTGTCCTTGTCATCCACCACCTTCATTTCATTACCGATGGGAATGCCGCAGGATCCCGCTCGGCGGCGTTGATCGGGAGGGTTGAAAGTTGAGCGACAGGTCGACTCCGAGAGGCCATAACCTTCAATCACGAGGCACTTGAACGTCTCCTCAAAACGTTTCAGAGTTTCCGCGGGCACCGGGGCAGAACCGCACATGGCAAATCGCAACTGCTCAGTGCGCAAACCTTCAGGCACGCCGTCGGGGTAACTGCTGAGAAGCATCGACAACATTGTTGCCACTGAGCCGAAGGACGTTATTTGATAATCCGAGATGATTTGCCAGAAACGGGAGGCCGAAAACTTCGGACTTACAACCGTGCAGCCGCCGGCGTAGAGTGCGGACATTGTAGTCACCGAAACGGCATTCATGTGAAAGAGCGGCATGATCGTCAACAAACGATCCTGCTCGGTGAAGCCAAGCCATTGGCTGATCTGCCGAGCGTTGGCAATCACATTGCCATGCGTGAGCAAACATCCTTTCGGCTTACCAGTAGTTCCGGAAGTGTAAATAATGATCGCGTCGTCGTCGGATTTGATCTCAATGTCGGGCAATTCTGCCTTACTGTTCTGAATGTTTTCCCCTTCATTGTCGAAACGAATTACTGAGGTGAGATTAGGTAAGTCGTTTCGGATACTCTCTATGATGGGCAGAAAATCAGAATGCACAAGAATCGCTTTGGCTTCCGAGTTTGACATGACATAAGCAATCTCTTCGGCCTTCAAAAGCGAATTCACCGGACCGGCGAGGGCGCCCAAACTCCAGCACGCAAAATATCCGATGATGTACTCGGCGCTGTTTGGCATTAGCAGACTAACAGCGTCACCTTTTCTGATCCCGTGTTCCGCGAGCATTGCTCCACAGCGTAGGACGGCCGACTCAAACTCAGCGTAGCTATAGCGACGGTCGTCTATTTCAGAAAAAAGAAACGTCTTTTCCGGCGTGGCGGCGGTCCGCTGCCGCAGCAGTTCCCGGAGGTTTGCCGGCTCAATTCGCGCGTCGCTTTCGGGTCTTTGTGTGGCTGGCATGTGTTACAGCGTATGTTATATTACGGACTCGCTAGAGTCATCCACTTGTTCGGCCGACAACTCTAGTCTGTCGCTTTTCGCCCTTCTACTTTTTTAAGTGATCGCAAACGACTAACGAAAGTTGTCGAGATTAATAGATGGATACCTATCGCAACTACATCGACGGGAAATGGACCGAATCCACTTCCGATCGCACGCTCCAGAACGTAAATCCAGCAAACATTGACGACGTAATCGGCACCGTCCGCCAGGCTACTCGCGCAGAAGCAAAAGCGGCGGTTGATGCTGCGGCGGAAAACTTTGCGTCGTGGCGCGCTACGCCAGCGCCGACGCGCGGTCGCATCGTGGGACGCGCCGCACGCTTATTGGAAGAGCACAAGGAAGATATCGCTCAACTTCTAACGCGTGAAGAAGGTAAAACGATTGCCGAGTCTCGCGGCGAGTTGCAACGGTCAATCAATGTAGCTGATTTCTGCGCGGGTGAAGCCTGTCGTTTGAATGGTGAGACGATTCAATCGGAACTGCCGGCCAACTTTGCCTACACATTAAAACAACCACTCGGGGTTGTCGCTTGCGTAACTCCCTGGAATTTTCCGGTAGCGATACCCGTTTGGAAGATCGCGCCCGCCCTCGTCGCCGGCAACACCGTGGTGTTCAAGCCGGCGTCGTTAACCCCCGCTTCAGCTGTTCGCATCGTCGATCTTTTCGAGGCAGCCGGACTACCGCCAGGTGTTTTGAATCTAGTGTTGGGTTCGGGTTCAGATGCTGGCGATGAAATCATTGGTCATCCGGCGGTGAAAGCCGTTTCGTTTACCGGTTCGAATCAGGTTGGCATCCGTCTTTACGAACAGGTGTCGCGCCGCGGCGGAAAAGTGCAGTGCGAAATGGGCGGTAAGAATCCGGTTGTCATCCTGGAAGATGCTGATATGGAACTCGCCGTCGAGTCCACTGCCCAGGGTGCATTTGGATCATCAGGACAAAGATGCACCGCGACCAGTCGTGCAGTAGTAGTGAATAAAGTTGCTGACGAGTTTGTGGATCGCATCGCGAAGCGCGCGGCATCCATGCGCATTGGCAACGGCGCCGACCCGACAAGCGAAATGGGCCCCAGCGTTGACGAGAGCCAGTTCAAGACCGTTTTAAGTTACGTCGACATTGGTCGCGAGGATGGCGCCACGCTCGTGTATGGGGGGGCGCGCGCGCAAGGCGACGGTCTGGAAAAAGGTTACTTTGTGCAGCCGACCGTCTTTGATCGCGTCACGCCAGACATGAGGATCGCTCAAGAAGAAATTTTTGGACCGGTGTTATCGGTCTTGCGCGTCGCGAATTTTGAAGAAGCAATGCGCGTAGCCAACGACTGCGAATACGGACTCTCGTCGTCTATCTTTTCCAACGACGCTACGAAGATCTTTCGCTTTGTCGATGAAATTGAGACGGGCATGACGCACATCAACTCGCCAACGACCGGAGGCGAAGCACACATTCCCTTTGGCGGAATCAAAGGAACAGGCATTGGCGACCGCGAACAGGGCTCAACTGCACTCGATTTCTACACTGAGCTTAAGGTCGTTTATGTCGATTACACCGGGCGTAAGCGCGAGGGCAATCTCTATTAAAACTGTAGGGGCGGACCTCCGTGTCCGCCCCGTTGCCATTCTGCATTGATGGAGGGGTGGACACAGAGGTCCACCCCTACAACTTACCCAATGAAAACTCTTGTAAAGAACGGGCGCGTAATCACAGCGACCGACGATTATCACGCTGACGTGCTCATCGACGGCGAAACCGTCTCCGTCATTGGCGCAAAACTCGAAATGGAAGCAGACAAGGTCATTGATGCGAAGGGAAAACTTGTGATCCCCGGCGGCATCGATCCGCATACTCACATGGAACTGCCGTTCGGCGGCACCGAGGCGTCTGACGACTTTCGCACGGGGACAATCGCTGCCGCCCACGGCGGCACCACGAGCATCATCGACTTTGCGGTGCAGTACAAAGGCCAATCGCTAATTGAAGGCATCGACAATTGGCATAAAAAAGCGGAAGGCAAGACCGCGATCGACTACGGCTTTCATCTGATCACAACAGAATTAGAAGACAGCCAGATCGAAGAGCTTCACACGGCGATGGATGAAGGCGTTACCAGCTTCAAAATGTTCATGGCCTACCCCGGAGTGTTTCTGGTCGACGACGCGACCATCTTTCGCGGCATGCTCGCCGCCGGTGAACGTGGCGGCTTAATCTGCATGCATGCGGAAAACGGAATCGTCATCAACGAAATCATCAAACACGCTCTCGCCAAGGGACACACTGCTCCGAAGTATCACGCGTTGACTCGCCCCACTGTTGCCGAAGCGGAAGGGGTTCATCGCGCGATTGCGATTGCCGAGATGGCTGAGTCGCCGGTTTACATCGTTCACCTCTCGTGCACCGACGCGCTAAACCAAGTGCGCCAAGCCCGCGATCGCGGCATTCCGGCTTTTGCCGAGACGTGCCCTCAGTATCTCTTTCTCTCGCTCGATGATTATGACGGGCCCGGATTTGATGGCGCCAAGTATGTGATGACGCCGCCGCTTCGCGACAAAGCAAACCAGGCGGAGCTTTGGAAGGGCTTGAAGAGCGACGACCTCCAGGTAATCTCAACCGATCACTGTCCTTTCTGTATGAAAGAACAGAAGGAGCTAGGTCTCGGCGATTTCACTAAGATTCCCAATGGAGCGCCCGGTGTCGAGCACCGCGTCTCACTAATCTACAACGGCGGCGTGGTTGAGAATCGCATCAGTCTTAATCGCTTTGTTGAACTTACCTCCACCGCGGCGGCAAAAATGTTTGGCTTGTTTCCGAAGAAAGGCACGATCGCAGTTGGCTCCGACGCTGACATAGTGATTTTTGATCCGGATCGCGAACAGACCATCAGTGTCAAGACTCATCACATGAACGTCGATTACAGCGCTTATGAAGGACGAAAGCTAAAAGGTGCTGTCGATACCGTCCTCTCGCGTGGCAAGGTTGTGATTGAAAAGGGCGAATACGTAGGGAAGGCTGGCGATGGCCGCTTCCTCAAGCGCGGCACGTGCGTGACGATGTAAGAATTCTGCCTGATCAGAGCGGCCCGCGAAAGCCGCCATCCTATGAACAATCCCCCGGACACAATTAAACATCCCGATGGTCGCGTAGAATTGCGCGATTACGCCTCGATCAGTTCCAGCCCGCTCTACAACGAAGACCTCGCCCCCGTTCCTATTAGTCGACGCAATTGGACGACATATAACTACGCTGCGCTTTGGATCAGTATGGCGCATTGCATTCCGACCTACATGCTGTCGTCGGGATTGATAAGTGCCGGGATGAATTGGTGGCAAGCGCTGATCACGATTCTGCTGGGCAACGTGATCGTGTTGATTCCGATTCTCCTTAATTCCCACCCAGGCACGAAGTACGGCATTCCCTTCCCTGTTTTCGCGCGCGCCAGTTATGGCACTTATGGTTCAAATCTGCCGGCGCTGATGCGCGCCATCGTGGCTTGCGGCTGGTTTGGAATTCAGGCCTGGATCGGCGGCGAAGCTCTTAATGTTTTCTTCAACGCTGTGATTCCTGGCTGGAACGGTTTGTTGGGCGGTCCGATTGGCGGCCACATGGTTACCGAATGGCTCTCGTTCATGCTGTTCTGGGGTCTGAATATTTACATTATCTATCGGGGAATGGATCTGCTGCGCAAAGTGGAAAACTGGGCCGCGCCTTTTGTGTTGATAATGACCGCGTTGCTTTTGGGCTGGGCGATCTGGAAGGCGCAGGGGTTGGGTTATCTCCTTAATCAACAAAGCCGTTTCCGCAGCTTTCATGAGTTCTGGCCAATCTTCATCATCTCCCTAACAGGAATGATCGGGTTCTGGGCCACGCTTTCACTCAACATGCCTGACTTCACTCGCTTCGGCAAAAGCCAACGAGATCAAGTTGTCGGCCAGGTCGTTGCGCTCCCGACGACGATGACGATCTTTGCTGCCATGGGAGTAATGATCACATCGGCGGCCGTCGTGATCTATCCGCACATGAAAGTGGAAGAGTTGTGGGATCCGATGAAACTGGTCGGTCAATTCGGCAACGTCTGGGTGGTGGCGATTTCGATGTTCACTGTCGTCGTTGCAACCCTGGCCGTTAACATTGCTGCTAACGTCGTATCACCAGCCAATGATTTTGCGAATGCGTTTCCGAAGTGGATTTCGTTTCGCACTGGCGGACTCATCACCGGAATCATCGGAATCCTGATGCAGCCGTGGCGCCTGCTGGCGGATCCTTCGGGATATATCTTCGCCTGGCTTGTAGGTTATTCGGGCGGCCTCGGTTCGATAGCGGGCGTGTTAATCGTTGACTATTGGCTGGTGCGTCGAAAGAAACTTGAGCTGGGCGATCTCTATCGCAAAGAGGGAGTTTATACTTACAATGGCGGTTGGAACTGGCGTGCGGTGGTGGCTACGTTGATTGGTTGCGCGCTTGCCTGGATTGGCCTGGTGGTGCCGCCGCTTAGTCCACTGTACGCGTATGCGTGGTTTGTCGGTTTTGGGGCAGCAGCTTTAACTTATCTCGCGTTCACAAAACTGGCGCCACCTCAGAATCTCGTTGCTCTCGAACATTCGAGCACTTGAAGCAACACGAATTTAATTAATTGATCGAACCTGAATTTGGAATTCAAATCGGAGATATCATGCCACGCACAGTTAAATGCGGACTCATTCAATGCTCGAACGCCGCGCCTACTGACTTACCAGTCGATGACATTAAACGCCTGAATATCGAAAAGCATCTCGGCTTCATTGAAAAGGCAGCCGCGCAAGGAGTGCAGATGCTTTGCATGCAGGAGGTGTTCACTACGCCTTACTTCTGCGCCGAACAACAGACCCGTTGGTACGAAGCGGTGGAGAAAATCCCCGATGGTCCGACGGTGAAGCTAATGCAGGAAGTAGCCAAGACATATGGAATGGTGATCATCGTTCCCATTTTTGAAGAGGAGATCACCGGAATCTATTACAACACCGCCGCTGTGATCGATGCTGACGGAAAGTATCTCGGCAAATACCGAAAGAATCATATTCCTCATGTGAATCCTGGGTTCTGGGAAAAGTTCTATTTCCGTCCCGGCAATCTTGGTTATCCGGCCTTCGACACCGCCTTTGCTCGCATCGGCGTCTACATCTGTTA
>JBPCMI010000051.1:0-3838 GCA_051002415.1 Pyrinomonadaceae bacterium
GGGTTACAAGGTCCGCTTTAGACATCTTCACTTCGTTGTTAGTTTCCACCGAGTAGCTTTCCGAAAGCTCGCCACCTTTGGTGATAGTTCCATCGATATCGTTCGCTCCGTAATGCAAGGCGACCTGGGCAAGACGACGGCCTAACATTACCCAGTAAGCTTTGATGTGATCGAAGTTGTCGAGCATAAGCCGCGCTACGGCCATGGTCTTGAGCGAGTCGACCCCGGAGGGACCCGGCAAATGCGCCAGTTGCGTTCCCGGCGGATAGAAAGCAAGCGGGATAAAGCATTGAAACCCCTGTGATTTGTCCTGTTGTTCGCGGAGACGTACCAGATGGTCGACGCGATCTTCGATGGATTCAATGTGCCCGTAGAGCATCGTCGCGTTTGTTTTTAAACCAGCCGCGTGTACTTTCCCGGAAAGGTCCAGCCAGCGATCTGCATCGCACTTATGGGCACAGATCATGGAACGAGTCGGTTCGCGAAAGATCTCCGCGCCCCCGCCTGGGCATGAATCCATCCCCGCCTCAATCAGTTTTTGAATCACTTCTTCGTCGCTCATTTTGTAGAAGTGAGCAAAGTGATCGAGCTCCACCATCGTGAAGGCCTTTAGATGCAGTTGCGGATACTGCCGTTTCAGCGAGGCAAGGAGATCTGTGTAATAACTAAAGGGCAGTTTTGTGTTCAAGCCGCCGACGATGTGCAGTTCCGTAGCACCTTCTGCGACTGCTTCACCGGCGATCCGCAACGACTCGTCGATGTTGTGCGTGTAAGCGTCCGGCTGCCGCGGTGTGCGGTAAAAGCCGCAGAACTTACAGTCCGCGTAGCAAACATTCGTATGGTTAAAATGACGGTTGACGTTGAAATACGTAGTCAATCCGTGTTTCCGGCGCCGTACTTTATCGGCCAGTTTTCCCAGAGCCAGAAGGTCATTGGTAGCATAGAGATCCAAGCCATCTGCAAGTGACAGCCGTTCTCCCACCTCAACCTTGCCGGCTATTTCGACTAATTTAAAATCGTCTGAAAAGTTCATGAAACCATCCTAATGATGACTGCGGCGCCAAAGGTGAGGCAAAGAATGACGCTGACAAAGGCGTTTGTTGTAAAGAAGGCCGCGTTTAGCCGGCTGAGATCGTCTGCTTTAACTAAACGATGCTGGTAGATCAAGAGTATTCCTGTCGCAATTACGCCCACGAGTGCTAATCCGCCTAACCTTGTGGTCAAGTATAACGCAACCAACGCGGCGAACGCTGCTGCGTGCAATCCGCGAGAGATCCACAGCGAACCTGCGATTCCAAACTTTCGCGGAATTGAATGCAGACCTGCGACAACGTCGAACTGGTAGTCCTGACAAGCGTAGAGCACATCAAAGCCCGCCGTCCAAAGCAGCACCACGAGGGAGAGCAAAAGTGGAATCGGACTATCGATTGACCCGCGCACAGCGATCCATGCGCCTGTCGGAGCGATCGCCAGGCACCAGCCCAGCACAAAATGCGAGAGCAACGTCCAGCGCTTAGTGAACGAATAAAGCAGCACACTGGCGAGAGCGACGGGAGCGAGAATCAACGTCAGGCGATTGAGCATTGCCGCCGCGAGCAGAAAGAGTCCCGCTGACGCAATCGTAAACATCCAGACGAAACTAACCGGAAGCAATCCTGCTGGGATTGCACGCGAACGAGTGCGCGGGTTGCGGGCGTCGTAGTCGCGATCGACGATCCGGTTAAAGGCCATCGCCGTTGAGCGGGCGCCAACCATGGCCACAGCGATCCAGAGCAGCTGTCTTGCAGTCGGTAGTCCGTTAGTCGCCAGCACCGCGCCCAATAAGGCAAACGGCAACGCAAAAAGAGTGTGCTCGATCTTGATCATTTCGAGCGTGGTGCGAACGTTGTGTAGAAGGGGCGGCACTGAATAAGTCTTAGGTGGGCTCATTTACAAGCGCGAGGTCGCTCGCGTTTTCGGTCTTACCTAGCCACCGGGTTGTTTGCGAGTGAGGGACGCCGAGGTGGTCGAGAATGCGAAATACAAGATGATCAACGAGGGCTTCAATAGTTGCGGGTCGATGGTAGAACCCCGGGCTCGCGGGAATGATATGCGCGCCGGCGCGCGCGAGTCGCAGCATGTTTTCCAGATGGATCGCGTTGTAAGGCGTCTCGCGTGGGACGAGGATCAGTTTGCGGCTTTCTTTCAGCGTGACGTCAGCGGCCCGATGAATAAGGTTAGTGCCGGCTCCGGAAGCGATTGCTCCCAGGGTGCCCATCGAGCAGGGAACGATAACCATGCCTTCCTGGGGATGGGAACCAGAGGATGGCCGCGCCGCCATGTTATCCAACCTTTGTAAGCGGATTAGTTTTGAATCCGAGGGCAGACCAACCCATGAATTGATCTTGTCCCGACTGGCTCCCCGCAAATCGACGCCGAGCTCGACCTGGGCAACCGTTTCTGCCGCTGTAGACATGATCAGGTTGATACCTTCAACGACTCCGCTTGCGGCAAGATGAACGAGAGTCCGTTGCGCGTAAATCGAACCTGAGGCGCCGGTAATTGCAACTGTGAATTCCATGAAGCGGTGAGAGAAGTGTAGCGCGGGCAATTGCCGATTGCCAATTGCCAAATGCCGATTGCCGATTTTGACAATCGCCTATTGTGAAGGTAATTGCAGTCTCGACAGGGATGCCAAATATTTGTTCGTTGTTTAATCGCCAATCGGCAATCGCCAATCAGCAGTCGCCGATCCACCTGCGGTTTATCAAGCTGGCAACAAAGCCGGCTCCGAATCCATTATCGATGTTCACGACCGTCACATTGGAGGCGCAGGAGTTGAGCATTCCCAACAGGGCTGCAACGCCGCCAAACGACGCGCCGTAGCCGATGCTGGTGGGAATTGCGACTACCGGAACACTGACAAGTCCGCCCACGACCGAAGGCAGTGCTCCTTCCATTCCGGCCGCAACAATTATTACGCGCGCTCTCTGCAATAGCTCCCGTTCAGCCAGCACTCGATGAATTCCCGCCACGCCCACATCCCAGACGCGCTCCACTCGATTCCCCATTGCTTCCGCTGTGAGTGCTGCTTCCTCAGCAACGGGAATGTCACTGGTGCCCGCGGTCACCACCGCAATCGGGCCGACGCCTAATTCTGTTGAATCCCTCTGAATACGAATCATCCGAGCCGCTTCATGCCATTCCGCCGCAGTGATCACATTACGAACCTCACCAAAAGTTTCCGCGTTTGTATGAGTCACCAGGACATTGGGAGAGCGCGCAGCCAGCTTTTCGACAATGCCGAGGATTTGAGCTTTTGTTTTGCCGGATCCGAAAACGACTTCGGGAAATCCCTGTCGCGTCGAGCGTGCGTGATCGACGCGCGCGAAACCAATGTCTTCGTAGTGAAGATTCTTGATTTGTTGCGCCGCGTCTTCCGCGGACAGCTCCTCATTCTTGAAGCTGCGCAGCAGCCGTTCTAATTCGCGTGGGTGCATATTGGTTGGTCAGTTGTCAGTCGTCAGTTGTCGGAGTCCGCTATCTAAGTCCGCTTTCAATCTAAGCTACTAACAACTAACCACTGACAACTGACGACCTACAACTGACCACTAACAACTGACAACTGACTCTCAAGGATTAATCAGATTCCCCAGCTTCTCAGCCCAATCCTGATCGAGGTTTTGCAGGATGTTGTACTGCTCTAAAGCGGCGTCACGATTTCCCATCGCCAAAAAACATTTTCCCAAATTGAAATAGGCGCGGCCATAGTCCGGTTTCAAACGAATCGCCTGGCGAAAACTCTCCAGCGCTTCGTTAAACTTGCTCATCTCGAGGTAAGTCTCCCCCAGGCTGTTAG
>JBPCMI010000052.1:0-7647 GCA_051002415.1 Pyrinomonadaceae bacterium
AACAATACGTCTCGCCCTTTGACTTGGCCACTCTCTACGCCGGGCTGGGTGAGAACCACCTCGCGTTTCAGTCGCTCGAAAGAGCTTACTCAGCCCACGAACTTCAGATGCAGAATCTCGGCATCGAGCCGGGTTTAGACACTCTGCGCTCAGATCCACGGTTCAAAGACTTGATGCGCCGCGTGGGTCTTCCCACGTAAGTCTTCTTTGCTTTCGTAGAGCCGAATCAATCTTGGTTTGCGTAATCATGACTGCGTGCCGCCAAGTCGCGGTTAGGAGGTGGATTTATCAATTCTTCGCGACGCCCGTCCGCAGCAAGGGGAGCCAGCCAAAGGTCAAAAAGACAAAAGGACAACCCGGATCCGCCGTGCTTTGGGAGCCTCTCGGCCCTCCACGCCCTGATCAAAAAAGAGCAAGTCTGAGTGGCCCAATTGCTGGTGCGCCTCTGGTGCGCCAACCGAACCACAAAGAACGACACAAAACAGCACAGTTTCTACTCAAAAGCCTGATAAAACCGCATAAAACAGACTGAGCCAGACAAAGCAATATGGTCTATTAGAGACTTTTAACCAGTGGGTCGCAGGTTCGAGTCCTGCTCGGCTCAAATTCTTACCATGATTTAAGTTAGTCAGTCTCTCTCCTAAATGGCATCGTCAATCCCTGCGTAAATTAATCAATCGCCGAGGATCCCCCAAACGCAAAGTCTCTTCTCTTAAACGACTGGAAGACAGATTATCGTTTGCCAGGGTGGGCAACGGGCTTGAGATTAAGCACACCTACAGCCGGAATTAAGCTGCCGGTCTGCTCGTTATGGGTGGGTCGATACTGGATGAGTTGGGGTGTCCCTAACTGAACGAATCTGTTGCGACTGGACCTGGATTTAGTATGACGTATGCAGATAGTTTGCTTTGCAAAAGGCGAGCAACCGATGGGACGGCGTACAGCAGCCCTCGGGGTCGTCGCGTTGAGTCTGCCGGGTTCCTGATTGGAGGGCTTTTGTTGGACGCGGCGCAATTTAGACCATACTGCGACGCGATTAACACATTTTTTCTTCCGTTGCGTCCGGAATACTCCGCGAGCTTGATCTTTAAAGGTAATGGGGGAGTATAATGCGCCCCAATCTTACAATTCGGTCAGGGGGTAGCGGCATGAAGTTACAGGTCGCTTGCTTGGTCGTCCTCGCCACGTTCACTTCGAGAGTTGTTGCTCAGCGCCAGGATCTGCGTCGGTCACAAAAGACCGCCGCTGTACCGCGCGCTCAAACAATCAGAATCTGTCAGGGCGTTCCGATTCCTGACGGCTTCGTCATTGTCGCCTATATGACTTCAACGGCGTGCCCTCATGGCGCCTACATCCTGAAGAAGCAAGATCAGTTTGAGAGTTCGTTAGCAGTCAGCCGCAAAGCCGCTGCGGCTGCGACTGACGATTCAGGAACGGGCGCTAGCGCGAGTGGAAATCGATCGCCGAGCAGCCGAAACAGTTCCTCAGCGAAATCCGCCCGAGATCGCCAACCGCGCCCGGCAATAGGATCAAACAAGGCGGCTCAAGCGCCCAGCAACCGGCCTCAATCAGCAAACGTCACGTCCGCGGGCAACGTAGCGTCAGCGTCGCGGCCGCGTCGGGTAACTGCGGAGATATCTGAAGAGCAAACCGGCCCACCTACGTTGATTGGGAGCGAAACCGCGCGCTCCCTGGCGCCCCCGAAATTGGCCAACAACGGCGCACCTCCCAAACCGCCATCCACCGATAGGCCCACGCCCATCGCTGGCCCAACGCCGGAAGAAGTTGATGAAAATGATATCGTTCGCGTGGACACGATGCTGGTAACCGTGCCCGTCAGCGTGTTGGATCGGCAAGGACGGTTTATTCCCGGCCTTAAACGCGAAGACTTCACGCTGTTGGAGAATGGCGAACAACAACCGATCGCCTATTTTGAAACCGCCGAAAAACCGTTCACCGTAGCACTGCTGCTCGATACGTCGGCTTCAACGCATTTTCACTTGAATGAGATAAAGGCGGCAGCCATCGCATTCGCCAAACAACTGCGCCCGCAGGATCGCGTGCTCGTCGTCACCTTCAACAGCGAAGTGCTGTTGCTGACCGAGGCGACGAATGACGTGAACTTGATGGAAGCTGCCATCGAGGAGCATGCGAACACGGGAACGGCCACGCGGTTGTACGATGCGCTAGACCTCACGATTCAGGAGCGGCTGAACAGAATCAAAGGTCGCAAAGCGATCGTGCTGTTCACGGACGGCGTAGACACAGCGAGTCAGCAGGCGACCTATCGAAGCAGTCTCGATTTGGTTCAAGAATTGGATGCGCTTATCTATCCGATTAAATATGACACGACCGAGTACTTGCAGGCGATGCAGGGCGCGGGCAATGTGACGGTCACGACGACGCAACGAGGCTCGTTCGGCATCACGACTTCGCAGCAAACTTACAACGTGCCGTGGAATGGCGGCGCGCCGCTGCCGGGAACAACCAAGGTCGATTACGATCGCGCTGATCAATATTTGCAAGCGCTGGCTGACAGAACCGGCGGCCGTCTGTATCAGGCAAACGATACAAGGCAACTGGCTGCCGCGTTTTCCCGTATCGCTGAAGAGTTGCGGCGGCAATACACCCTGGGCTATTACCCAAAGAGCGCAAATATCGCTGATGGGGAGGAGCGTCAGATTCGCGTGCGCGTGCGCCAACCAAATCTGGCGGTAAAGGCGCGCAACAGTTACGTAAAATCTTCGGCGAGCCAAAATTAATAAAAGGTTTTAAGGATCCACCACAGGTCGAGGCTAAGTGCGGCAGCCCCAAACTTTGGAGAGTTACAAAAGGGAGGGCATCAGCGATGAATAACGATCGTGGGGCACGCAATGCGGCTCGGGTGCGGTCAGTCTTGGCGAAATCAGGTATGGCCATGGTGCTGGTCTTGATTTGTTCGATTGCTGCCAGCGCTTACACGCTGGTCTTTCGCGGCGGTCTACGTAGCGAAATACCTGACGAGTTCACGCTCACGCGAACTACTTTAACGTATGAAGTCGCGCCGGGTTTCACTAAGTCTATCCTGGTAAGTTTGATAGATATCCCGGCCACTGAACGGGCCAACAAACAGCCCTACGGTAGTTTCTTCAAGCGGAACGAACAGACTCCAGCGGATCCTCAGTCGCCGCAGGCTTCTACTTCTGAGCCGCCGTACCAAGCGGTCAAGACTGTGACTAACAGCGACCTCGCGGCCTTTCGTCGGCGTCGGATCGAAAGCGGGAAAGCTTATGAAAAGCGCCGCTTACAACTCGGTCTGCCTACAGTTGCGGAATCGCGCCGGCGCCAAGCGGCGGAAGAAGCCGATTTTCGGGCAGAGCTGCGCGAACGATCTCTCGCTGACAAGGAGGAAGAGCGGTACTGGCGAACGCGGGCCCGCGAACTGCGCACAGAAATTGCCGCCGTGAACAATCAAATTAATTACGTGCGCGGCCGCCTGAACGAAGTAAACGAAACTGCGTCTACGCGCGGCAGTTGGACCAGCACTTATCAGGTTTGGCCTTCCTACGATCCGTGGGGCAATGGCCGTCGTCGGGGAAACCGGCAGCCACGCAACATCCCCGAGCCTCAATATCCTTATGGTTATCCGAATCAGTACCCTTATGGTTATCCCCAGTATCCATACGGCTATCCAACCGATCCTTACAATTATTCACGTGAGGCAGCCACAGGTGAACGTGATGACCTGACTTACCGGCTGGACGATCTGCTCGTAAGACGCGCCGGTTTGGCCAGCCAGTGGCAGGCTTTGGAAGACGAAGCTCGCGATGCGCGTGTCCCGCAAAAGTGGCTTGTGCCGTAGAACAGCAACCGGAACACTATCGACTGGTTTTTCCAAGCGACCATCGTAAGCGTGAAATGACTATTACTATTGAACTGTGGATCAGCAAATACAAACAAAGGCGTCGGACTGACGAACAACATTTCCGCTAGGCGCAGAAGTTAATTATGAATGAAAGACCGCAACCCAAAATTACCTCACTCGGACTGTTGTGGCAGATTTGTGACGTAGATACGGCAACCAGGAGTGAATAGCTGTCACTAGATGTGCTCCGAGGCGGCTGCAACCCCTGTAAAATGTTAGTAGATCGTAAGAGCCGTGACTGGATATCGGCATGACCGCTCTTTTAACGAGTGCGTCTCAGGTGCGAGTCCTGCTCGGCTCACCACTTTTCAAGCAATTCCGTGTTTTGTAGTATTTCGCCAGTAACCGAACTAGTGCATTGACTTCGGTGACTGGCGTTCGCTATGTTTGTAACGTGATCGACGTTGCCTCGCCACGTGATCACAGCTTGCCGCCGATTTTGTCTCACCGCCTTTAACCTACCCGAAAATTTAAGGGAGTTGGATTATGAAGTTCGTCGCATTTACTGTGTTGTGTATCCTGGCGTTCTCGAGTCAGCTGTATTCTGTCCCTGCAACAATTGACGAACCGTCAGTCGCTATTGTTCATGGCGAGTCGAACCACGGCGGCAAGATCGATTCGAAGTACGATGGTCTCAATCATGAGACGGTGTCGACCCTCAGGAAAATGAAAGTGACCTGCGCGGGCGGGAAGAACATGTTCAAAGACGCTTGTGTCAGTCTCTCAGCTTCACTTCATTCTCCGGGCATCCAACTTAACTACGTTCGCTATGCCAGATTGCAGCTGATCTTTGAAACAAAACAGTGGGATCTAAGACATGCACTGGACGAGCGTGATCTGGTCGTCGTCGTTGATGCCACCACCTTCAGGCTAGGTCGCATGCGACTGGTCAGCCAGGATCTCGACACACAGATGACCGAAATTCTCGAGGCCACAATCTCCTACGACGTCTTCAAAAAGATCGTCTCGGGGCAGTCGGTTGAAATAGTGGTCGGCAAAAGCGGATTTGAACTAAGAGAGAAGAATCTCGAAGCTTTACGTGATTTGAATAACCGGGTGAAAATCAGCAATTAACTTTTCCTTACGGACTGCATTCGCAACTCTCGGTTGCAACTAGTCGCCGTTCCACGGTCCCCAGCGAGAATTAATGTTTCTTACAAGGGAACGTTTCGGGATACGAGGCTGCCGCATCTCTTTCCTGCGCCGGCACTCGCTTTAGAAACTCCGTGCCCTCATATGAGCGCTCGATCAAATCGCGGTTGGCGCTTCGAGTATAGTCGCTAAACTTCAGCGTCACCTCACCAGCGTCTTTTGAGTTCGCGTCGAACATTGTTACCGCGCTAGCGCAGGAGTAATCGAAGGCGGCGGCTCTTATCATTTTGATTTGCGGGCTTTGCAAGGTACGGAAGTAAATCTTTCCACGTTTCTGATCATACACAATGCTCCATTGAGTGTACCCAGGCTGGGCCACGTTGCTTAAGATTTCAAACGCGTAGTTCACTGCATCTTGTTCGGTTTTGGGCTGTTGTTCGAACTCAGCTGTGCTTTTAGCGGCTCGTACGAAGCGATCAAGTGAACTGGTGGTTCTGGCCTTTTTGAACGGAGTAGCTAGCGCATACTTCACTGACTTTTCATAACTGTCGTTGGTTAGTGCCGACATGGTGAGGGTCTTGCCTACGTGCGCCAACAACTTGCCATTCAAGAACTCGATGGTCGCAGTATTACCAGCCTTGTCGCTAACGAGATAATGCAGCGGAATCTCTGAGGCGATCTGGACCTTTACGGAATTGTTGATTACTTCGGCGACTGTCGCCGAATTGTCGAGTTGGAATTGTATCCATTCCAATGTGCCTACAATAGGCACCCCCTCGGTCTTTGGATACTGGGCTTCCGCGTGCCACATCAATTCGATCACAAGTCCGGCCTCATTCATTCCCCCTGAGGGATTCTCTCT
The DNA here is from genome assembly GCA_051002415.1 of Pyrinomonadaceae bacterium. Classification (GTDB taxonomy): domain Bacteria; phylum Acidobacteriota; class Blastocatellia; order Pyrinomonadales; family Pyrinomonadaceae; genus PSRF01. The sequence goes on from JBPCMI010000052.1 coordinate 5,859, forward strand.
TCCGTATTGATTAAAAGTGACGCTGCCATATTTGGAAACCCACCGCGCAGAATGTGGCCGGCCTTCAGAGACCGCCGACTTTGCGACACCGCGTTTGTTAACGAAAATCAAGCCCTCTCCTCCCATCCAATCGTAGTTCTTGCCGAACAGAACTTCACCATTTCGTTTCAGGCGAAATGTTGTGCAAGCGAAAGCAACGTGGCTCAGCAAAAATACAATCACCAATGAGACAACCGAGGGATAAAATCTCTTCATAAAAGGTTACTCCGCTTTCACGCTTGGACTGCGTAGACTTGGCTGATAGTCTACACGGCCTAGCCTGAATCCACAGCGAGGTACAACCACATGAAACGTCGACTCCTAGTTACGCTCCTGATACTCTGCGCCGCTTCCTTTGCGGAGGCACAGCAGTCTGTCCGGACGACCATCGAAACTAATACCAGGCAATTTGTTGAGGCCTTCAATAAAGGCGATGCCGCCGCGGTGGCAAACCTTTACACGATGGACGCTCGCCTGCTGCCGCCCAACGCCGAGATGGTACAGGGACGTGCAAACATTCAAAAGTTCTGGCAAGGCGCGATTACGGCGGGTTTGAAGATGGTTAGTCTGGAGACTGAGCACGTCGAGACGCAGGGCAACCTTGCAGTTGAAGTTGGTCTCTACACCACGACAATTCCCGCAGCAGGGGGAGTGACCACAACAGACAAAGGTAAGTATGTGGTTGCATGGAAACGCGAAGGAAGAAGCTGGAAACTCGCGGTCGACATCTTTAATAGCAACATGCCGGGAGCAACTGCCATCCCCTGAAATTGTTGGACACTATAACGACGGGATGAGAGAAGTAGTAGCGAGTACGGTTTGGTATTTATCCTCCAAACTTAGTGCTTAAGATAAGATCACTAATCCAACTGCGTTTGTGTAGTGCGCTGGTTAGGTCTTTGTAACGCAAACTAGGGCACTAACTGCGCTTGAGCCAGATAGCCCAACCGCTGTAATATCCGCACACCCGAACAAAACAGTCACAAAAAAGGAGTACAGCTATGCGACCCGTTCAAGTTCTCCTAACTACTGTCGCCGTCGGCTCGACGTTGATTGGGTTTCAGCACACTTCGCCAAATATTGCACTAGCCCAGACCGACGCAGCCGCCCCCAGCCACGTTCATTACACAAAGTCTGCCGACCAGGATAAGCCGTCGCCAACGGGCGCCATCGCTCCGCGACTGCAGAATCTTGGCAAGCATGTGTTTCCCGTGACCACGAAGAGCAAAGAGGCACAGCTCTTCATCAACCAGGGATTTAATCTAGCGTTTGCCTTCAATCATGCTGAAGCCGCCAGGTCATTCCGCGAAGCAGCGCGACTTGATCCGCAGTTGGCGATGGCTTATTGGGGCCAGGCGGTCGTTCTTGGTCCAAACATCAATGCAGCGATGGATCCAAACAACGAGCCAACAGCTCATGAACTAGTACAGAAGGCTGTTGCACTTAAGTCCAACGCTTCCCCACGCGAGCAGGCGTACATCGACGCGTTGGTAGAGCGCTATTCAGGAAAAGCGGCGGACCGGCAGGCGCGCGACCGTGCCTATGCGGCGGCGATGCGCAAACTTTCTGAACGCTTCCCCGACGATCTCGACGCTGCTGCTCTTTATGCAGAGTCAATGATGGACCTGCGACCGTGGGGCTACTGGTCGCGAGATGGCCAGCCCTATGAAGGAACCGCCGAGGTAGTTTCGGTCATCGAAAAGGTCATCGAAAAGAACCCGCTGCATCCGGGAGCGCTGCACCTCTACAT
>JBPCMI010000053.1:0-54486 GCA_051002415.1 Pyrinomonadaceae bacterium
TGCTGTCTGGAAGCCAGGTCTGCCTGCCGGACTGAAAGACAGTGCTGCAGGTCGGGCCATCTTTGGCGGATTTACGATTTCCCCCATAGTCCTGGTTCAGTCGGGGGTACCTTACTCGGCTAGCATCAGCGGTTTTGGGCCAAGCGCCATCGGCGGTGGCATCACAGGCTCAGGTGCTCTGGGACGTATTCCATTCCTGTTTGAGCGCAACGCCTTCCGACAGCCGAAGATCGTTAACGTTGATCTGCGCGTTTCGCGCCGCTTCCGCTTTACAGAAACTGCCAACCTGGAAGTACTCGCAGAGGCATTTAATCTGTTTAATCGCTATCAGGTGACCAGCGTCGGTACTAATCTGTATTCATTTTCTGGCAGCAACCTCGACTTCTCACCTGCAACCAACAGTTTTGGCGTAGCAACCGGAACAGGTAATTCGCTCATTCGCGAGCGTCAAATTCAATTTGCTGCCCGCTTCCATTTCTAAACCAGCAGCAAGCAAAACAAAACCGGGTGGGCCTTCAAGCTCACCCGGTTTCTTTTTGGCAATCCGACACTGCTAGGTTCGAACCCAAAGACTAGATCAGACGGTCACCTTCCAGTACTGCCGAATCCTGACGATAATGACAGCCGCGACTCTGCCGATTGTGCAATGCCGCTTGCGCCACAATTAGCGCGACTTCAACCGCATTGCGTAACCCAATCAAGCCATCATCAAGCCTGGTCGTCCGATAGAAGGTTTCGATCTCGTTCCATAAGTGACGCAACTCACGGATCGCACGCGAGAGCCTCTCGTTGCTGCGCACCAATCCCACGTAATGCCACATAATGTTCTGAATGTTTTGCATGTCTCCCTGAATTAAAGCCGGGTCAGCGTCGGCAGTCAACCCGCTCTCGTCCCACGAAGGTATGTTGGAGAAGTTTACTGACTCTTTGGGAGCCTCCCCCAGCGTGCTTTCGATTTCTCTGGCCGCCCGATCTCCCCACACAAGGCCTTCTAGCAATGACGTGGAAGCCAGGCGGTTGGCACCATGAACGCCGGTACAACTTATCTCTCCAACTGCGTAAAGATGTCCGATGCTCGACCGGCCCCACTCGTCTACAAGCACGCCGCCGCAGAAATAGTGGGCTGCCGGAACCACAGGAATGGGTTCTTGCGTGATGTCCACTCCGGCCCGCAAACACTGTTCGTAGATATTCGGGAAACGTTGCTTAATTGCATCCGCGGGCATGTATGATGCGATGTCGAGCAGAACGTGAGCATAGTCGTGCTTCTCCATTTCGCTATGGATCGCCCGGGCCACGACATCACGCGGCGCCAGATCCTTCCATTCAGACGAATACCTATCCATGAACGGTCTGCCATCCGAGGTCAGTAAGACGCCGCCCTCGCCCCGAACGGCCTCGCTAATAAGAAACCCCTCGGCGGGACCCGGAACCGCAAGCGCTGTCGGATGAAATTGAACGTACTCTGCATTGGCTATACGAGCCCCAGCGCGGTTTGCCATCGCCAATCCATCTCCGCGTGCTCCAGGCGGATTTGTGGTGTTGCGATAAATTCTTCCCAAACCTCCTGTAGCCAGCACTGTTGTGGCGGCAAGGTAACGATGTACCGTGCGCTCCTGCCGGTCGAACATGTATGCGCCGTGGCAGGTAATCTGCCGATAGTTTGCCAGTGGATCTCGAGAATGATGCGGGAACGTGATTAAGTCGACCGCCGTGGCATCTGATTCGATGGTGACATTCGGACACTTGCGCAAGGCTGCGATGAGGCCGGCCATAATTGCCTTGCCGGTGGCGTCTCCAACATGAAGAATGCGTCGTCGGGAGTGGGCCGCCTCAGTCGTGAATAGGGACTGTCCGTCGGCGGTCTGGTCAAATTTTACGCGCGCCGTTTCTTCCAGAACTTCGCTAAGTAGCGACGGGCCTTCGGTGGCCAGGATTCGTGCCGCTTCCGGCAGGGTCACTCCCGCTCCTGCTTCGAGAATGTCTGCTTCAAGCAATTCCGGATCGTCGTCGATTCCACGACCGACGATTCCGCCTTGCGCGTAGCGAGTATTTGACTCTTGAGGATCGTGCGCACGAGTAACAACGGTGATCCGGCGTTTGAGGGTCCGAGCGAGTCGGAGCGCGGTAGTGGCGCCGGCAATGCCACAGCCGATGATCAGCACGTCGGTTCTGTTCAATGGGTTTCTCTTCGCGATTAGCTGCTATCCGCTACCCGATGGCGATCATTCTTTGCACCGCTCGCGCTGCTCGTTCCAGGATGTCCTGAGGAAGTTCAATGACGTACTGATTCTTCTGGAGCGACTCGAGCGTGTCTTCAAGTGTTATCTCATTCATGTGCGGGCAGCGTACGCTGCACAGTCGCAGCATATCTTTATCCGGGTTCGCCGCCGCGATGTTATCGCCCATGGCACACTCGGTCAGCAACAGATAGTGTGGAGCGGAGCTGTTTTCCACAAATCGGATCATCGCTCCGGTGCTACCGGAAAAATCTGAAGCAGCAACCACTGCTGGACTGCATTCCGGGTGAGCCAGGATTGTTACATCGGGAAACTGTTTCCTGACATTCGCAATATCTTCCACCGTGAACTTATCGTGCACTTCGCATCGGCCTAGCCAGCCAATCATTTGAAAGTTCAGATCACTATCAGTTGTCTTTCGCGGATCCGCTGTAGGAAAAATTATTTCCTTTCCGGTTTCCTTTGCGACGTTCCGGGCCAAATACTCATCTGGTAAGAAGATGATTCGATCCGTGTGCAGCGATGCAACTACGGCCACCGCGTTTCCGGAAGTGCAACAAATGTCTGACTCAGCCTTAACATCGGCGTAGGTATTCACATATGTGACTACGGGAACGCCGGGAAACCGGGTTTTCAAGTCTCGCACATCTTGCGCCGTAATGCTGGCGGCGAGAGAACAACCCGCCTTCTTGGCCGGCAACAGCACGGTTTTTGTAGGATTCAAGATCTTGGCTGTTTCCGCCATGAACCGCACACCGCAGAACACGATGATGTCTTTGTCAGTTTGCGCTGCTCGTCTCGCCAGCTCAAGCGAGTCGCCCACAAAATCAGGAACCGAGTTGAATAGCGTCGGTTCCATGTAGTTATGACCGAGAATAACAGCGTTCTTCTCAGCCTTGAGTCGGTTAATCTCTGCAGCGATCTCCGACTTCAACTTCAGTTCAAAGTCAGGAACAACGTTGGACAGCTTCGCCTGCATTGCCCGATACATCAATTCCGGATCTGTCTCTTTAATCATTTTCTTCCGATCCCGGTAATACAAATCACGTCGTTCAATATCAGACTGAAATCAAAAACTCTGGCTGAATGGGTCAGTTCCCCTACGGAAATAAAATCGACTCCGGTTTCGGCAATCTGCCGTGCAGTCGCCAGACTCACATTTCCAGAGGCCTCTAACTGTGCGCGCCCCCGAGTTATTCGGACGGCCTCAGTCATTATTTCCGAGCTCATGTTGTCCAGTAAGATGCGCTTTACGCCCAAAGCGATCGCATCTTTAACGTCGTTGAGTGTCCGGGCTTCAACCTCAATTTCGAGATCGCGTCTTGCGGCGCCAGCCAGTTCGACGGCGCGGCTCAGACTGCCTGCATGGTCGATATGATTGTCTTTGATAAGGATCATGTCGAAGAGCCCGAAGCGATGGTTTTGGCCGCCGCCGTAGCGCACGGCGAGCTTGTCAATCGCTCGCAGTCCTGGAGCTGTTTTGCGAGTATCAAGGATCTTTGTCGAAGTTCCCGCCACGATGTCGACAAACTGCCGCGTCAAGGTAGCGATCCCCGACATACGCCCCAGAAAGTTAAGCGCAGTCCGTTCGGCCGTCAGGATCCCGCGGGCTGACCCGTAAATTGAAGCGACGATAACCCCGCTATTCACTAGTGCTCCCTCTTGAACTGAAGCCCGGAACTCGACCTTCGGCTCTAAAGCGTGGAAGACCGCGGCGGCTACTCCTAGCCCGGCTACCACGCCCTGTTGTTTGGTTTTAATCAGGCCTTCAAGACGAGCGTCTGGTGAAACAATCGAGTTCGTAGTTGCATCCCCGTTTCCAAGATCTTCAGTCAGGGCGCGCTGGATCGAGCTTTCAATAGCAGCTGCCACGAGCGGATCAAGATCGGGCTTGGCGTCTGACTTCATTTCAGTCGACATTGGGTGAGTCTACAACGTGCTCAGTTTGGGTGCTACCAGCGGGTCCTGCGCGGGAACACAATTCTTCAGCTCTCCCTTAGCGACCTTTGAACAGCAAACGGTCCGTTTTTGGACCCTTCAGAAAAACTGCTGGCCTCGTTCCACGAGGATTTGCTAGGATGTAGTTGCCTGCCGGGCGGTCCTTCCACAGTCAGCCCCACCAGCTATTCCGAAAGTCCCTATTCAATGACTGATCAAAAGAGCAACACAACTTATCTAGACGATTCCGCCTCGAGCGAGACTATGTCCGCCGATCTGTTACAGAGTTTCTGCAACGCTCTGCCGGATCCGATCTACGCGTTCGATAGTCAGGGCGTCCTGACAACAGCCAACAACAGCGGCGCCCTCCTGCAAGGCCGTTCGGCGACCTGGCTCAAGGGCCGGCGTTGCTGCGAGATGTTCTGGCGTGTGGAGGGTACGGAAAACTGCATCGTGGATCGCGCACTAACGACCGGACAGCGAGTTCAAGTCGAGCTGCTTGTCGGTAACGAAGCAAAACCGACCCTGGTTACTGTTCAGCCTGAGCCCGGCGATGGCAGCGCACCGTGCAGTGCAGTTGTAATTGCGCGTGATATTTCAGAATTGCGCAGTGCTGAAGCTGAAGCGTTAGCGCAGCGCTCATTCATCGCGAGCATTGCCGATCGCTGTCCTGAGGAAATCTACGCTCTTGATAGTAACGGACGAATCACCTGGATGAACGAGCGGAGCGAGGCCGGAAGTTCTTTCATGCTGTCAGGCCGTTACCTAATCGAGTTTGTTGCCGAAGATTACCGAGAGCTCGCAAACAGTAAACTGCAAAGCGCGCTCGTTGGCGAAAACTCGGAGTTTGAGATGCGCGCCGTACGACCTGACGATACTCTTCGCGATGTTGAAGCGCACACCTCACCCTTATGGAAAGACAATGAGGTCTCAGGCATTTTGGTTTTCCTGCGCGACGTCACCGATCGCCGTCGGCATCAGGAGCTGCAGGCACAATCGGACAAACTGCGAGCAGTTGGCGAACTGGCGGCTGGTGTCGCCCACAATTTGAACAACTCACTTACCGTGATTCAGGGACGTGCGCAACTCTTGATGATGCGGACCACTGACGAAGCGGTCGCCAAAAGCCTCAAGATCATTACCAACGCGGTTGAAGAAGGTGCGCAAACCCTGCGACGCATTCTCGAGTTTGCGCGACGTGATTCCGCTAAAGAGTTCACGCCCGTCGACATCTCCGACTTGTTGACTTCAAGTATCGAAATCGCCCGACCAAAGTGGCAAAGTAAATCTGCGAAGGCGACCATCGAGGTCAAGGCTGAGTGCAATGGGCCGGTCTATGTGATGGGTGAGTTAGCTGAGCTGCGTGAAGTGGTGCTCAATTTGATCTTCAATGCTGTGGATGCAATGCCGGGCGGTGGCGTAATTGAAATTGGCACGCGCGCCGAAATCGACAGCGGCTGTTTCTGGGTGGCCGACAACGGATGTGGCATGCAGCCGGAGACTGCGGCCCGAATCTTTGAGCCGTTCTTTACCACCAAAGGCAAAAGCGGAACTGGCCTCGGCCTTTCTGCTTCGCATGGCATCATCACCCGCCATAACGGCGAGATTTTGGTTGTGAGCGAACCAGGCGAAGGGACGCGCTTCGAGGTTCGACTTCCTTTGTGCGAAAAGAGCGAAAGATTTGTGAAAAACTCGGCGCCTGTCTTCGATGAGATTCACGATGCCAGCGAGAATCTAATCTCTATCAAGTGATCCCGGACCTAATAGATAGCGTTCCAAGTTAGACCACTCCGCTAGTCTGCGAAACGTACAGTCAGAAAGCTTTCGTTATTGCTCTGCCACTCTCAGCCCAGCTAAACCCTTCTTTAAGTTAACGAAAAGGGATGTGATAGCCGAAGGCATGGCCGTTGCTCTCGTTTATGGCAACGGAGGCCGCCCGGTCAATCACAGCGGCTCTGATTTTATAGCGGAGGTTCAACTATGGGTTTACCAAACAGAGACGAGCTCGAAGGAAAGTTTGATCAGGCCAAAGGTTCCATCAAAGAAGGGGTGGGCAAGGCCATTAATGATCGCGACCTCGAAGCGGAAGGTGATGCCGATCGGGCGAGCGGTAATATTCAGGAAGGCTTTGGCACCGCCAAACGGAAGGTGGGCGAAGCAGTGGAAGACATCGGCGACGCAATCAAGAGATAGTTTTTCACACCAACAAGAAAGAGGGCCTGTAGCGAATCTCGCCACAGGCCTTTTTCATTTTTAGTTGAACCAGAGATTATTCAGCACGCAACATGCGCACCACCAACGTCTTTAAGTAAGTGCTCCAGGTTTTCAACCTCATCTTCCACTGTGCCCAGAAACCATTTGGTTATCTATACTCGATGTGTCCAATTCCAGTGTTGTGCAGTGTCGGTAAGCAAACAGATCACTGGGAAATGTTTGGGTTCCGTACTGGCCAAAAACTAAATCTGGATGCGAGCACACAAGGTTGTAATGTCGAATCATCTCGGCATACTCTGCGGTCAGATTTCCTTTTGGTTATAAGCATCGCTTGAAAATTCTTCAGATCAGCTCAGCTCAGGCATTTGGCGGCGGTGAACGTCACCTCGCCGATCTTGCGAATTCACTTGCCGCTCGCGGTCATGAAGTTCACGCAGTAGTGCGACCTAAGTCTCCATTGCTCCCCGAACTAAAGCTCCGAGGGGAAAACGTTACGTCGTTGCCGCTACGCAACTCCCTTGACGCGCGCAGTGCCAGCTCGCTCGCCAAACTCGTCGCGGTTCGCAAGATTGAGATTGTTCACGCGCACATGGCCCGCGACTATCCGCTCGCAGCGTATGCGGTGCGAAGAAACCCAAGTGCTCGGTTGATTGTTACGCGCCACGTCTTGTTTCCCTTGAACCGGCTGCACAAGGTGACGCTCGCACACGTTTCGCGAGTGATCGCTGTCTCACATGCAGTTGCCCGACAGCTACAGGCGCAAGCGCTAATCGCTCCAGAGAAGATCACGGTTATTCAGAATGGGATTAACTGGAAAAAGATTGCAGACGCACGGAATCGTTTCGATCGGGAGGAGTTCTGTCGCCGTTGGGACCTGCCTGTGGAGAGTTCACTCGTGGGCAGCATCGGGACTCTAACAGTCTTAAAAGGCCACGAAGACTTTTTGCAGGCTGCCGCAAAGTTGCGCGACTCCACGCCGTCAGCTTTCTTCATAGTCTCCGGCGCCGACAGCGCGGCAACGAAACCATATCGCCAACGACTCGAGCACTTGATTGAGCAACTCGGACTCACAAATCGGGTCCGCCTTCTTGGCCGCATGGACGATATCAGTGAGTTGTACTGTGCTTTGGATGTCTTCGTTTCAGCTTCGCACAGCGAGTCGTTTGGTCTTGCGATTGTAGAAGCGATGGCGGCTGGTGCGGCCGTCGTTGCGACTGACACCGAAGGGGCGAAAGAAATTCTTCGCGACGGCACAACCGGGATACTTGTTCCCATTGAAGGAATTAAACAGATCTCGCAAGTAATCAGTGAATTCTTGGCACATCCGGAAAAGACGAAAGCGATCGCCGCTAACGCTCAGGCTGAGGTACAGCGGCGCTTTAGTCTCGAGAGGATGGTTGCAGAGACAGAAACTGTTTATTCAGAGGCGTTCCAGATGAGCTGAATTGCGAAGCGAACGAGTGGAGCGGCGAAACTAATTCTTAAAGGCGACAGTACTGGAGGGTTTTTGACAAAAGTCAGCGCCGTAGGCGCACAATGTTTATAGAATCAGATTCAATCAAGGCAATGCGCCCCACTCGGCGCGCAACAGCTAACATTTCGCTATCGGGACGGTGATGATAGTTGCTTTCCGACTCTTGCAACCGGTGCTGGCTTAAAGCCGATCGATCTTCGCTGCGAGAATGAAATCGCTCTCCGTCAGCCCGTCAATCTTGTGCGTCCAAATCGTAATTTCGACACGGCCCCAGCCGAAACAGATATCGGGATGATGCCCTTGCTCTTCGGCAAGTTCACCAACGCGATTCACAAACGCAAGCGCCTCCTTAAAGTCACGCTGCTTGAAAACCTTGCTCAGATGATGCTCACTCACGACTGACCACCCGTTAAGCTCGCCCAGCAGGTTCGTGATCTCTTCACCTTTTAGTGGCGGAACGCCGCCGCGACAAGGAACACAGGCACGACTAGCTAACTCGCTCATACAGTTTCTCCGGTTGAAGCTTTCTTCAGGATGGCAATCTGTCCCGCGTGATAGAGGTCATGTTGCACCGCACCATGAAGGGTTGCGTACACGGTTTTCATGCCGTCCAGAATGGGCTCGTCAAGCCGCGACTCGTCCACAGAGGCAATCGCATCCGCAAACTTTCGATGGTTCTCCCGTAACGCAGCGAGGGTATTATTCCACGCCTCATCGCTGGTTTCATCAACCTGCGGCCAGTCTTCTTCATCGGACAGCTCAGCGCGATCACCGCTGAGACGGCGCCGGCAGGCATCTTCCCAGGCCTCGATGTGTAGTACTAGTTCCCAAATGCTATGAGCACCGACAATCGGCTTTGCTGCCGCCTGACTGGCCGTTACGTTCTCGAGAATCTCCAGGACGCCTGGACCATGCCAAGCTTCGCCTGCGAATGCTCGCTCCAGTTGTTCGCGTATTCTTTCAGTCTCTTTCATTCCGTTCCACCTTTCATCTCGCCCAGTTCGGTTTTCAATGCTTCGCGTTGGGTGTATAGCCGCGCGAGAGAGGTTGGCAATGCGACGTTCTCAGCCTGGTCCGGTTCAAAGCCTCGCTGGCGCATCTCGCGCACGAAGATTTCCTCAACACTTCGTAGCTTCTCTTCGAGGGCACGGCGCCGATCGCTCGAAAGGTCTTCCATTAGCGGATATCTTACTCTTTCATCCATCATGGCTCACCTTGAATCAGATTGGGTCGCGGCTTGCTAAGATCGCGCCTGACCGGATAGTCTTGTTTTCAAGCCTAGCAATCAAGTCAAAGAGTAATCGGGCCAGCTCGCGGTCTTGATGTCACCGCTTTGTGCAGCCCGAGCTAGACCCCAGGAGGAATTCGGTGGCGGTCATTCATCCTTTTAGTGCTCTGCGTCCACCCCCGGAAAAGGCCAGGCAAGTCTCCAGCGTGCCTTATGACGTGGTGAACAGCGAAGAAGCTGCGGCCCTGGCCGCTGGTAATCCTTTGAGCTTTCTCCATGTATCGAGGCCGGAGATCGATTTGCCTGAAGGCACCGATCTTTACAGCGACGCCGTTTACCGTAAAGCACTCGAGAATTTTCAACAGCTGATTGCGGCCTGTCCGCTGGAGACTGAAGAAGTTCCCAGTTTGTATCTTTACCGGCTGATCATGGGCGAGCACGAACAAGTCGGCCTCGTCGCTTGCTGCGCGGTCGACGAATACGATCAGGATTTGATTCGCAAGCATGAGCGCACGCGCCGCGACAAGGAGGATGATCGCACTCGTCACATGATGGTGTTGCAGGCGCAGACCGGTCCCGTCTTTCTCACGTACCGCGCGCAGCCAGACATCGACAACATGACGCTCGAGACGACGATGACGAAGCCGCTCTATCACTTCACCGCCGACGATGGGATTCAGCACACTATCTGGCATGTGCCCGATGCGGTTCGTTTTGTTCAGGCGTTTCGCGAAGTGCCTTACCTTTACATTGCTGACGGCCATCATCGTGCCGCCAGCGCCAGCCGCGCCCGTGCGGAACTCAGAGATCAAAGTTTTGGACACACCGGTGACGAGGAATACAACTTCTTTCTTACAGTTATCTTTCCCGACGATCAGTTGCAGATTCTTCCTTACAATCGCGTGGTGAAGGATCTTAATGGGATGACGGCGGCATCGTTTCTGGCGGAAGTAAGGAAGGCTTTTAACGTAGTCGAAAACGGTAATCCTGCGCCCGCTCAGCCTCAGACCTGGAGCATGTATCTCGACGGCCGTTGGTACGAGCTGCGGCTGGACAATGACACAGCGGCCCCGGAAGGGCTGGTGAATTCACTGGATGTGTCTGTCTTACAAGACCGGTTGTTGGATCCAATTTTGGGAATCAAAGACGTTCGTACCGATAAGCGAATCGACTTTGTCGGAGGCTTGCGCGGCACCAAAGAACTCGAGCGCCTGGTGAATGAAGGAAAAGCCGCGGTCGCCTTTTCTTTACAGGCGACGACTGTTGACGATCTGCTGCGAGTTTCCGATGCCGGTGAGATCATGCCGCCCAAGTCGACTTGGTTCGAGCCGAAGCTGCGGGATGGATTGTTGATACACAACATCTAATTGCCAATTGCTTCTTTGGCTTTCTCGGACGGCAATCCGCTGTGGTTCTTTGCCCTTAGGTCTTTGTTTGAACTAAGGCGAAAGATGAGGAAGATCTAAAGCCAAGGCCAAGCCCAATGGCAATCGGCAATCAGCAATTGAAAATTGTAATCATGCTTGTACTGATAGCTGACAAATTTGAACAGTCGGGACGCGATGGGTTGCAGGCAATGGAATGCCAGGTCGTCTACCAACCTGACCTAAAGGACGAGGCCCTCGTTGCGGCGATTGCCGACACGCGTCCTGATGTCCTCGTCGTCCGCTCAACCAAAGTTACTGAACCAATGCTCGACGCCGGTTCCGTGAAGTTGGTCGTGCGCGCGGGTGCGGGGTACAACACCATTGATGTAGCCGCGGCTTCGAAGCGAGGTATTTACGTTTCGAATTGTCCCGGCAAGAACTCGATTGCTGTGGCAGAGTTGGCCTTTGCGTTGATTCTAGCGCTTGACCGTCGCATTGCTGACAATGTGATTAGTTTGCGCCGCGGCGAATGGAACAAGAAGGAATTTTCCAAAGCGCGAGGGCTGTTTGGTCGCACGCTCGGTTTGATTGGAGTCGGCAAGATCGGACAGGAGATGATTCCGCGCGCGCACGCTTTTGGGATGCCGGTGATTGCCTGGAGCCGCAGCCTGACTCCCGAGCGGGCTGACGAGCTCGGGGTTGCTTTCCGGTCCTCGCCGCATGAGGTTGCCGCCGAAGCAGACATCGTTAGTGTGCATCTCGCTTTGAAACCCCAAACGAAGGGCCTGATTGGCTCGGAGTTTTTAGCAGCCATGAAACCTGGCGCATACTTCATCAACACCGCGCGTGGCGATGTCGTAGATCAAGCTGCACTGATTGAGGCGATGAAGACTCGGGGTATTAGAGCAGGTCTTGATGTGTTCGCAGCCGAACCCACATCTGCGACTGGCGAATTCAGCGATGCGATTCGAAATGAAGCAAGTCTGTATGGCACGCATCATGTGGGGGCTTCCACGGATCAAGCGCAGGAAGCCATTGCCGCGGAGACGGTGCGCATCATTCGCGAGTTTAAAGAGACGGGAAAGGTACCGAATGTGGTGAACCTGGCTGTGCAGACTCCGGCGACGCATCGACTGGTGGTGCGTCATCAGGATCGCCCGGGCGTGCTGGCAAGTGTGTTGGACGCGATCAAGGCGGAGCAGATCAACGTGCAGGAAATGGAAAATATTGTGTTTGAAGGAGCTGAGGCGGCGGTGGCGCGCATCAATCTTGATAGAGCGCCCGACGAGAAGATTCTAGAGCGCTTACGCGCTGACAATGCGAACATCATTGAGTTGAACGTGCTACAACTGGGAGCCCCTAAAATCTGAAATCTGAGATCTGAGATCTCAAATCTGAAAATTCTGAGATCTCATATGAAAGTCTGAGATCTCAAATCTCCAATTTAAAATGAATACAAGCCTGATTACGGGAGCATCGAGCGGGATCGGCGAAGCCTTTGCGCGACGGTTAGCCGCGCTCGGGCGCAACGTGTTAGTCGTGGCGCGGTCAGAAGACAAGTTAGTGACACTCTGCAACGAGCTGGGACGAAATCACCCGGTTCGTGCGCAATACGTCGTACTCGATCTTTCGCGACCGGACTCCGCGAAACGGCTTTTCGCCGAGACTGAGAAGCTGGGACTGGAAATCGACATGCTCGTAAACAACGCCGGGTTTGGTTCGATGGGCGATTTTGGAAAACTTGATCTGGCACGCGAGTTAAACATGATCGACCTCAACGTAAAATCACTGGTCGAGTTGACTTATCTCTTTATGGCGCCGATGCGAGTTCGCAAAGGCGGAACCATCATCAATGTCGCTTCCACTGCCGGCTTTCAACCGGTGCCTTTCATGGCCACCTACGCCGCCACCAAGGCTTTTGTACTTTCCTTTTCCGAAGCTGTGGGCGAAGAAAACCGGCAGCATGGGATCGAAGTGCTGGCTTTGTGTCCGGGTGTGACCGACACTAATTTTTTCGAAGCCGCGCGCGGTCATAAACCGCCCGCACGAGGTGCTCAAACTGCTGATGAGGTCGCGGAGACCGCCTTGAAGGCGTTGGGGCGTGGCAAAGGGCACGTCATTTCGGGCCTCAGTAACTTCGTGATGGTGGAAGCGCAGAGAGTGGTCCCGCGCTCTCTAGTTGTTCGAGTTGCAGGCAAGATGATGCGAAAGAGTTTTGGAGAGAGTGAAAAATGAGGCCAGCAAGAAATATAAGCGGAGACAAATTGATGACTGAGCGAATATTCAACTTTAGTGCAGGACCTGCGGCGCTGCCGCTGCCCGTTCTGGAAGAAGCGCAGCGCGACATGTTAAGCCTGCCGGGCGTCGGAATGTCAGTAATGGAGCTTAGTCACCGCTCGCAGACGTTCGACGAAATCTTCGCGAGAGCCGAATCAGGTCTGCGTGAGTTGATGGGCATTCCCGACAACTATCATGTGCTCTTTTTGCAGGGTGGAGCGAGTTTGCAGTTCTCGATGATACCGATGAACTTTCTGCCGCCGGCGGGAAGCGCCGACTACGTCATCACCGGCAGCTGGGGCAAGAAAGCGCTCAAAGAGGCCAAGCGCTCCGGCGCAACGAGGGTGGCGGCAACAACTGCCGATGGCGGCTTCACACGCGTGCCTGCTCACGACGAATTGAATCTCGATCCGCATGCTGCCTACCTGCACCTGACGACGAATGAAACCATCGAGGGCGTTGAATGGAAGCAGGAACCAAATGCCGGCGAGGTTCCACTCGTTGCCGACGCTTCATCCGACATTCTTTCTCACGCGATTCCGGTTGATCGTTACGGACTGATTTATGCCGGTGCGCAGAAAAACATGGGTCCGAGCGGCGTCACACTCGTGATCGTGCATGATGATTTGTTGGCACGCATTCCCGACGGCTTGCACACAATGCTCGATTACCGCACTCACGTTGAAAACAAATCTCTCTACAACACGCCAAACACCTGGGGCATTTACATCATCAGCCTCGTCTGCAAATGGATCGGGGAGAAAGGCGGGCTCGCGGAAATGCAGCGAGAGAACGAGGAGAAGGCCCAGCTGATTTACGACGCGATTGATAGTACCGATTTTTATCGAGGCCATGCCGATACCGATTCGCGTTCAATCATGAACGTTACCTTCCGCTTGCCGACTGAAGAACTGGAGAAGAAGTTCTGCGCGGAATCGACAGCACGAAGCCTGGATGGATTGAAGGGGCACCGTTCGGTCGGAGGAATTCGGGCCTCCATCTATAATGCGTTTCCCCGGGAAGGCGTGACTGCCCTGGTTTCGTTCATGAAAGAATTCGAACGAACCAACGGTTAGGTTGCACTCTTGCGGCCCTGTCGTTGACGTCTATCAGCCGAGTCGGCGTAGGACTTTTGGGTAACGGGCCAGCTTATTGCCGAGGGTTCTTTCGATTGGCTACTGTCGCTGGAGCTCCAAACGGCAATCGGCAATCGGCAATCGTCAACGAACATGCCTGCCCACGAACCGCCTATCGACTCTCTAACTCGCACTCTGATTGTGGACCGCGAACATGAAGGGGTTCGTCTGGACGCCTTCCTTGCTTCTCAGATTGAAGGTTGGAGTAGGGCGCGCCTGCAACATCTGATCGCGGATGAAGAAGTCTTAGTCAATGGAAAGTCTGCCAAATCCTCATATAAATTAAACGCAAACGACGAGATCGAAGTTGAGCTTGTCGCATCCCCAACGACATCGTTTGCTCCGGAAGACATTCCTCTCGATATCGTGTTTGAGGACGAAGCGTTGATTGTCGTAAATAAACCTGCCGGTTTGGTAGTTCACCCGGCAGCGGGAATTCAGACTGGCACCCTAGCGAACGCACTTGCTTATCATTTCGAAAAGCTCTCGACGAATGCCGGCGCGGTTCGTCCGGGCATTGTGCACCGGATCGATAAAGACACATCGGGTTTACTGGCAGTGGCAAAGACTGAAATAGCGCACGAGCATTTGGCCGATCAATTTCGCGGGCGAAAAGTTTTCAAGTCTTATCTTGCGCTAGTTCATGGAGTCGTAGAGCGCGATAGCGGCCGGATCGAGGAACCGCTGGCACGGGACCCGCGCAATCGGACGCGAATGGCAATTGTGCGTGGCGGCAGAGGCGCGCTATCGCTCTTTAAGGCGCGCCGTCGCTTCGATCGCTTCACGCTGCTTGATGTTGAAATCAGGACTGGCAGGACCCATCAAATCCGGGTTCATCTCGCTTCTTTAAAACATCCGGTTGTCGGGGACGAGGTTTATGGCGGCGGCCGAGACAACACGGTTCGCGATTCGAAGGTGAGAGTTGAGATTCGCAAGTTAGGGCGACACTTCTTACACGCAGCGGAGTTGGGACTTAGCCATCCAATCTCAGGCGAGCAGCTTCGCTTCCAGGCGCCCCTGCCGGGCGATCTACAACACTTGCTCGATGTCTTAGGGACCTAAGCTGTTGGTGCAGGAGCGCTACGGCATCGGCTCGAAGCGGGCGGTCAATTCCTGAAAACGTTTGTCGGATCGGAGATTGTCGAAAATCGGGTCTACTCGAATCAACACCAGTCCCGGATGCCGGCTCTCATACGCTTTTTTCAAATACTCAATCGCCCGATCTTTGTCACCAAGACCGGTGTAGACAATCGCGAAGTAAAGTCCTGACACGTAACGCCGTTGGGCGAGGGCCCGCAAGCGATTCAAAATTGCTTCGGCATCGGCCCGTCGCCCGGCTAGCCCATAGGCAAATCCGAGCGAGGCAGCAATCTCCGGATCACTTTCCACCGCACCTTCTTTCAACGGTCCACTTCCTGGCGAATACAGAGAGTTACGCAGTTCACTGATGGCCTGGTCGTGCATCCCTTTCTTGGCATAAGCGAGTCCGAGATAGTGGTGCGCGACCCAGAAGGCAGGATCGATCTCGAGTGTCTTTTGATACTGAACGATTGCATCGTCGTAACGATGTTCGAAATACGAGTACAGGCCCGCGTTTGAACTGATGATCGGCGAGAGCGGGTCGAGTTGTTGTGCTTGTTCGATCTCTTGTTTGGCAAGATCGAATTTTCCCATCTGCACCAGATACGAGGCGTACCATTGGTGCGCAGTCGGATACTTTGGATTGAGCTCCAGGCCTCGCTTCAAGTCAGCTTCCGCACCCAACCAATCCCAATCGTAGGCGAGTTTAATAAAACCACGCGACGTATAGCCTTCCGCGAGCGTTGGATCGATGTCGACCGCTTTTTGCGCCGCGGCCTTCGCATGGGGCATCTCGATGATTGGCGCAACTACGCCAATGTCGCACAGCAGCGCATAGGAATCGGCAAGACCAGAATAAGCGAGCGCGTAGTTTGGATCCTTTTCTTCGGCCTCTTGAAAGTATTTGATTCCATTGCGCAGACCGGCCTCGCCACGCTTGTTCCAGAAGTATCGACCTTTCAAATAAAGTTCATACGCTTCGGCGTCACTGGTGAAACGCTTCGCCAAGTTTTGTTCGTCCGCCCCGGTAAGACGAAGCTCGAGTTTCGACGAAATTGTGCGCGAGATTTCATCCTGCACCAAGAGAATGTCGGAAAGGCTCTTGTTGTATTCCGCGCCCCAGAGTTGAGAACCGTCGGCAACATCGACCAGTTCCGTCTTGATAACCAGTCGGTCGTTGAGCTTGACGAGTCGGCCCATCAACACCGCACCAACTTTTAGGTTTCTTCCCACTTCCTGCGGATCAGGATTCTTACCTTTGAATCTAAAGACCGCGTTTCGCGACATTACCTTGAGTCCCGGGAGGCGCGAGAGGCTGTTGATGATGCTTTCGGTGATTCCATCGGAAAGGTACTCGGCGTTGGGATCGTCGCTATCGTTCGCAAAGGGAAGGATCGCTACCGAAGTGATTTTCGGTCGCGAGTATTTGAAGTACGCGAAACCGGCAACGAGGGCGATGATTACTGCAAGCGAGATCAACAGCGCTGTTTTGTGTGCCTGAACGAATCCTCTCTGAGGTTTGGCGTCAACTGTCTTGGTGAGGATCCGGGTTGTGTCTGCGGATGTAACTCGGTCACCGGCCGCGCGTCCGGCTGATGTCTGCCGTACTTCATCATGGAGTGACTCGGTCCGCTCTTTTAGGTCAGTGAGCTCGGCGCGCAGCTGTTCAAGGTCGAGTTTTAGATCAGTGATAGTTTGGTAACGCTTGGTGCGATCTTTCGCCAGTGCTTTCGCGACGATTCGATCCAGTTGCCGTGGAACCTGTCCCGACTGTTGTGATAAGGGCTTGGGGTCTTGATCAATGATGGAGACCCTGACATGACTATCAGTCGGGCCAGTAAAGGGAGCACGGCCCGCGACCATTTCGTAAAGCACCACGCCGAGGCTAAAGATGTCGCTGCGCACGTCAATGGGACTACCCTGCGCCTGTTCCGGAGACATATACCCGGTGGTGCCGAGAATGGTGCCGGGATTGGTACTGGTCATTGTCACGGCTTCAGGATCGTGGAGTCGTGAGTCATGCTCGGTGAGTTTTGCTAAACCAAAGTCCAACACTTTGACGAACCGATCGCGCACAAAACGATCGTGACGCAACATAATGTTTTCCGGCTTGATGTCGCGGTGCACGACTCCCGCCGCGTGCGCTGCTTCCAACGCCATTGCTACTTGAATGGCGATTCCCAACGCCTCATCAATTTTGATCGACTGGCGCCAAAGACACTGGCGCAGAGTCTCGCCGTCGATAAACTCCGTAGCGATGTAGTGGGTTTGTTCCGCCTCGCCGATTTCGAAGATCGTCAGAATGTTGGGATGGTTAAGAGCGAGGATTGCGCGAGCCTCGTCCTTGAAACGTCGCACGCGACCCTCTTCGCTTGTTAAATGGGGCGGCAGCACCTTAAGAGCAATTTTGCGGTTGTGTTGTTTAGTGTCCTCCGCCAGAAATACCTCACCCATTCCACCCTTGCCCAGGCGCTTGATAATTCGATAATGAGCGACAAGTTCTGGGGACGCGAGGCTGTCTTCTTTTTGCGGAGGGTTGAGATCAGACATGAAGCATGTGTCCCAGGGGAAACGATGCGGGGGTCGTCCGGAACGCGCGCATTGTATCACCGCGTTAGCGTTGCAAACTACAAACTGCCTGGGTGACAAAGCGAGGGAAGAAGTCGAGTAGGCTTGGTTAGTTGCGTCCGATATGTTTTCATATTTGGGTATTCGTTGACGCCGTTGCCGCGAAACCTTCCGGGGGCAACGAGATGCAGTTGCCGCGGCATCGAATCGGCGGTTTTAATTAGCGAATCTTCAGCAACTACTACAATCACTGACTTTTAAATCATGACCCCTGTCGCGACGCGCATTACTTATAGACTTGCACATCAACTTGCACTCTTGTTTTTTTGCTTTGCGGCCACATGCGGCATGGCTGCCGCTCAACAAGCAACTCCGAAAGCGAGTCCTACGCCGCCGATTACAGCCGACGATCAAACATCCATTACAACTTTTATTCGGCGCGTGCGTTTGCCGATCACTGTGGTCGACAAGAAAGGACAATTCGTTCCCGGATTAACTCAGAGCGACTTTCTTGTTTTCGAAGATAAACTGCCGCAGCAGATTGAAACTTTCTCGGACGATTTGGGCGAGAGTCTGCCACTCTACGTAGCGGTGTTAATGGATACATCGCCTTCAACTGCAGGCAAACTGAAATTCGAACAAGAGTCGGCGATGAATTTCATTCAAACCGTGGTTAGGCCGCGACGGGATCGCGTGCTCTTCGCCACGTTCGATCATCAAATCGAATTGAAGCAGGACTTCACCGATAAATTGGATCTCCTGGACCGGGCAGTTTTCGGGGTCAAGAAACTCGGAACGCAGACAGCTTTGTACGATGCCATCTGGCAATTCTGCGACGAGAAGTTGCGCTCCGTTTCCGGCCGCCGCGTCCTGGTTGTAATCACCGACGGCGAAGACACTTATAGTCGTGCGGATTTGAAGGATGCGATCGATATCGCACAGCGGACTGAAACCACAATCTATGTGATTTCGACGAAGGCTGGTTTATCGGGAACCGTTCCGGGTGTGCGGCTCGGTGAAGTGAAGGATAAGATCGACAACACTCTCGTTAAACTCGCCGAAGAAACAGGCGGCATAGCATTCTTCACTGGGGACATGCTGTCACTCGAGCGCTCGTTTACAAAGATCAACAAAGAGTTACGTGCTCAGTACCTGGTTACTTATAAACCGGGAAATGATCGCTACGATGGCAGCTTCCGCCGCATCGAAGTGAGACTAGCCAATGGCGAGGGTGGTATGAAAGTGCGAACGAAGCAGGGTTATAAGGCGATTGCAGACGCCGTAAGACCCTAAAGGTGTGGCAGTGAATCCAAGAATTAGTAATTTTTTCCTCCTCTTCGGCCTAGTTGCTCTGCTGTTTCTCGGCAGCTCAGTCTCGGCGCACTTGATTACACAAGAAGCATCGCAGGATAAGAGCCGTCCGCGTCGCACAAACGAAGGCGCCCCGGCTCCGAGCCCGACGCCTGTTCCGCGTGAGCCTGTTCCGCAAGATTCAGATGATGTCGTCCGCGTGGAAACAAGTCTCACGAATATATTTTTCACCGCTGCCGATAAGAACAAACGTTTCATCGGACACTTAAAACAAGAAGACATTCGCATCCTTGAAGACGGAAAGCCTCAAGAGATTTTTACCTTTCAACAGAACATCGACTTGCCGCTTTCGACCGCAATTCTGATCGACACGAGTCGGTCCGAGGAGCGCACCCTCCCCGATGAAAAAGCAGCAGCGCGCACATTTTTAGAGACGGTGATGCGACCGGGAAGAGATGAAGCGTCGATCGTTTCCTTCACTGGAGACGTGACGTTGGAGCAGGGATTCACGGGCAACCTTGATCGACTGAGACGGGCCATCGATCGCGTTGAGTTTGTTCCGCCTTCCGGTTATATCGGCGGTGGCGTAGTCGTGGGAGGAACGCCACCAATCTCTGGTCAGAACCAGGTGCTGGCCGGATCGACGGCGATTTGGGATGCCGTCTGGGCCACTTCTAATGAGTTGCTTTCGGATGCCGCCGAGGAGTCGCGACGAGCCATCATTTTGCTCACTGACGGTGAAGATACGATTAGCCAGGTGAAGATGCACGAGGCGATTGAACGGGCGCAAAAAGCTGACGCGCTGATCTACACGATTGGCATTGGCGATAGCTACAACTTCGGCGTAAACGAAGGCGCGTTGCGGAAGATCTCAGAACAGACGGGCGGGCGAGCCTACTTTCCGCATAGCGAGCGTGAGTTGCGTGAGGCCTTTGCCCAAATTCAACGAGATCTCCGCGAGCAGTACTTGATCGCCTATTCCCCCTCAAATAAGGCTCACGACGGAACCTACCGCCGCCTTCAGATAGAGGTAGTTAATCCTGAGCTCCGAAAGCAAAACCTCAAGCTGACGTATCGCGCAGGTTACTTTGCAAAAGGCGGAGCATCGACCACGCCCGCTAAAAAGTGAAGCAGGAGCCTTTTTATGGGTATTTTCACACTATTCTGCCCTCTAACCCTGCCCATAAAGTGATGACAAGTCTCTGCCAACACTGTTATACTGCCGCAGCAGCAGTAGTTTAGCTGCAATCCCTTCTCTACCAAGCGGGCAATCTCACATCGCAATTTCGGACAAAAGTAAGCAGTCGATCTGCCTCCACTGAGCCGCCCTCCCCTGTTCCCTTGCGCTCGGAAATATGACGAAGACTTCACTGAAGCCCCGGCGCGTCTTAATCGCCGACGACGATGAAAAAGTTCTGTCTCTACTTGTCGAGCTGCTCGAGCAAGAGGGATACGAAGTTTTTCGCGCGTCTGACGGTGGCACCGCACTTGAATTAGCGCTCTCAAACGATCTTGATGTAATCGTAAGCGACGTAGTCATGCCCGTCCTCGATGGAATCGAGCTGTGCCGGCGTTTGAAGCGGTACGTTGACACGGCAAGAGTGCCCGTACTGCTTATCAGCGGTCTGCGCCGGTCATCCGAAGATGGCCTTGAAGGCTTAACTGCAGGAGCGGACGACTATCTCGATGTGCCTTTTCGCAATGAAGCATTTCTCGTCAAAGTCGCACGGCTTGCGGAACGTCACCAGATCGAAAAGCATTACCGCGAAATCGTAGAGCAAGCCGCCGACATCATTTACACGCGCACCATCGATGGTCATATCACCAGCATCAACGCTGCCGGCTGCGATTTCTTTGGACGCAGTGCGGCCGAGCTTGTCGGAGTTCATCTCAGCGATCTAATCGGAACTGAAGCCGGCTTGCACGATACTGAAGAGACCCGAAATCATCCCAGCGACAAACCGGTTCGTTCGCTTCATTGGCTCACCAACGCTCAAGGTCAGCTTCGTTACCTCGAAGGCATGATCACCGTCGAATCTAACAATCGCGGTGAGCCCACTGCGGTTCGCGGTGTCGTTCGCGACTTGACTGAGCAAAAGTTGGCAGCCGAAGCGTTGCGAGAGAGTGAAGAACGTTATCGCCAGTTAGTCGAGTGTTCGCCTGACGCGATTGTGGTCACCAGTAAGGGAAGGTTTGTTTACGTTAACTCCGCCGCCGAAGCGCTCTATTGCGCGACCAGCGATCAACTTGTCGGCAAATCGCTGCTTGAAGTAGTCCATCCCGACTTTCGCGATTCTGTTGAGCAACGAGTTAGAAAGATCCAGGAGGAGGGACGGGCGAGCAAACTGATCGTCCAAAAGCACGTTCGCTTTGATGGTGAAGTTATCGACGTCGAAGTTACAGGTATGCCGCTCACACTACAGGGCAAACCTGCGGTGCAGGCTGTGATTCGTGACGTTACCGATCGAACACGCGCTCGGGAAGCTCTCAAAGAAACCGAAACGCGTTTACAAACAGTTATTGGCTCCGCATCGCTCGTGCTATTCGCCGTCGATACTGATGGCATCTTTACGCTTTCTGAGGGAGAAGGCTTGAAAGCCCTGGGCCTCGAGGCGGGTGAATCGGTGGGTCGGTCAGTGTTCGAAATGTATCGTGATGTTCCGCAGATCATCGCGAACATTCGCCGCGCCATGGCTGGCGAAGCTTTTTCCGAAGCGGTGGAAGTCGGTGAGCTCGCTTTCAATACGCGTTACTCGCCTCAGTATGATCAGCAAGGCCAGGTGATTGGTGTGATCGGCGTGGCTACCGATATTACCGAGACGCGAAAATCGGAAAAGGTTTCTCGAGAGAATGAACAGCGTTACCGCGAGCTCGTCGAAAACGCTAACGACATCATCTACACCCACGACCTCGCAGGAAATTTCACTTCGCTGAATCGCAGCGGCGAGCGAATTGTTGGCTACAGTTGGGAAGAAGCCGCCAAGATGAACATTGGGGATGTCATCGCGCCGGAATACATCGGCTTGGCGCGGCAGATGATTACCCAGAAAGCCAACAGCAAGGCGCCGACTGTTTACGAAATTGAATTGATTGCTAAAGACGGTCGCCGCATTCGGATTGAGGTTAGCAGCCGCATCATCTATGAAAACGGTAAACCGGTGGGTGTGCAGGGAGTCGCGCGCGATTTAACAGAGCACCAGCGATCCCAAGCGGCCCTACGCGAGAGCCAGACGTTCTTCCACAGTTTCATGGACAACAGTCCGAGCATCGCATTCATGAAGGACGAGGAAGGACGTTACGTCTACGTTAACAAGCCTTTCGAGGAGTTGTTTGGGCAAAAACTCGATTTCCTCCGTGGCAAAACCAGCTTCGATTGGTTGCCGGCTGTTACCGCCCAGGATACTCACGATCATGATCTGTCGGTGCTCACAAGCGGTGAGCCCCAGGAGATTCTGGAAACCGTGCCAACGCAGGACGGCCGGCCGCACCACTGGCTCGTTGTTAAGTTTCCGATGACTGACGCCAACGGCAAAAAGTTTGTGGCCGGCGTGGGCGTCGACATAACCGAGCGCAGGCAGGCTGAGAAGGCACTCGCCAAACAAGCCGAGCGTGAAGCAATCATCCTCGGCATCTCACAAACAGTGCGGCGGACCCTCGAAACATCCGAGATTTTCGAATCGGCTGTACGCGAGTTGGGTTCTTATCTCTCCGTAGATCGCTGCTCTCTTTTCATGAAAGACGAGAATGCACGTCATCTTCGGAATGTCGCCGAATATCACGTGGAAGGAGTTAAGCCGGCAGCGAGCGACTTTGCCCTCGGCGACTTAACTAGTCTCGCCGAAGCAATCGGTGAAAAAGGCGTCCTGGTTTTTAACGATGCTGCCAACGACGAACGGATCAGGACGCTGTACGAAAAAATCCTTAAAGACGCAGACGTGCAGTCGATCATGTACGTGGCAATCCGAGTGGGAGATGAAGTGCCGGCAGCTTTTGCGCTTTCCACCACTCGGGAACAGCGCAACTGGACCGATTCCGACATTGCGCTCGCAAAGGCGGTTGCCGACCAAACAGGAATAGCGATTCGCCAGGCGCA
The DNA here is from genome assembly GCA_051002415.1 of Pyrinomonadaceae bacterium. Lineage (GTDB taxonomy): Bacteria > Acidobacteriota > Blastocatellia > Pyrinomonadales > Pyrinomonadaceae > PSRF01. The sequence continues at coordinate 22,927 of JBPCMI010000053.1, forward strand.
GCTTTACCAAAAGGCGGAAGCCACTTCGACACGCGAATCTTTGGTTAACCGTGTCTCAACAGCGCTTCGAGCGTCACTAGGTCTTCCCGAGGTTTTGCGTACAGCTACGCGTGAGCTGGGCCAGGCGTTATCCGCGTCCCGTGTCTACCTGCATCTTTATCATCCCGAGAACCCGGTCTCACCTGTCGAGCACGAATTTGTGGCGTCCGGATGCGATAGCCTCGGATCATTAGAAATAAGTTTCGAAGATCCGCTCGGTCGTTCCCTGCTCGAGTCTGAGAAGCCGATCCTGATTGCGAATGCCCTGATTTATGAAGAAGGGGAGCTAGAATTTGCAGCCAGCATTCGCGCGGAGGCAGTTCGACTCAATGTACGTTCGTTGATCAATTTCCCGGTCATCGTCAAAGGATTATTCCGCGGTGTCCTATGCATTCATCAGACGGATCGGATTCGTTATTGGAGTGATGATGAGGCCGCTCTCGTCGAAGCGGTCGCGGAACGCCTCGCGATCGGCATTGCCCAGGCTGAGCTGTTCGAGATGGTGGCCCGCGGCAAGCAGGAATGGGAAACCACGTTCGATGCAATGTCTGACGGCATCTTCATTTTTGATCGTAATGGACGACTGAAGAGAGTTAATCGTGCCGGGGCATCGATGGAAAAGACCCAGCCTCACCTGCTGCTCGGCCGGAAATGCTGCGACATTCTCCGCAGCCGTGCCGAAGATGAAGGTTGCGTGGTCGAAAAGGCGATTGAGAGAAGGCAGAGTGCCACGATTGAAATCACTCCGATCCGACTCAATCGTCCCTTGCTCGTGTCCGTCGAGCCGGTTCCAGACAAAGGCGACAAGATGATTGGTGTTGTTTGCACTGCTCGCGATCTTTCCGAGTTGCGCAAAGTTCAGGCGGTCGCCCGCGAACATCAATCGTTGTTGACCAACATTCTGCAGAGCGCTCGCGAGTCGATCTACGCAGTTAATACTGACGGATGCTTTAAATGGTGCAACACGGCAACGCAGACGGGATTAGGCTACAGCCGCGACGAATTCATCGGCCGACCATTGCTTGATCTTGTTCACGAGAGTGATCGGGAAATGGTTTCTGAGAAACTGGCGGCTGCCCTGGGCGGTGCTGCTCAGACTTATGAAATGCGTTTCTTCTCTCCTGATGGACAACTGCGTTATGCCCGCGTCGACAACTCACCTCTAGTAGTTGATGGCCAGGTGACCGGCGTGTTGGGAATCGCGCGCGATATCACTGAACAAAAGGAAGAGCGTGAACGTGCGGCCCGCGCAGACAAACTACGGGCGTTGGGGCAGCTCGCTTCAGGTGTTGCGCACGATTTCAATAATTCGCTAGCCGCAATTCTGGGCAGAGCGCAGTTGCTCCGCCGGCAATTGAAGGATGAAGCCCTGGTTCGCAATCTGGACATTATCCAAACGGCAGCAGAAGACGCGGCCGCCACCGTGCGTCGCATTCAAACGTTCGCTCGGAAGGCGCCGGCCAAAGAGTTTGAGGTGCTGGATGTTGGCAGTTTGCTAAACGACGCTGTCGAAATTACCCGCACGCGTTGGCAAAACGAAGCTCGCTTGCGCGGGCTGGAATATGAAGTCACCCTCGATGCGAAACCCGGTCAGAACACTTACGGCAGCGCCTCTGAGTTACGTGAAGTTTTTGTAAACCTGATCGTCAATGCGGTAGACGCTATGCCGGAGGGCGGAAAACTTGATGTTAGCTCCGAACGCGAAAATGGCCACCTGCGTTTGAAGTTCGCCGATTCCGGAACGGGAATGCCGGAAGACGTGAGGCAGAAAATATTTGAACCGTTTTTCTCAACGAAGGGTGCACACGGAACCGGCCTTGGCCTCTCGGTTAGTTACAGCATTATCGAACGGCATGAGGGCGCAATCAGCGTCGTCTCAGAGCCCGGGCGCGGCACTGTCTTCACAATCGATTTAACGGCCCACGATACCGAGTGCGCGGAGGAAAACGAAACAAATCCATTGCCCGAACAAAATGCGATTTCGATTCTCGTCGTCGATGATGAAGAGTTTGTGAGGGAAACCCTCGCAGACATGCTTGAAGCAATGGGTCACACAGTCTTGATTGCTGAGAGCGGACAGCAAGCCATTCAGAGACTCGGCGAAGGCGAATTTGATCTCGTCTTTAGCGATTTGGCTATGCCCGAAATGGACGGCTGGGAAACGGCGCGAGAGATTCGCAAGCGCTGGCCGGAGATGAATATTGTTTTAGTTACAGGCTACGGACCCGGCACGACGCCACCGGCTGGCGAGGCTCAGCTGGTGAACGCCATCATCGGCAAGCCGTTTGATTTTGTTCAGGTGAGTGACACCATTGCCCAGGTCTGTCGCGAACGTCCGGCGCTCGAGCCCGTGAATGTCTAGCTTCCGCTAGTTGTAGTTCATGATGCCCGCGCTGGCAGTAAATCCAACTCCGAATCCTACTACCATCGCCGGTCCGCGCCACTCATTCTTCTCTGCAAGCATAAATCCGGTCGACGCGCTTGAGAGGTTGCCATATCTCTTGAGCACTTCGTAAGAGCCGTGGACTTTATCTGAGTCGGTGTCGAGATCCAGTTGCGAACAAACGCCGTCAAGAATCTTCTTGCTGCCGGTATGAATCAGGCAATTGTCTACCTGCTCCAAATCCGAAACGGGACAATCCGGATGTTCCAACACATTCTTGACGGTGGTGACGGCGTAGTGGGCGCCGCGCGCGGGAACGCTGGGCCGCATGAAGTATTGCGGGCGGCCCTTAAGATGAGGATGTGAGCTGTTGCTGGTCATAGTGAGAAGATTCATGTCATCAGCTTCCTCGTTTGTTAAGTGTGAGATGGGTCCAAACTCGGGCTTGCCTTCTTCCTTACCAACTAACAAGGCCACTGCCCCATCGCCAAAGAGCATAGACTGAATCACAAAGGTCGTATCCAACCTCTGTTGTTCGAATTGTTCGTCATCTATTTTGTTGTCCTTTCTGAGTCGTAGGAGTTCGCGAAAGCCTCGGTATTCATCGCGGAGGAGGGGCGCGACATAGGGAGTGTGAGCTTCAGCCATCAGAACCATGGCCATCTGACCGGGGTTGGCGGCCAGATACCATTGGGCAACCTCAATCGATTTCAACAGAACCGAACAGCCTTGGGCTTGCATGCTAACGGTTCTGAGTGAGCGAGACAGAAGACCGTGAGTTCGCCCCATTACTTCTGAAGCGAGACACGGCAACATCTGGTCCGGTGTGTTAGTGGCCGCGATCAGCAAACCAATTTTGGATGGGTCGCCTTGCCATTGCTCGATGCAGCGTTTGGTGGCGGCGACGCCTAACTGGGTGGTGGAGCTGGTCGGTCTGGCCGGTTTGCCTGTCAAGAACTCGGCGTAATTTTCCAAAGTGGAGTAACGCTGGTTGACGCCCAGACTGTTAATGGAATTGATCAGCTCGGGAGAAACCTTGTGCATCAGGGCCGAGACGAGGTCGGTGGTCTGAAGGCGATGCTGGGGTGTGGCGGTGGCTGCTGAGAGTAAGTTGATCATTGGTTTCTCCCTGGGGGACCGGATTCCATCTGCGCGTTCGTTGTACATCTATTACAATGCTCGTGCCACAACTGCAACATTTGTAGTAATATTCATAAGCCTGCTAGTGTGAATGACTTACAGTGAAAGAGCCCTTGCATTACAAAACCGCCCCGTGGATACCAGCTATCCAGAAATTGGGCCTGAATGAGATAACGAGGGATTCGTTAGTTGAATGAAGGTCGTTGAGGTTGGTTATGAGGTATACAGCTGTGTAGCAGGTAGCCGCTATTTCGGCCCGGTATTGTGGATAATTACGGCCTTTAACGAATCTTCCAGCGCCCGACCGCAGCCTCGCCGATGCTGCCGAAATAAAGAAACCCATCATGCTCTACGGCGTTGGCTATCTGTGCATAGCAATCCGCTGAACCATTTTGCAGGTTCTCGACTACTCGACCATTGGTATCCATGCCGATGACGAATGAATACCGTTTCGGCGCCGGGCGGAGAAATGGAGGCAAACGCCATACAGCCTTTCTCACGAATGGATGCGGCAGCAGTTTGTCGAGAGTGGCGTCGCGGGGAGTCACGAGCGCCAGCCAAAACTTGTCTTTGCCGTTTGAGGAGATTCCATCGGGGAAGCCGGGAAGGTTGTTGATAAATATTTCCGACTTGCCCGAGTTTGCGCCACTTAACCAGACGCGATGGATTCTGTACTTTCCAGTTTCATTAACGAGGAGAAAAGACTGGTCAGGACTCAGGGCGACACCATTCGCAAAGCTAAGCCCGCCAAGTACTAGACGAGTGGTCTTGGTCAAAGGCTCGTAGGCTAGCAAGCGTCCTGTTGATTGGTGCTCCAAAATGTCGGCCTTGTATTTCGTCAGAGGAAAGCGGCTCGACGCATCCGTGAAGTAGATCGTGCCGCTCGCGGCAATGTCCAGATCGTTGGTGATTAGAAAAGCAATTCCGTCCGCCGCAATGGTCAGCACCGAAATCGCTCCACTGCGATCAACTGACAACAAGCCTTTGACGGCGTCGGCGACGATGAGATTCCCCGCGTTGTCGAACTTCAAGCCAAGCGGTCGTCCTTTCGTGTCAGCGAACAGCTCGGGCCGCGTGCCATCCTTTTGCAAACGCATGATGCGGCCATCGTCGAGACCCGCATAGATGCGCTGCTCAGAGTCAATCGCCACATCTTCCGGTGCGAAACCATGACCCAGGGAAAGTCTTTCCGTTCCGGCCAGGCGATTATTCTGTTGATACGTTCCCGTGAGAGCAGGTGCTGCTGGAGGTGTCCAGGGTGCGGGTTCGATAGGCACGGGCCAGAAAGACAGATAAACGAGGACGACGGCGATCAATACAACGCTCAGCAGCAGTAACCGTTTGATTACAGACATGGATCAGATTGTGAGGCTTGACTCTGCTAGCGTTCGCCGCGCTCGCCTTGGACTTGGCTTTGGAGCGTTACAGTCAGTTGGCGAATCGCCGGCTGGTCCATGGGCTCAATCAGACGCAGCGCCTCATCGAGAACCCGACGTTGATGTTCGGGCCAGTTAGGTTTCCCAGCCACGCTGCCTAATTCGCCCGCGTAACATGCAGCACGGGGCGGTCTCACCACTTCCACGACATCCTGGGCGACTGCGAGTGTCATGGTCGGTAAGCCATTCAACTCCAACGCGCGCGCAATTAGGGACACTGACTGATGGCATAAGCGTGACGCCGGGATGAGCAACGCCGCCTGTACTTCATAACGCCGCACGCGTTCTTGAAGCCGGGGCAACATTTCATCGATGATGTTAGCGGCGTTGGGAATAAATCCGGAAAAACTCCAAAAGACAGGGTTTAGTTGGCCGATGATCCGGTTCGCCTCAAATTCGGCCAGGCGCTGAAGCGGAAGTTGAGTGTTCAGATCGGCATGCACAGCAGCTGGATCGTATCCGCGCCCCGCAAATTTTAGATCGTTAGGACCAACTTCAATCGGTATCTCCCGAAAACTTACATCACCAGCAACATCACTAACATTGAAAGGCTGGGTTCCGTCGAGGTAGGCCCCAGCTGAAGAAATCAAAGCCAGGTTAAGCATTGGCAACGCTCTCCGCGCGGGTGTGAATGGAGCTCGCTTATTAGCTACGAACGGGTAAGACTCTCCTACGTCACCATTAGTTTGAGCGGCCCCATGCTCTTCGTGCCAGTCGGCATAACGATTTCGCCACTCTTCTATTTGCTCGATAATTTCCACGGCGTACCCTTCCTACTAAAAGTACACAGAACCGTTACTTTGCATCACGGTGCGCCCGTAGCGCGATCATTACAAGTCCCAGAAGGGCCGCAATCATAGCAACACTAAGGGCCTTCACGGAATAAGCATGAAGCTTGTCGAATGAGATCCGGCGCGGATCGGTCACTGCCAGTTGGTCTATCGGAACCTGTAGTGTCAGTCGTAGAGCGCGAAGTTTTGAAGCAATGTTCCAGTTGCCGACCGCTGTTGCAACACTTAGGACAGTGACGCTAACCATCTCGATCAGGAAAGACGGCAGCGGCCCTTTGCGAAATCTTATAAACCCGGTGACGAAAAGAGCGATACCTATTACGAAGCCACTCAAATTAATTGCCGCGAGGTTGCGGTTAACTATGGCGCCGGCAATCTCTCCAGCATTGAAGCTTTGATAACTGCGTAGCACGGCGAAGGCGCTGGGCGCGACAATCGCGCTGAAATAGACAGCGGCGCCCAACCACATTCCCAGCAAGACCAGGCGCACATAGTTGATGGATTTGATAGGGTTCATATAACGACTTCAATCGTAAGGCATGATCTCGGACATCAGTTTAATTTTGGGCGGCGTTATCTGGGGCTGAACTAAATCCCGCGGGTCGGGAGCATCCCGCAACCATGCGAGCGCGTTTTCGAGCTGGGCCTGGTAGTCAACTAGATCAAGCGACATAAAAACGTTAACACCGAGACGCGCAAACTTCTCACCAGCCATTTGATGCATTCGCCGCGCAGCACCGGGCCGACCGATCTCCAGATGATGAAAAGCGACAGCAGACTGAATCATTGCCTGCAGAAAAAGTTTTTCCTGCTGACCCACTTCTCCCATCCAACGCTCCTCCCAGGCATCGTGAGCCGCGTGAAACTCTCCGGCGTTGTATAAATCAATCCCGGCAATGTACTCAACCGGGTAAGCAGCAATGTGTGCGTCCGTGTAAGACGCTTGGTTGCTCAAATTGTCCCAAGTGATCGACGACATCTTACGCAGTTAACCACCGCTTATGCTTGGACGACATCAAGTTTAACTGCTTGCTTGCAGACGCGCGGCTATCACCTTTGCCGCTGTGGCGGCGTCGCCTGCCGCGCCGCTGATGGTTGGCGCTAAAGGATTTGAGACGTCGCCGATTGCAAACACATTTGTCACGCTGGTTTCCTGTTGGCTCGTAACCGCGATGTAGCCGCCGCCATCCACCTTCAACTGATCGCTGAACAGCTCCGAGTTCGGCGTGACACCGATACGGATTAAGACGCCCTTAACCCCCATCTGAAAAGGCTTGAGCGCTTGCTTGCGCTGAATCTCCACCGCCTCAACCTCAGCACTTCCAAGAATGCGGGTCGCAATCGCTTCATTGAAGACCGTGACGCAGTGATTGGTTTCCAACTGTTCCCTGAACTCGCGGCGCGCTCTTAACTTTTTACTTCGATTCACAACAGTCACAGTGGCGCAGTTTTCGGCCAACAACAGGGCGTTCTCGATCGCGGCGTCGCCACCGCCGATGATGCAGACATCCTTTCCTGCGTAAATATCCTTCTCGCGTGCACCGGATTTGATGATTCCTTTGCCTTCAAACTCAGTCTCACCGGGAATTCCCAGCTGTCTCCGTATTACCCCAGTCGCGATTATGATGGTAATTGCAGGAAGACCTTCGCCGCTTTTTAAAGAGACTCGTTTGGCTACCAGATCGACGTTTGCGATCTCGACATTTGTCCAGAGATCAAAACCAGCTTCGGCTGTCCCTGCCGCGAAGCTCTCAAGAAACTCTTCACCATCTTTCGCATTTAGTCCGGGATAATTCTCGATTGCTCCGTAGATGGAATGAAGTTGTCCGCCGATCTCCGGCTGTTGCTCAATAACTAAGACGTCAAGTCCCAACTGGTCGCACCAGAAAGCGGCGGCCAGGCCGGCCGGTCCGGCGCCGATAATTAAGACGTCATGCATGGGCTGGTTCAGGCGGCAGGGTTCGAAGTGGCAAGACTATTTCACCAAAGCGCTTCTGCCTAAATGTTGGGATCGAACGATTGCTGCAACTTCATCTGGCTGCAGCCCTGACGCCGCAAGCGCCTTAGACCCGTCAAGGAATTTGATGGCTGACGTCATCTCACTCCCGTCCAACTGCCATCTTCCCTTGCTGTTTCTTTCGATTTCATTCAAGCGAGCTAGCAGCAGCGTCAGGTCGCGGCGCTCAATCTTAGGACGGACCACCGTTTCGGCCCACGAGTAGTAGGGATAATCAAAACGGTAACTCCAGCCGGATTCATATGGCGTCGCGATTAGGAACAACTCTCCCTGCGCGTAACGCGAAATCGCGATTACTGGCACTCCGTGTTTTTTCGGGTCGAAACCAGTGGGTCCAAAAATGTCAGATGAGAGAGTAACAACGGTTGCTTTTACTTCAGGAAGCTCTTCAGTTAACGAAGCGCCTTTCTCAAAACTCTCAATCGCAGTAGCAACCTGTTCCCAGCCTGCTCGCCACAAATGTTCGTAGGCGTCGATGTTTGTTATCAGCTTCTCAACTTCAGGCAGAACGAGGTCGTACGCTTTAGCGTCGTCGACAGGCTCGCCATCGTTGAGAAACTGCGCCAGTGGCGAGCCTTCCTGCGTTTCATTTCCTGCCTGATCTGAACCTTGAATTGTGATGCTGACCCGCACTCCAGTCTCACTTGTCAGTTCCGAAAAGTCGCCTGCCTCTGCACTGGGAATCAGAGTTTCTCGGAATTCCAAAACGCGGTTGCCGTTTAGCACCGTCCACACGGAAAGCACGCCGTCAGTATCGAAGTGATTGTTCGTGACTAACTCAATGCCGCGCGTAAAGTGTGATTGTTGAGGGGACGCAACGAGGTTGAGCGCGATCTCAGTCGAAGTATCTGCCTTAAGTTCGACAGCCGTTTCATTCCCCTCCCAATGCGAAAAATGCACGCTGTTCGGAACCGTGCCATCAACTGACAGTTTGGGAACGTTATCAAGACCAGGGTGGTAATACTCGAATCTCATTGTGATTCCTCGAGGGTCGAATCAAGAAGCTTTAGAGAAAGTTTAACTGATGAGCAGACGAAAAGCACTCGACCAAAAATGGCGTAGGGTCTTTAAACTTCCTTGTAGGGGCGCCCCTACAGGTTTACATGGCTACGTCCGTCGAGTTCGGGCAACTTGTCGCCGCATAACTCAGTAGTTAAGATGAATCACAACAAATCCAAATTAAAAATTTACGGGAGAAATTTATGAACGGGATGACGATGCCGCAGATTACTGCTAATGAACTGAAAGAGCGGCTGGATAATGGCGAAGATTTACAAATCATTGATGTGCGCGAGGCGCACGAGCTCGACATCGCAAAAATGCCCGGCACAATTCACATCCCTCTGGGACAAGTCCTCAACCGTATGTCGGAAATCGATCCGAACCGTGAGACCGTCGTGCATTGCAAGATGGGTGGCCGCAGTGCGAAAGCAATCGCGATACTGAAACAAGCCGGCTTCTCCGGCAACTTGATAAATCTAAGTGGCGGAATTACCGCGTGGTCAAATGAGGTCGATCCCAGTGTGCCGAAGTATTGAATGTTTACTTGCTGATGCCGTCGAGTTTGATGAACTGACTCAGCTTAGTGATGACCATTCCTTCTGCTACTTCTGAACGACACGAGAGGATGGGTTTGTCGTTCGCAGCGGTCTGTCCGATGTCATGGCACCAGATCTGACAATTCGTACATTCGCCGTTCCAACAGAAGTCGCCGTGAGAAATGGAATTGAGAGAAAGGTACTGAAAGCAGCGCAATAAGCGGTTTTTCTCGGGAACCTGCACTTGCTTGCCGAGTATTTCAATCGTAATTAATTTCTCGTAGGGATCGAGCAAGTCGCTGGAATCGAGAACCGGTGGGGTTTGGTCGAGAGTTTGCTCGTTCATGACGCGGGCGGGAGTATAGCCCTTCCGATGGCAGAATAATACCCGATCTTTCTCGCCCCGCTTCTCATCTTCACGAATAGATTGCTAAACTAGTGGCATTACGGAGGTGTGCACTTTGGCGTTAGTGATTTATACCAAGCCAGGCTGTCCTTACTGTCAGCAGGCTCGTGATCATTACAACTCTCAGGGTATTCCGTTTACAGACTACGACGCTCAAAACGATCGAAAGCGACGCGCTGAGATGTTCTCTTACTCCGCCGGTGACCCAACCGTTCCCTGCCTCGTCGAAGATGGCAAGTACATTGGATCGGGTTGGGGCGACCCGCCGCGCGGTTGAACCGTTCAGGATTAACCAGCCGTGCGCTGGTTTCACCACAGATAATGGAATTGATGCAGTTTCAGAAGATAGGTTAGTACTGCACGCGGTAGCAGTTAGCTTTTCGATTGCATCGATACAAGATATTCAGTTACGAGTGCGTGGGAGCGCACCAAAATGAGAACCCGCAGGCCACTATTTCCCAATGACTGCAAATCCCACTTTCTCAGTAAAGAAGGGTCGCCATGAAAAAAATTGTGTTACCCCTGCTGATTATCATCAGCGTAATTCTGACAACTTACTTTGCGGCAATGGCTCAAGGAAACGGAAATGGGTCCGCCGCTCCTAAACCACCAATGGCAGAAAGAAAAACAAAAACTACAGAAATCCACGGTTACAAGATGGTTGACGACTTCTTCTGGCTGCGCGAAAAGTCGAATCCTGCGGTGACCGCTTATCTGGAAGCTGAGAATTCTTACACCGAAGCGGCCATGAAACACACCGCGGCGTTGCAAGAAAAGCTTTATAACGAAATGGTCGGTCACATTAAGGAGACTGACGAAAATGTACCTTATCGCCAGGGCGACTACTTTTACTATTCGCGCACAGTGAAAGGAATGCAGTATCCGATCTACGCCCGCAAGCGAGGCAGCACGGAAGTGAAGGAAGAAATTACGCTCGACTTGAACGAGATGGCGAAGGGGTTGAAGTATTTGGGACTCGGCGCCTACTCGGTGAGTGACGACGGCAACTACCTGGCTTATTCAACCGACACAACGGGCTACCGTCAGTACAAACTCCAAGTCAAAGATCTGCGCACCGGTCAACTGCTTCCCGACAGCGTCGACAGAGTTGGCTCGGTGATGTGGGCGACGGACAACAAAACTATCTTCTATTCGACTGAAGATGCCGTCACAAAACGCAACGACAAATTTTTCCGGCACGTGCTGGGAACAGATAAGCACGAACTCGTCTTCGAAGATAAGGGCGAGTTGTTCGATGTTTACGGCGGCCGCACGCGCGACAAGAAGATGATTCTGATCGCCTCCGGCAGCAAGACGTCGACTGAGTATCTCTACATTCCCGCTGACAGCCCGACTGACGCTCCGAAGGTGATTCTGCCGCGCGAAGCCGATCACGAGTATTCAGTGGATCATCGCGACGGTCTTTTCTATATCCGCACCAACCAGGGCGCGAAAAATTTCCGCCTGGTAACTGCCCCCGTGGCAAATCCCGGCAAAGCAAATTGGAAAGAGATCATCGAGCACCGGCCCGCTGTCAAAATCGATGACATCGATCTCTTCGCAGATCACCTGGTCGTTTCGGAACTCGAAGGTGGTTTGCAACACGTCCGCATAACCAACTTAAAGACTAACAAGTCGCATCGTCTAACCTTCCCGGAGCCTGTCTACACCGCTTTCGTGAGCACCAATCGCGAATACAATACCAAGGTGCTGCGTTTCGGCTACCAATCACTCGTGACCCCCAGTTCCGTTTTCGACTACGACATGGAAAAGCAGACTCGAGTGCTGTTGAAACAGACTGAGGTACCGGGCGGGTTCGACCGCAACAACTATCAGTCGGAACGCATTTTCGCGATTGCTTCCGATGGCACAAAGATTCCGATGTCCGTCGTTTACCGCAAAGGCACAAAGCTTGACGGGAAGGCGCCGCTCTTACTTTATGGCTACGGTTCCTACGGCGCTTCGATGACTCCCAACTTCTCGTCCAATCGCTTAAGCCTGCTGGATCGCGGCGTGATTTACGCGATTACGCACATTCGCGGGGGCGGGGAGATGGGCGAAGAATGGCGCGAGGCCGGCAGGATGATGAAGAAGTTAAACACCTTCACGGACTTCATCGCCTCCGCCGATTACCTGGTGAAAAACAAATACACGTCGAGCGATCGCCTCGTGATTCAAGGCGGCAGCGCGGGCGGGCTGTTGATGGGCGCCGTGACTAACATGCGTCCTGATTTGTTCAAGGCCGTCGTTTCACAAGTACCGTTTGTTGATGTGCTGAACACCATGCTTGATGCATCGTTGCCGCTTACGACCAGCGAGTACATCGAATGGGGCAATCCCAATGAGAAAGCTGCTTACGATTACATGGCCAAGTATTCGCCTTACGACAACATTAAGAAGGCGAACTATCCGGCAACGCTCGTGAAGGTTTCTCTGAACGACAGCCAGGTACCGTACTGGGAAGGCGCAAAGTTCGTAGCTAAGATGCGAGCGCTGAAGACGGATGACAATCCGCTGCTCCTGAAGACGAACATGGGCGCCGGGCACGGTGGCTCATCGGGCCGTTACGATTACCTGCGTGAAGTGGCTTTTGATTACGCCTTCATGCTTTGGCAGATGGGCCTCGCGGAGTAGCTTGAAGCAGAAGGCAAAGGCAGAGGGCAGAGGGCGGCTTCAATTCGAGGCCGCCTTTTTTATTTAGTAAGAATCGAAGTCAGCGATAATTCGCAGGTGAGAAAGGGTCCTGCCGCTGCTGACGTGAATTGGCCACAGATTTACTCAGATAACACAGATCAGAAACCGCTCTGACGTTTATAGGTTTTGATCCGTGTCTTCCGCGTAGATCTGTGGCTAATTCCTCTACAGGAAGCGGGGGCAGGCCCCCTTCCTAACAGTGGCCATAAAACACACCTTATAATGCCATCGCCTGCAACTATTTACGAAACCCGATGCATTAAGGTTGTCGGCCGCGTACCCTGACGATTTTTTTGCCTAATCATTCATTAATATTGTCCAGCCCATTAAACCGCCAACCATTTTTGGTTAGCACGAATAGATAAATCACGACCTCGTCTCCGGCCGAGTTCTTACAGCCAACTGTAAATTCCTTTGGCCGTGCGGGATCAATTCGCGGTTTGGCAGCGGCGAAACAAACGGCAGCATCTCCTTCATGATTGAAGACCTCGCGGTAGCGTTTGCTGAGTTGTGGTTTGTTTCGCACGGTTCGATAGCCATACGGCATTGAGATGGGAAACTGCGAGAGGCTGGCAACTGCTGCCTTGTCCTTCTTGATCACCGCTGTCCGGAATCTTCCCCAAAACGCCTCCAGAGACTCGCCAGCTTGAAAATGAGAACCCAAACTGCACACACAACTCAACAGCAACACGGCCAAACAAACTGTCATCTTTTTCATTCTCAGCTCTCCAGTCCTTTTGTAAGAAACGAGCATTAAACTCATTGCTGCGCCGCTTTTAGAAATCCGTAGGGGTGCCGTTCCTACAGCGATGGCCCGTGTAACAGCTTCCATTCTGCTTAGGATCTCATTTGCCGTTGCCTCCGGTTGTTGTGCAACTGGGGACAACGCCGTAGTGAGGAAAATTAGGAGACACGCGAGGGCTTGTTGCATGAAGTTCTCAGTCAGGTTGCGGTACATCTACGGTTGGGATTAAATAGGTCATTCGCAAAAAGCAATGGTAGGAACAACTCTAGGGAATTACAAGATTCTCGAAAAGCTCGGCGCGGGCGGTCAGGGAACGGTCTATAAAGCGATCGACTCGAAATTAGGCCGCCCCGTAGTTATCAAAGTCTTGCCGGACGAGCTAACGGCAAAAGAAGCAAACCTCAAGCGTTTCGAACGCGAAGCGCGTCTGGCCTCATCTCTCGATCATCCGAACATCTGCACCATCTTCGACCTCAACGTCATCGATGGGATCCACTTCATCGCGATGCAGTTTATCGAAGGCCGCAACGTGCGACAGCTCGTGAATGGCAGGCCGCTCGGTTTGGCCAGTGCTCTCTCGATTGCTATTCAAGTGACCGACGCGCTCGCCGCCGCGCACGCTCAGGGGATCATTCATCGCGACATCAAAGCGGGTAACGTGATGGTCACAAGCAAAGGCCAGGCGAAGGTGCTCGATTTTGGCCTGGCTAAGCTGCTTGATGAAGACGCGGCGCGGACTTCCGGCATTCATCACACAGAGCTGACTGAGGTGGGCGTACCGTACGGCACGGCAACGTATGCTGCGCCGGAACAGGCCCGAGGAGATCGAGTCGATTCACGTGCAGATATTTTTTCAGCTGGGGTTTTGCTTTACGAAATGCTTACGGGCAGTTGGCCGTTCAAAGGGAAGACGGCCATCGACGTGCGTCACGCAGTCTTACATGAAGAGCCAGCGCCCCTCGCCACTGCTCGTCCCGATCCAGTGTCGCCACGGCTACAACAGATTCTTGACCGGGCGATGAAGAAGAATCCGCGGGAGCGATATCAGAAGATTGCCGATTTGCGAGATGACTTGCGGACCCTGGCCCGCGACTTGGCAACCGCTTCGGGTGAGACATTGCATGAAAGCACCGTGCCCGTAGCGCCGCGTCACCTTACCTCTGCTAGTCCCGTAGCTCGCGCGTTCCGCTGGCTAAAAAATGTGACTGGCGCAGAAACCGCCAGTCCTACAATGTCGGGGGCCGCGGTCCAGTCAGCGGAGGCTCATGAAACACCGCAAACCAGCATTGGCGACAAAGAACGCAAGAGTGTCGCAATTCTTCCTTTCAAAAATCTCAGTAGCGATCCCGAAACGGCTTTCTATGAATTCTCACTGGCAGATGCCGTGATTACGGAACTCGCACGCGTCCGTTCGCTGATCGTGCGGCCCTCTTCAGCGATAGTGAAATATCAGGGCAAACCTTTGGATCCGTGCGAAGCCGGACGAGAGATGAGTGTTGACTCAATTCTCACTGCAGGCTTTTTGCGCGCCGGCGATCGTCTGCGTGTGACCGCCCAACTACTTGACGTGCGCAGCGAAGAGATTCTCTGGAGCGAGAAAATTGATGCCGAGGCCAGTGACATCATCGCGGTGCAAGACACGATGGTGCTGCGAATCGTTGAGGGATTGCGCTTGGAGTTGAGCCCGGACGAAAAAGTTGAATTGGCAAAAGGATCAACTTCGGATTCGGCGGCTTCCGAAGAATACCTCCGCGGGCGCAACTGCCTGGGTCAATTTATCTATCACACCGTCTCTCGGGAACACGTCGATCAGGCAATCGTACATTTCCAAAGCGCGATCAAACTCGATCCTAACTTTGCGCTTGCTTACTCAGCAATGGGAAGTTGTTACGTCAATCGCGTACTTAAAGGTATCGGCGATGTCGGTGATCACGAGAAAGCTGCGGCTGCTTTTACTGAAGCGCTGCAATTCGATCCGAAATTGCTTGAAGCCCGCATGCATATGGTGCTGATTTATCTGCATCGTGGTGAAAAGCCTAAAGCGCGTGAAGAGATCGAGCGGTTGCGCGAGGAGTATCCCAACGACGTAGGCGTGCATTTCGTGCGCGGAATCCTGGCGCGGCTCGATGGCGAGTATGAGCGCGCCCTGCGCAGTTTTGATCGAATGGTGCGACTAAATCCCGCCGAGCAGGTTGTAGCCAGCTACAATCGCGCGCGCATTCACATGTACCGGCAAGAGTATGAAGAGGCCCTGGCCGAGCTGGATAAAGGCGCGCAGCTGGAGCCGGACCATCCGCTGATTCGCGCGTTTCGCGCGCGCGTGCTGTACTATCGTGGTGAGGTTGACTCAGCCGAGCGAATTCTGCAGCAGGTTTTGCTGCAACATCCGATTGACGGCATCCGGCCAATCCTGGCGATCTGTCTCAGCGCTCAGGGCAAACACACGGAAGCAAACGAACAGTTAACGAAAAAAGTCAGACAAGTTGCCGCTGCCGACCACGACATCTCCAACTGGCTGGCCGCAGCTTACCTGCTTCAGGGGAGACAGGTGGAAGCGCTTAATTGGCTGGAGACTGCAATTCGGCTGGGCAATGAAAATGTCGAGTGGTTTGAATCCGACCCGAACTGGTCGGACCTGCGGGACGATCCGCGTTTTCTGAAATTGATGGAGGGCATCAAGCAGGGAAGACAGGAGCGTCACACAACAACATGAAAACTTTTGTGATAGGCGACATCCATGGACGTTGTGCGCAACTCGAGACCCTGCTTGAGATGCTGCCGCGCGACGAAGCTACCGATACGGTAGTGTTTCTCGGCGACCTTATCGATCGCGGACCTAACGCACCGGGCTGCGTCGACCACGTGATGAAGATGTTAGCAGCCAACCCTGAACGGGTGCTGTGTCTCCGAGGAAATCATGAGCAGATGTTGCTGGATTTCATTGAAGGCAAAACAAACCTCTGGATCACGCCGGTTACCGGAGGTGAGCGTACTTTTGAACAATATGCCGGAGAGTCGCTGACAATCAGAGACGACCAGGATTTGGAAGACGCCCGCCACTTGATCAAAGAAAAGATTCCTGCCGCCCATCTCGATTTCTTCCGTGAGCGGCCGTATTACCATGAGGACGAGTTTGCGATTTACGTCCACGCCGGCTTGGATCATGGCAAGCATCCGAGCGAGAGCTCACCGCAATTGCTGATCTGGTCGCGCGACATGGATTTCTATAAGAACTACCGCGGCAAGCCGTGTGTATTCGGACACACGCCCACGCCCTTCCTGCCCTTGCGCGGTCGAGTGGGTCGTCACGGCATTTACATCTTCCACAGCGCGATTGGCATCGACACAGGTTATAACCAGCAGTCGCCGCTTAGTTGTCTTTCCCTTCCTGACTTCACACTTTACCAGTCATTCGCCGATGGCCACCTGGAGACCCACCAGATCACTTCCTTTATTCCAGAGACGTTGAAAGAGATGCGGAAGAAGGCGGGATTTGGAAGGTAGAACCATCTTCAAAAAACATTTTCCAGTTTCCATTTCTCATTTGGGTAAAACTCCAAAACGCAGAGACGCGGAGACGCTGAGACGCAAAAGAAAGCAAGACAGCTACGACAAGCGCTTCTAACACAAATGATAGTAGCCATTTGAATGCTTTCTTTGCGGCTCTGCGTCTTCGTGTCTCTGCGTTTAGTTCGTGACTTAACGAATTAATGAGAAATGAGAAATCATGAGAAATGGAAAATGTGTTTGGCGAGGTCCCTTTAATATCCAAAGAGCGATTACTCATGAATTGCGAAGGCTCTGACAGGAAACGTGCCGAAGGCTTTTACCTTCACCGGGACGGCGAAGAAGCGGAAGTCTGAATCGGGAAGCGCCTCGAGGTTGCAAAGATGTTCGACGATCGGAATCTCCGCGGCAAGCAGCAGCGAATGGGCAGGACGCTTTCCGCTACTGGTGTCGTCGATGTTGAAAGAATCGATTCCTACGAGGGCGGGTCGCTCATTTACGAGAAAGTCCGCAGTCTCGGCGGTGAGGAAGGGATGAGTGCCATCGGAATACTTTTCAGTGCGCCAATGACGATCCCAGCCCGTGTGGAACAAGACGGCCTTACCCTTCAAGTTTTTGCTGACCAGCGTTTCCGGAGAAATTCTGCGCTGGCTCGGATCAGTGCCTGCAGTCAAACAACGCACTAGAACACCTTCAAGATTGGCAAGGGAACTGAGCTCAAGCTGGGACAGATCTTTGCCTTCGGGATAACGATGAAATGGGCTGTCGAGGTAAGTACCGGTGTTGGCCACCATCTCGATCCGGCCAATATGGAACTCTGTACCGGCTTCATAATTCGCTTTCGAAGCTTTGCGGCTAAGGTGGTCGGAGATGATCGGGCCCGGCAGACCTTTGTAAGTGATCATGCCGTGTTCGACGGTGTGACTGAGATCGATGAACACAAAAGCGAGCTTAGAACTTTGAACTTTGTTCTTTGTATTTAAGTTGCGTCACTTGTGACTGTAGATGGATAGGGCAAGTTTCAGAAGTGAACAAAGAACTAAGTACTAAGTTCTAAGCTCCAAGCCACTTGCTCGAAAGTGAAGATTATCTTTTAAAATCTCCTCTCAAGAATAAAATTCGCGATTGCATGCAGCTGCCCGGTGTTGCGGTTTAATTCTGCCAGCGCGACAATCGCTTCCTGGTGCACCCCGCGAGCACGTTCGCGGGTCGCCTCAATGCCATAAATGCTGGGAAAAGTAGCTTTCCGCGAGCGCGCATCCTTACCTGGAGTTTTCCCCAGTGTCTCAGCAGTCGCAGTTACATCAAGCAGGTCGTCGGTAATCTGAAACAGCAGGCCAAGCTGGTCGGCGTAACGTGTGATTAGATTCAGTTCCACTTCGTCAGCTTTAGCTATCAGCGCACCGCAGCGCGCAGCCGCGCTAATCAACGCTCCGGTTTTTAAGCCATGACTCTGCTCCAGTTCTATCCCGCTAACCTCCCGCGACTCAGCCTCAAGATCCAGGGCTTGACCCGCCACAATGCCATGCGGCGTTCCCGCAGCGCTAGCTAATTCAGTAATCAACTTAAGACGCTGTGAAGCGTCGAGGCGCTCGTCCTCGGCGATCGTTTGAAAAGCAAGACTCTGTAACGCATCGCCAGCGAGAATCGCAGTTGCTTCTCCAAAGCGGATGTGACAAGTAGGGCGGCCGCGACGTAGATCGTCGTTATCCATCGAAGGCAAATCGTCATGGATGAGGGAATAGGTATGAACCATTTCGAGCGCGCAGGCGGTCGCCAATAATTCTGCGCGTCCAGCTCCGAGAGTCTCGCCTGCAGCGAGCAGCAAGAGCGGCCGAAAGCGTTTACCCCCAGCAAACACACTCCAGCGGATCGCGCTGTGAACGGCAACGGGCTCGTGAGTCTCCGGCGGGAGCAGTTCTCCCAGCTTTGCGTCGATGAGTGCGCGACCGCGGCTGAAGAAATCAGCAAGCGGGGCAAGCTCGGCGTCATCCTTGAGGGAAAGCGCGGTCATCCCCTTTGTTCTCCGCCGTCAGGAAAACCATTCGAGTCCTGCTCCGCGGCGAATTCGCTGACCGTCGGCCGCCCCTGGCTGTCGCGCAATAGAACTTCGATGCGACGCTCAGCCTGACCCAGTCGTTCCTGACATTCGCGCGAAAGCCGGATCCCTTGCTCGAACAGTTCAAGACTCTTTTCGAGCGGTAGGTCGCCTTCCTCAAGCTGATGAACAATCTGCTCGAGCGCCTCAAGTGATGATTCGAAGGTCCTGGTTTTTGTTTCGTTATTCGTCATTAGTTTGGGTGTCTTCCACTCGCGCTGTAATGCGTCCCTTGGCTAGGCGCACACCCAGCTGATCGCCCGGCGAAACTGAACTCGCGTCTCTTAACAAACGCCCGTCAGCATCTTCGGCAATAGCATAGCCGCGTTGCAGCACTGCGAGGGGCGAGAGCGCATCGAGCGAAGCCGCTACGCGGCCCAAGCGCGCACGAGCTGTTTCCAGTCGAGAAAGAAATGCTGCATTGCAATCCGATTGAGCGGCGTTGAAGCGCATTCTGGCCTGTCCCAAACGCGCCTGCAACCGCTCTGGAGATAACTGGAACGTGATCCGCTCCGAACGACCTTGGGTGGTGCGCAGGGCATGCGTCATCAACAAATGCAGTCGATGCGTGGCCGCGCTGCTTTCCCGCTGCGCCGCTCGCAATCGTCCGCGTACTTCATCAAACGCTTGCGACAATGCTTGTTGCTGTACGCGGTTGCGGGCGGAACTAATGCGGAAGCGCATCAGCCGCGAAAGGTTTCTTCCCAACTCCGCAAGCGTGGAGCAGAGCTCATCTTCCTTCGCCGCGACGAGTTCCGCAGCGGCCGAAGGAGTGGGCGCCCGCAGGTCGGCTGTGAAATCCGCGATCGTAAAGTCTATTTCATGACCGACGGCGGAAATGACAGGAATCATCGAGGCGCGAATCGCGCGCGCTACTTCTTCTTCATTGAAAGCCCAAAGATCTTCAGTTGAGCCCCCACCGCGACCCACAATCAAGACGTCAACCAGGTCATCTGATTTACCGCGTTGGACGGCGGCGTTGTGGTGGTCGTTTATCAGGCGAATTGCGCGCGCAATGTCACGTCCTGCACCGTCGCCCTGAACTCGAGCTGGCGAAAAGAGCACATGGACGGTGCGCGTGCGGCGTGAAATCACGTTAAGGATGTCGCGAATGGCGGCTCCCGTTGGCGATGTCACGATGCCGACGCGCCGAGGAAAGACTGGGAGGGGACGCTTTAGCTCGCGCGCAAACAAACCTTCCGCTTGCAGCTTGTCGCGTAGTTGTTCGAAGGCAATTCGTAGGGCGCCCTCGCCTACCGGATCGAGTGCTTCGACTACCAGCTCGTACTCGCCACGCGGTTCGTAAACGCTTAACCGTCCGCGAGCGCGCACGTACAAACCGTCAGTGGGACGAAAACGAATGCGAGTGTTGGTTGAGCGAAAGCACTTCGCGCGCAATTGCGCGTTTTCGTCTTTGAGCGTGAAGTACCAATGACCCGATGAGTGGGCCTTGAAGTTTGAGATTTCCCCTTCAACCCAGACGGAGGAGAAACGCGACTCCAGAGATTTTCGCACCGCCCCTGTCAGCTCGGAAACAGTTTGCGGACGGCGTTCGGTCTCATCAAAAAGGGCGGAAAAGAGCGGTTGGCTCATAAGAATGAAAAGAATGCAGGATGGAAGATGAAAAGTAAAACCCCAGCCGGATTGCGTCTTAACTAATCAGTGTTCGGATTCTAGTAAGGCCCCAGTTAAAGAAAGGCCATTCGAGTGGCCTTCTTTATTGACGAGGCTCAAGGCCGCTAAAGCGGCCTAATGATTCTCCATCAAGACTAACTAGCCGTAAAACGGCTGGCCTATGCACCCTCCGAGGCTAGCGTCCTAAAAGACCCATTCGTTGCGACTAAGGATTAGAAACGGTCACCACTGGACTGAGCCGCACTGAAGCACCTTCGCGATTTGCCCTAACACGAACTCGCCTGTTTCCCGATGGTGTTGAGTTTGAAGCGTAAGTGATCGTGTAAGCGGTGCGCAGCTGCAGAACCACATCGTCATACGCGCGTTGCAGATCTTCAATGCGCCGTACCGGGTAATAGACGCCGCCCGAGACCGCCGCCAGTTTCTGGCCTTCTTCTTCGGCTCGCGTGGTCAAGGTTAGATAGCGAGTCCGCAACGGGTCACGGGTGGTTTCCGACTTCGGCACACTTGATTCCGGGATCAAGCCGGAGGGGACGTACAGCGGATAGATGAGCGCTCCGGATTCGCTGAAGGCTTCGAGCAAAGCCGGAAAGGGCACAAAGGACTTGTTATCGTCGCCGTCTGACAACACAACTATCGCGGTGCGTTCTCCGTGCAACTTTTTCAATGGCTCGGAAAGCACGTACGCAAGAGCATCGTAGAGTGCGGTCGCACCCCCAGCGTCAATCTCATCAAGTTTTTTCGATAACAAGCGCCGGTTGGTGGTGAAGTCAGAAATCACCTGAATGTCGTCGCGGAAGCTGATGATCGAAATACGATCTTGCGGGCTAGCCGTGTTGAGAAAATCGCGCGCAGCTTTGCGGATGAAATCGATCCGCTCTTCGACACTCCCGGAAACGTCGAGGAGCAGCACCAGATTGAAGGGTTCATGCGCAGGGATAACACTCTTAACCTGCCGTTCGACTCCATTCTCCTGCACTGAAAAGTCGTGTTCTTTCATACCGCCGACGGCCCGGCCATTGCGATCGGTGACGCTGGCGTTCACCCTCATCAATTGCGGTGCAACCATTGAGACAATTGGACCAGGCGCGGCGCGGCGCACTAGGGTTGGCTCTTTTTCGATTTGCGGCAGAGTCTTTGCATAATCGCCAAACAGCTTCGGAGAAACTTTGCGGATCGCATTAACAAGTTCGCGATCACCGCTGCGTACGATCGCTCGCGATGCTTCCGTCAGCGGCCGTTCGCGCAAGTCGCTTGGCACCATGCTCGGATCAACGTTAAGCAGGACGACGCCACGTTGCGTTAAGAAATCCAGACGCACTCGCTCTTCTTTTTTCGGTTTCTTCTCGCCCAGCTTGCCGGAAATCGAAAAAACACCGCCGCGCTTTTCCTTGATCTCCGGAAGTTCGACGTCACTGAGGTAACGCGGTTTACTCGCTTGCCACAAGAATTTGAATTGCAAAGCCTCGAGAGGGACGTCCGCGTGTATTGTGCCGGTGTCTGTTTGCACCTCGGCAAGCTCCAGATTGCCAACGACGTCGATGGCGCCGCCGTCAGTCTCGACTTTCACTTTGGAGCGCACCGGGATACGTGCGACTAGATCGATGCGATCTCTCTCGGAACGATCGCGTACAGTGATCTCGATCGAGGCGCCCTTGGCTTCGATTTGCAGATCAGACGGATCAACTGCGGCGCCACGCGAGGAGGCTTCTATCGTGACCTTCTTCTGTTGCTCATCGCTGGCGATGATACTGGCGCGCCCATTGCGATTTATTACCGAAATCGAAACCTTTTCCGGTGTGTCGATTTCGCGCTGATAACTTTGGGCGTTGGTGGTAGAACCCGAAGCGAACAGGAATACGAGTGCAGGGAACAAACGGGTGGGGAGCTTTCGCGCAAAAACAAAAATCATGCGCTGATCTTGCCGAGCAAAGCGGTTGTGGTCAAGCGTAGGAAATTTGGATCGCGGGCGTCCCGCCCGCATTTGAGCGCTCCGCGCAAAAGTCTCGACTAGTGGGCACATTTGCGGGCGAGACGCCCGCGATCCGATTTCCAGAACGCCAGCGATCCCGTCACAGTTTCTGCCTGTCAGGGCAATCAGTTATCATAGCCGTCCCTCGGTCCAACAAATTTAGCAATATCTGTAGGAGTGCGGCAGGGCAAGGAGAATTCACTTGGCGCAAACAGAACCGGCCCAGGCAGGCGGAGAGAAGCTCCTAATCCATAACCTTGTCAGGTTTGATCCTTCTGCGGGTTTTGCGGACGACGTGCGCCGTGGTTTTTCTTCCTCGCCAAAGCGTCTCTCACCGAAATACTTCTACGACGCACTTGGGTCACAACTCTTCGACGCCATTTGCCTGCTGCCGGAGTACTACCTAACGCGAGCTGAAAACGAAATCATCGAACGCTACGCCGACGAGATTGTGGATGCGGTCAGCGGTGAAAAGACTTTGCTTGAGATGGGAAGTGGCAGCGCTTCCAAGACTCGGTTAATTATTGAAGCCCTCCTTAAGAAACAATCGAGTCTAGTGTTCATGCCGGTGGATATTTCCGCTTCAGCTTTGGAGAGCAGCTCGCGAATTCTGTTGCAGTCCTTCCCACGCTTAAAAATCGAAGCTTACGCGGCCGAGTATTTTGACGCGCTCGCGGTGCTCAGCGAACACCAGCCGCGCGGTCGTACGCTCGCACTCTTCCTCGGCTCAAATATCAGCAACTTTGGCAGAGACGAAGCGCCCAAGTTTTTGCGGGCACTCAGGCGAGTGCTAAAAACCGGAGATGCCTTGTTGTTGGGCGCGGATATAAAAAAAGATCGGAGTGTGCTCGAACCGGCTTATGACGATGCCTTGGGTCTGACTGCCGCCTTCAATCTCAACTTGCTGGCGCGCGTAAATCGCGAGCTCGGCGGTAACTTCAACTTGCGAGCGTTTAAGCACCACGCTTTTTACAACGAAGAGATTGGCCGCGTAGAGATCTATATCGAAAGCATATCGCCGCAGAAGGTGACCATCGCCGAGCTCAAAATGGAAGTGCACTTCGAAGCGGGTGAGCGAATTCATACGGAAAACTCCTACAAATACGATCTCCCGGGAATTGCGCAACTGGCTGCCGAAACTGGTTACACCTGCTCTCGCACCTGGCTCGATTCGCAGCAGCGCTTCAGTAGCAATCTCCTGCTAGCCAGCGACTGAATGGTCCTCAGATGAGCGAAGCCAACAACACTGCGCTCGTCGAGTTTCGCGATGTTAGTTATGCCGTTCCCGCCTTACCGGCGCCAATCCTTTCCGATCTGGATCTAAAAGTTCATCGCGGCGAGACGCTGGTGCTGCTGGGTGAGTCTGGTTGCGGCAAGACTACAACGCTCAAGCTAATCAATCGACTCTATCTGCCAACCAGCGGCGAGGTTTTGGTGGAAGGTAAGCCAACGACGGAGTGGAATCCGATTCGCTTGCGCCGGCGCACGGGATACGTGATCCAGGATGCCGGCCTTTTTCCGCACTTCACAGTTGAACGCAACGTGGCGCTCGTCCCCTCGCTTGAGAATTGGGAAGCAGCGCGGCTTAAAGATCGCGTGCGCGAGCTACTGTCACTCGTCGGACTTGACCCGGAGAAGTATGCCGAGCGCTATCCGCGAGAATTATCAGGTGGCCAACGCCAACGTGTGGGTGTCGCGCGTGCTCTCGCAGCCGAGCCGCCTTTACTCCTTCTTGATGAACCGTTCGGGGCCCTTGATCCGCTGACTCGCGCGAGCCTGCAACGGCAATTTGTTGATCTCACTCGCCGTCTCGGTAAAACTGCAATCTTCGTAACTCACGACCTGCGCGAAGCGCTGAGGCTTGGCTCGCGCATCGCTCTCATGCACGCCGGACGATTGCTGCTGGTGGAAACGCCTGAGAACTTTCTCCATTCCGAAGAAGCACACGCTCGTGCTTACCTGGAAACGCTGAAGCTGCAGGTCGATGCCGGGCCGGAGGGAGGAAGCGCATGAACTTCTGGCAATTCCTCCAACAAAACTGGAACGAGTTGCTCACGCTCGTCGGCCAGCACCTCACTCTCGTTTTGATCTCAACACTGATCGCTGTTGTGATTGGCATTCCCACCGGTATTCTTTTGACCAGAAAAAAAGCGTTGCGCAATCCCGTTCTGGGAATTGCCAACGTTATGCAAACGATTCCCAGCCTCGCGCTTTTCGGCTTTCTAATTCCTTTGCCTTTCCTTGGGGGCATCGGCGCGCGCACTGCGGTCGTAGCTCTTGTCGTCTACGCCTTGCTTCCCATAATCCGTAACACAGTCACCGGAATTCTCGGCGTCGATCGGAATGTGCGTGAAGCGGCAGTAGCGATGGGAATGACGGATACGCAGATTTTGCAGCAGGTAGAAATTCCATTGGCAATGAGCGTCATACTTACCGGGGTAAGGGTTGCGATGGTGATTTCTGTGGGTGTGACAACGATAGCCGCGGCAGTCGGGGCCGGTGGATTAGGTGTCTACATATTCCGCGGGCTGCGGCAGTATGACAACAATCTTCTGCTTGCGGGCGCGTTGCCGGCGGCGTTAATGGCGCTTGCCGCCGACTTCTCTCTCGGGTTACTCGAGAAACGTTTTTCCGTAGAAGGAAAAGTCAAAAAGCACCGAAGCCTCGGCTTCACGGTGGGGATAGTTGCCCTCGTCGTGTTTGGATTGTTGGCAGGCCTGGGGATTTGGAGCGCAATGCGCGGGCGTGGTACCGGGGAGAGCGGATCGCGTGTCGTAGTTGGATCAAAGGACTTTACCGAATCGATTCTGCTGGCAGAGATCATGGCGCAGTCGTTGGAAGCTCGCGGCGTAACAGTTGAGCGACAGTATGAGCTTGGCGGCAATCTGCCCCACGACGCGCTCGTTGCCGGCAGAATTGATCTGTACCCGGAATACACAGGCACCGCTTACACGGCGATTCTGCGGCATCGACCGATTACTGATCCGCGCGCCGTCTATGATCAGGTCAAGCGTGAATATGGCGCGCGCTTCAATGCTGAAATAAGTCCGCCGCTCGGGTTTGAAAACACTTTCGCGATTCTAGTCAGAGGCGCGGACGCCAGACGCCTAAACCTTAAAACCATCTCTGAAGCGGTGCCGCACACGCGTAAATGGCGGGCGGGTTTTGGGCAAGACTTTATGACGCGCGCCGATGGCTATCCCGGGTTTTCGAAAGCTTACGGTCTAAAGTTCGCGGACCAACCACGCGAAATGGATCTGTCGCTTACCTATATTGCCCTCGCATCTAACAAAGTGGACCTGATCGCCGGAAATTCCACCGAAGGCCGCATCGCCGCTCTTGATTTTGTGCAACTCGCAGATGATCGCCGTTACTTTCCACCGTACGAAGCGGTGTATATCGTGCGCAAAGATATTTTGAATCGCGTGTCTCAGCTTGGTGAAGTTCTGACGCAATTGGCCAACTCGATTTCGACAGAAGAGATGCGGCGCCTGAACTATGAAGTCGATGCTAATAAGCGCGCGCCGGTTGAAGTCGTGCGCGAATGGCTCGCAGCACGCCGCCCCGCGTCCTGAGCGAACAGGGTTGATTGAGAGTTCGATGGTGCGCTAATTTGTGTCGACGCCTGCTTCGAACAAATCGGGAGTATTTAAGGGTGGCACCGTTGGTACCGGCCTCGACAAGGAAACAATATGTTCATTGGTTGGGATTAGCTCGGCGCAACCGCAGACAGGCGGAGTTGCTTGACGGCTTGCTCTTGAATTGAAGCCCCCAAACCAAGGGCACCCTTAGGAATACGTTTATGAAGACACTGCTGGCAATTATCACCATCTGTTTTGCGCTGCTCACGAATGCAAGTGGTCAAAAGGGAAGTTCAACGCTAATAAAGGCCGGACGTCTGATCGATGTGCGCGCCGGGCGCGTATTGCAGGATCAAGGAATCCTGATTGTGGGCGAGCGCATTACAACAGTCGGACCTCTCGCCGCAGTGGAAAAGGCAGCGCCACTCGGTACGCACGTCATCGATCTTTCGCGAGCGACGGTATTACCCGGCCTCGCAGATTGTCACACTCATATCTTGCTGCAGGGCGACATCACCGCCGCCGATTACGACGAGCAATTACTAAAAGAGTCGATCCCCTACCGAACTATCCGGGCCACGGTCGCTGCGCGCATCGCGCTACTCAATGGCTTCACTGTAATGCGCGACCTGGAAACCGAAGGCGCGATGTACGCGGACGTCGATGTGAAGCAGGCAATCAATCGCGGCGTCGTGCCCGGCCCGCGAATGTTTGTCGCGACCCGCGCGTTCTCGGCCACGGGGATGTACCCGCTCCAGGGCTATTCATGGGAATTGCGAATGCCCGAAGGCGTGCAGATTGTTGACGGGCCGGACAACATTCGTCGCGCGGTGCGCGAACAGGTCAAGTTTGGCGCCGATTGGATCAAGTTTTATGCAGATCGCCGCTACTTCCTGAAAGATGGCGCGCTTCATTCCTGGGTGAACTTCACTGAAGAGGAAATGAAAGCGCTGGTGGATGAATCGCATCGACTTGGTCGCAGAGTAGCGGCACACGCTATGGGCTGGGAAGGCATCGATGCCTCGCTCCGGGCTGGTGTCGACTCCATCGAACATGGCTACGGTCTCGACGCTGGTCTGATGGATCGGATGGTGAAACAGGGAGTTTATTGGTGTCCAACGATCTACGTCGGGGTGTATGTTGCCGAAGGCCGCGCCGCGGGGGGCGCACCGATCTGGCTTACGATGCGCGATCTGGAAGCGAAAGCTTTTCCTCTCGCCGTTCGCAAAGGCGTGAGAATCGCATATGGAACTGATGCCGGTGGTTATGCGTGGACGGAAAATCAGGCCAAAGAACTGACTTACATGGTGCGCTATGGAATGACACCGATGCAGGCGATCCAGTCGGCCACGACCGTGGCGGCGGACCTCCTGCAGCGCGCGAATGACTTTGGCGCGATCGAAACAGGAAAGTACGCGGACATCATTGCTGTCAGCGGCGATCCCTTGATCACGATCAGCGAATTAGAACGAGTAAAGTTTGTGATGAAAGGCGGCGAAGTCTATCGCAATGAGATACGGTGATTGAAGATTGCCAATTGCCGAATGGCGATTGGTGGATTGGCGATTTTTCGAATGATGAATTCGGAATGATGAATTCGTAATGAAAATGCTGAATGATAATGCGGAATGATGATTGAGAAATGAAGACTGCGGGTGCAGGCGGCAATCGGCAATCGGCAATCGCCAATCCGCAATCGGCAATCCGCAATCGCCAATCGGAAATCGCCAATCGGAGGGGGGGGGTTATGACTATTTTTGATCTAATTGTTCTGTTACTCGTTGCCGGAGTCTGCGGCGCGCTGGGCCAGGCGATCACCGGCTTCTCGCGTGGTGGTTGTTTGGTCTCGATCGCTTTGGGTTTTGTGGGGGCGGTACTGGGAGTCTGGATCGCCCGCAAGCTTGGCCTACCGGAGCTTTTTAATCTCCAGATTGGAACAACAACCTTCCCCATCGTCTGGTCAATTATTGGCTCGGCTCTCTTCGTCGCCGTGATCGCTCTGCTGACTCGACGACGCGATTAGGGCATCTGGAACAAGTGCAGAACAGTTCCTGCTAACCCGCCAGGCTCTGGTCTCGCGTCGTTTCGAACTCACAAAAAAGCCCAGGGTGCGGTTGAGGCCTGACCCTGGGCTTCTGCATCAGCAATTCGAGGAGACAAGCTGCTAAAGCTGCTCCCCGCCGCCGCCGCCTGTTGGCGGATCGCTGTCGGCGGTTCCACTGTCTTTACCGCCTCCGCCTCCAGTGGGTGGACTGGTCACGGAAGAATCACCTCCGCCACCACCGGTCGGTGGATCGCTTGGAGTTGCTTCGCCGCCACCGCCTCCGGTTGGCGGATCGCTTGATGTGGTTGATTCGCCGCCGCCGCCTCCGGTTGGCGGATCGCTAGCGGTGGCTTTGTTGACTAAGTTGGGATCTTTTTCCATCGGGATTCTCCTTAGATCGGTTGTGGGAGTAATTCAACCCGGTTGGTGAAGGACTGAAATAGTGATTCTCAACCGAGTCACTTGCGGTAAAACTCAATATTTTTTCGCGCTAAATAGCTATCTGCAAAGTCGCCCGCCTCGCTGCGAAGTTCGGTAAATACCTTCTGAGCCTGGGCCGCTCTGTTCTGGGCATCAGCGGTGTTTCCCAGCCGCTCTTGCGCGCGAGCTGTCACCTTGAGGGCAAGCCACTGCGATTCCTTGTTCTTGCCGCGGGCTGCCATTTGTTCCGCTTCGGTAGCTAACTGTAATGCTTTTTCGAGGTTATAGCTTTCAAGCGCGACGCGGGCCCCCGCCACAAGGGTGCGGGTGAGTAAGCCGTAGTCAGCCGCTTCGCGGGCCATCTCCAGACTTTTTTCGCAATCCGCCATTCCTTCTCGAGTGCTGCCTGAAAAGGCTTTGGCTACTCCCAAGGTGTTTCTGGCGCCAATCTCGACCTGTGCGTATTTGTTCCCTGCAAGGCTGAGAGCTTTCATTGCTCGCTTGCGCGCATCGCCAAACTCACTTTTGCTCAGAGCCATCTGCGCGAAGCTCAGCTCAATCTCCGCCAGCAGTTGTTGGTAGTCAATGCCTGGCTGACTGGCGATCTTTAAAGCTTCGTCCAAGGACGACTGCGCCTCTGCGTAGCGACCGAGACTCCACAGCATGTTTCCCCGGTTGTGGTTGTTGTAAGCCAATTGCACTGTGTTATCCAACGACTTAATTATCTCGTAGCTTTCCGAGTATTTGCGGAGCGCCTCTGCATACTGCTCGCGTTCGGCAAGCACCGACCCAATCTCGCCCAACGCAAATGCTATTTGCGACTGGTCGCCACCTTGTTTTGCACGTTCGAGCTTTTCAGCGAAAGTGTTTAGCGCAGCGTCGTAATCACCTTTCTGCCGCTGCGAACGCCCGATGTAGTCGAGACTGATCAGAATTTGACGTGGATAATTTCCCTGACGGAAGAAACTCAATGCTTCCTGATTGAGAGCCATCCCCTCGTCGGTTCGCAATTGATGAATATAAATGCCTCCCAAATTCATTTTGCCGATAGCTTCGCGCCGCCGCCCACCCTGAGCGCGCGAGAGCTCGATTGCTTCCTTAAAATACTTTTCAGCTTGCGGATAATCGCCTCTACTGGAGAAAGAAAGTCCGAGCTCGATTAACCCTCCGGCTGTCAGGTTCTCGAGATGTCTTTGCCGCGCAAATTCGACCGCCTGCAGCGCATAGTCCTGCGCCACTTTAGTCTTACCTTCAGTGAATGCCAGGTGCGCCAATTCGATCAAACAAAGCACGAGTTGCGCCTCATTGCCGTTCGCCTTTGCGGTCTCTAAGCCCTTTTGAAACTGCTCTCTCGCGTCATCAAATTTGCTTACGCCGCGGAAGAGTATCCCGCGCAAGCGTTGGACTTCGGCAACCCCTTCGGTGTTGTCGAGGGCCTTGAAGAGTGCCTCCGCTTTATCAAAGGCTGCGGAAGCACTAGCGACATCCTCGCTACGGCTATAGATGTCGCCGGCCCGCAAGTACGCGGTGGCGTACTGTCCGTCAATCGTTGTTGCTCGGAGATAATTATCGAGGGCCTTTTTGATATCGTCGGCTTTCTCGTGAGCGCGCCCGAGGTCAACGAACGCATGCGCATCTTCCGGCGTGAGCCGCGCTATCTCTTCAAAGGCTTTGACTGCGTCAGAAAAATCCCGCGTCACCGTGTTGTTGATCCCCGTGAGGTAGAGCTCGTCCAAACGAGGCAGCTGAGAGCGATCCGGCACAAGTGAGCTGACCCGCAACAACTCGTCCTTTGCTTTGTCTGTGTAATCGAGTTCCGTGAAGGCTTCGGACAGTCGCGCGTGAGCCAGAGCAAAATTTGGGTCAATCTTAGCGGCTTCTTCCAACGCGTTGCTTGCCTGGAGAAACGCACCGTTGCGGAGCGCATCAACTCCTTTGTTGTACCAGCCGAGTGCCTCGGGAATTGGCTGATAGGGCGTCGGCTTCCAGTAACGCATCGCCGCCCAAACGCTGAACGCAATTATGACAGCGCCGATAAAAAAAGCGCCCAGCGATAGTCGCGGGCGCCTCAAAGTTTGGTTCAGTGTTGTTAATGCACTGGCCCGCGCTACGTTCGCCGGAGCCCGCGGCGGGTAGTCACCATCCTTTGGAAGACTGGCGCTGACTCCCTTCAACTCTTCAATCAATTCCGAGGCGGATTGATGACGCAAATCAGGATTCTTCTGCAGCGCTTTCATCGTAACGCGATCAAGCTCGGCCGGGATGCGCGGATTGGTTTCCGACGGCGGCGGTGGCGTCACATGAATCACCTGAGCGCCAATCTCGATCACGCTGGTCCCGGAAAATGCCGACTGGCCGGTGATGCATTCGTAGAGCAAAGCGCCGAGCGCGAATAGATCGCTGCGACCATCCACAGCTTTTCCCGTTGCTTGTTCCGGCGAAAAATAGAGCGGAGTTCCGACGATCACATCGCTTTGAGTGTAGGCAAAGCGGGTTTTTGGATCATTACGACCGGTATCGATTTCCTCAAGATGTTTGACGAGACCAAAGTCAAGAACCTTCACCTGGCCACGTTCGTTGATAACCACATTCGCGGGCTTCACGTCGCGATGAATAATTCCGACTCGATGCGCTTCCCCGAGCGCCTCAGCGATGGCGGACACGATTTGCACTGAGTGCCCGAGGGAAAGTCTTTCGTCCTCGAGCAAGGCGCTCAACGTGCGGCCCTTAACCAACTCCATCACGATGTACGGCTGGCCTTCCGCCGTTTCGCCGTAATCATAAACGGCAGCGATGTTGGGATGACTCAATGCCGAAACTGCTCTGGCTTCGCGGAGAAAGCGCGCGCGGTAATGTGAGTCGAGTGAGGAGAGAAACTTGATGGCAACACGCCGTCCAAGGTGCGTATCTTCGGCCTGATAAACAGTCCCCATGCCGCCCTCACCGAGAGGTTCAATAATCCGGTAATGGGAGATCGTGTGACCGATCACAATGATTTCCTTCAAAACGCGAGTGGAGAAGAAGTTCTAACAGAGAGGGTGTCGGGCCTTAGAACTGACTTGGAAAAGCTCGATCCAATGGCGGCATTCTGCTCTAAAGCCGGAGGGATTACAA
>JBPCMI010000054.1:0-21465 GCA_051002415.1 Pyrinomonadaceae bacterium
AACGGATCGAAACGACTCGGGCGATTCAAATCGTAAGGCATAGCTTGGGGGGCACGCGGCAGCTGTCCGGCTGCGCCGGCCTCCAACGGAAGATCATTGCGCTGAATTAGAAGGTTTGGCTCGGCAAACTCGACTGCTGGGTGCAGACGCAACTGTGCCGCAACCGTATCCACATTTTCTCCATCGGCCAATTCCACCTTCTCAACTCCCGACTCTCCTCGCAGTGAACTTCTTCTCCGTCCGGGGTGGCCAGCTATAGCATTCGCTCGGTCTGCCTCGGTTACTCCGGCGCGAAAGCGCACCAATACTTCATCCGGCCGGCTAGCCGCGATCTGTTGGGATGCTTGACGCGTGGCAGCGACAGGCTTCTTCGCGTTCTTGTTAATGACCGCAGCGGACGAAAACGGCGCGCAGAGGACGACGATCAGCGCATAAGAAAGAGCCCCAGCCGTGAAAGGCATGATTCGGTGAGAGGTAGACATATGAAACTCCCGTCGTGAAAGATCAAGAGTGAGCAGATTAGCTTGAGAGTTTGTTGACGGAATCAACTAAACGAGGCGTGGGGGTTCGCTTAACAAGCAAAAAGGCGTTGAACAATTCGCCGATATCCGCATTCAATTTTGGCTGGGCGTCGCGGCAAGATAGTGAAGAAGATCTACCGTGATTATTTGGGAGCACCCTAATCCAATGACCTCGCATTGTCAAAGAGACGAAATTTGGCATGAATGCTTTTTTGCTGAAGACACAGCTTTCAACCATAACAAAGCAACGACTGAACGAGTGCGCAATGACAGCGGGGCATGTGGTGGGATTAAGCCTACCGTTTCACAGAGAGTCATGACGGTTACTTGACCCATTCTTCGGCAATCTCAGTCTCCACTTTCACCGGAACTGTCGCCATATACTCCTGACCGGCATCGGACATTGCACGCTCCACCTTACCGGCAATTTCCTCGGCCTCGTCTGCATCTGTTTCAACCACAATTTCATCGTGAATGATGTTCACGATTTTTGCGCTCGTCGGGCGCAGCTCATCACTCAACAGTCTCAGCGCACGCTTGAGAATGTCGGCACTCGTTCCCTGGATCGGCGTGTTCTTGCCGTTACGCTGCGTCATGGAAATCTGCTGCCGATCATTTTCGTCGTAGCGGAAACGTACGAGGCGACCCGAAGCTGTGCGCGCCTGTCGCTCGCTGACGGCGCGGTTTGCAGCTTCGCGCAAATAGGTGTCAAGGCCACGATAAGTTGCGAAGTACTTGCGCAAGACATTCTCAGCTTCCGGCACACTCAATCCGGTCATGATAGAAAACCGTTGCGCGCCAATGCCGTAGACCACACCGAAGTTCAAGCGTTTGGCAAAGTCGCGCTGGTCCCGCGAAACTTGATCAAGAGGAACGTTAAAAACCTGGGCAGCGGTGACGCGATGCAAGTCTGCGCCTGAATTGAATGCTTCGATGAACCCGCGATCGCCGGAAAACTCCGCAAGAATTCGCAACTCAATCTGCGAGTAGTCCGCGATCACCAGCTTGCGTCCGGCCGGATGTCCACTAAAGCAGCGGCGGTATTCGACGGCGTGTGGCACCTGCTGGATGTTAGGGTTGGTGCACGCAAACCGTCCTGTCGGCGCTCCTATCTGGCGAAAGTCAGCGTGCAAGCGACCGGTAGCCGGATTGATTAGCTCGATCATGTTCTCGCCATAACTCGTGAGGGCCTTCTGCACCGTCCGGTACTCAAGCAGCGTCGCTATGATGGGATACTCGGCGGCGAGTGGTTGCAGTTTCCAATTGCGAGTTGATTCCGGCACCGGAATGCCGAGTCGCTGCAACGAAGAGGTCAATTGCTGGTGCGAATCGAGATTGATGTCTTCTCTTTGCGGTCCGCCAAAGAGAGATCCCTGCATCGACTCTTGCGCGAGAGCGGTTTGTAATTCCTCAGCAAGCTCGCCACGTCGCTTCTCAACTATCGACAATTGCTCACGCCAACGATCCTTGTGCATGAAGAAACCGGCAAGCTCAATATCGACTACCGACATCACGCATTCAAATTCCAGTTGCGCCACCTTAATAAGCGAGTCGGCTTTCAGTCGCTCAACGAGTATCTCGCGCAAAGGAAGAAGCACCGCTGCATCGCGCGCGGCATATTCCAATTGCGCTTCTGAAAGTTCAAAATTCCAATTGCTCAGCCGCTCGCTCTTGTCGACCACCTGGTTAAGATAGCGGGACGCTACTGTATCCAAGCCGTGACGTTCCTCAATGTCGCCGGCGCCAACCAGTTGGCTGGCGAGCAAGGTGTCAAACAAGCCTCCTAGATCAACACCGATAACATGCTTAAGAAACTTCGCGTCAAACTTGGCATTGTGAGCGATCTTAATTGGACGAGAGGCTGCGAGCAGACGCCGTAACGGCGCGAGTGCTTCACTGTGTTGCAGGTCATTAGACGAGTTGGCGCTGAAGGCGTCGAGGTCGACGATATAGACCGCGGTAGGCGTTGCGAGTTGAATCAGACGCAAACGCGAATTGTAGGGATCGAGGTCTGTGGTTTCGGTATCGAGGCCGATTACCGGATGGGTTATTAATAACTCAACTGCTTTGCGTAACTCTTCCTCGGTTTTGACCAACCGATAGTTCGTAGTCATTAACAGTCATTCTACTTTTAGAATTCAACCTTAAGGTAATCGAAAACAGATACTCAGGATTAAAGCTTCATAGCGCTTCCATACCTCCGGCCTTGGTTGGCGAGCCACCTCGGGATGGAAGGAGACTTAACTAGTTTAGCTGAGAATTGCCACCGCAGCCTACTAAGGTCTGATAGCAGGACTACGAAGGAGCGCGGCTAACAACTGCTCTCCGCTGTATACAGCGCGCTCGTTGAGCGTGTCAACAAACTCGAACTTGGTCAGAAGTCAGGTGTCGGAAGTGAGTCGACTGTCATGAGTAGATTGCTTTACGAGGAGAAGCATCAGCAGGGCAGCAGCCCCGCCTAATCCGGCGCTAACAAGAAACGCGAGGCCGGGACCACGCCAACTCCACAGCGCTCCCATCAGTAATGATGCTGGCAGCACCGTGATACCAAACGCGAGATTATACAAACCGTACGCAGTGCCGCGTTGTTCCGGCCGCACAAGATCGGCCACCAAAGCTTTTTCAGCTCCCTCGGCCAAACCAAAATAGATGCCGTAAATCAAAAACAGGATCCATACAGAGACATTATTAGACACAAACGCAAAGCCCGCGTACACCGCTGCATAAAGGATCCATCCGGAAACGATCAGCCGACGCCGGCCCAGACGGTCGGAGAGATCGCCGCCAATCAAAGAACTCACAACCTTGACTACATGCAGCATCGCCCACAGCAAAGGAATCGTGGCAATCGAAACACCGACTGATTGCGCTCGCAAAAGCAGAAACGCGTCCGACGAGTTTGAGAGCGTGAACAAAGCAATGATTAGCAAGAACCGTTTGAAATTGCTGTCGAAACCTCGTAGCGAGAGTGAGCTAGGGGCAGTCACTACGGATTCGTCAGGAGTTGCCGCTCGTGGCGACTCCTTGACGAAAAATATGACGACGATTACAGCAGCGAGCGCCGGAATCGAAGCCAGCAAAAATATCTTAGTGAAGTCGGCGGCGGTCGGCGCGTTACGATTTGCTGCGAACAGCGCGAGCAATAAATAGCCTAAGAGCGGACCAACCATCGCTCCTGCGTGATCCATGGCGCGATGAAAACCAAAGGCGAGTCCCCGCTCCTCAGCCGCCACCGTATCAGCAATCATCGCGTCGCGCGGCGCACTGCGAATTCCTTTACCAACCCGGTCGGCTAGCCGAATCGCAAAGACTTGATACCAAGTCGTGGCGAAGGCTAGCAGCGGCCGAGCAAAACTGGCCAGGGAGTAGCCGAGAACGACGAAACCCTTTCGCTTCCCTCGCCGATCGCTGAAGTAACCGGAAAAGAGTTTTAGCAGGCTTGAGACTGATTCGGCAGCACCCTCAACAATGCCGACGATTCCGGGACTTGCGCCAAGCGTCAATGAGAGGAAGACAGGCAGAAAGGGATAGATGATTTCGCTTGAAGCGTCGTTTAGCAGGCTGACCAGACTGATGGCAAAAACGTTCCGCGGCAGACGGCGGTAACGGCGCCAAAGGCCGGGAGTGCCTTCATCTAATTTTGTGGGAGTGATGCGCGCATCAAATTGATCGGCGGCGTCGGTATCACTTTCTCCCATGATCGCTCGTTAACGATTCGCCGCGCGCTTGCTTGGAGTGGGGCGTGGCTTGGCTGCAGGAGATTTTTCAGAGAGGCTGCGGGTCCACCACCAGAAGAAGGCACCGCCGACCAGGGCGATCAGAACCACTCCAATCATCGTCAACCGCACTAGCCAGCGCACAGCTAGCCTCCCGATCAAAACAATGATCGCTAGGAGAACAACCGCTCCGATGATGAAAATGGTTGAGGTTGACATTAAAAACTGGCAGTGGTCAGTTGTTAGTGGTCAGTGGTCAGTCGTTAGGGTAGTTGTTAGTAGTAATTAAAGTTTGGAGTGACTCTCAAGTTTCAGCAACTGACCACTGACAACTGACTATTTTCTGCGGTAGCCCGCTCTCACAACCGTCTTAATATTCCCGCGGATGTGAAAGTCTCCTTCAATCTCAGCGCTCAAGGGATCGCAGGCCTTAACAAAGTCTTCGAGAATCACGTTGATGACATGCTCGTGGAAAATCTTGACGTTGCGAAATGAATTGATATAGAGCTTTAAACTCTTCAACTCGACGCAGCGCTCGTTCGGAACATATTCCAGACGAATGATCGCAAAGTCAGGGAAGTCTGAGAATGGACAGATCGCGGTGAACTCAGGAATTTCAAAGTTGATCTTGATTTCGCGACCGGGGAACTCGTAAGGGAACGTGTCGAGCGGAAAAAGATTCATCTCCGCGCGCGGCGTAGAGCGAATGTCGAGACCTTGCTGGTTCGGAATTGTGATCGAGTCAAGCGGCATGATGTGTTCTCGAACTAGCGGGGATCTTAACTGAGGCTTGTCGCAGACACCACACTCACACCTTCGTTGCCAGTCGAGAATCTGAAAATAGGTGCAGGGGCGCCTCTCGGTGGGCGCCCTTGACTGCAAAAGGAGGGGGGCAGCCTCAGAGTGCCGCCCCTACAGAAATTAGGACACCGCAATTCAGATCGGTCCTGGTTGTCTAGGTTGCGACATCCGGGTTCCTGCCGATGGTGAAGATTTTTACCAGAGCGAGGCCGGCAACGAAGCCACCTATGTGGGCCATGAATGCCACGCCACCGCTGGATTGAGGACCTGCACCTATCACGCCGAAGGCACTGATCAGCTGGAAAACAAACCACAGCCCAATCGCTACGACAGCAGGCACTGTGGTTATCATCCGAAGGATGATCACGCGAACTTGTTTCTTGGGATAAAGCACCAAATATCCGCCCAGCACTCCTGAGATGGCGCCCGAAGCGCCGAGGCTCGGAATAAAAGGGTTATCCCCAAACACAAATGTTGAAATTACATGAGCGAGAGATGCGATCAACCCCGTCACAAGATAGAAGATGAGGTACCTTGCGCGTCCGAGGGCGTGTTCAAGGTTATCACCAAAGATCCAAAGAAACAGCATGTTGCCAAACAGGTGCATGAAGCCGCCATGCATGAACATTGAAGTGATGAGGGTCAGGTAAACGGAACCAGGTGTCCGTTGCAGGTTAATCACAGCCCGCTGATCACCCACTTCGATGGGAACCGGACGCGCGATGTCTGTCCCGGTTCTAATTTCTTCCGGCACCGTGGAAAACGCATAGGTGAATTGATCGTTCGATCCGAGGCCCTGGAAGAAAACGAAGACCAACACATTTATCGCGATGAGTATGTAGTTAACGACGGGCACCGTGGTGCGGTCGCTGTTGTCATCCCCAATCGGAAAGATCATTTACTCACCTCTCTGAAGCATGCGTTAGTCTGATTTATCAAATCAAAAAAATATGTCGAAACTCTCTCGTGGTCGCCGCTTAATAAGCAGCACGTCATCTACCAAGCCCAGCGCGAACAATTGCGGGCTCATGGGATTTCAATAGTTCATATCCTTCGGAGCGGGCCACGTAAGTCGCCGCTGTAATGTCTCCAGTAACGTTAAGAGTGGTCCGGCACATATCGAGAATGCGATCCACTCCCAAAATGATCGCAATCAACGCAGGGTTGACGCCAATCGTCACCAGCACACCGATGATGAAAGGGATCGAACCGGAGGGAACACCGGCGGTTCCGATCCCGCCAAGAATCGCCAGGTAGACAACCATCAGCTGCTGGCCCAGCGAAAGATCGATGCCGGCGAGTTGGGCCAGAAACAGCACCGTGACTCCTTCGTAGAGAGCGGTGCCGTTTTGATTGGCAGTGGCGCCAACGGTCAAAACAAAACTATTAATCTCTTGCGGGACACCCAGATTTTCCTCCGACACGCGCAGCGCTGTCGGCAAGGTTGCATTGGATGACGAGGTGGAGAAAGCCGTCAGAATTACCGTTTTGATGCGGCGGAAAAAGTCGAGGGGCGACAGGCGCGACAAGAAATAGATCGAGAGCGAATAGACGCCAAACATATGCAGCGCCAATCCCAGCAGCACAGTGAGGACGAACCAAGCGAGTGCCTGCAGCAGGTCCAATCCAAAACGTGCCGTATTGTTAAATAGCAAACAAGCAACTGCATACGGCGCAAACTTCATGATCATTTCAATGATCTTTGCCGTGATCTCATACAGCGCCTGCAAGCCACGCAATAAGGGCGCGGTCGTAGTCACCGGAATCAAAGTGATGGCAATGCCGATCACCAGAGCAAAGAACATGAGGTGAAGCATGTTCGGAGTGCCGCCTGAAGTTGCCGCACTTGGATTGCCGGGAACTCCTGCTATCGAAGCCAACGGATTCGAGGGGACGATCGTTTCGACTACCTGCATCAGTGGTGTCGGTACCGTGCCACCTTTCTTGGCTGCTTCTACCTGGGTTGTCGCGTCTTTCCCGTAACGAGCTTCGAGTGCTGCTTTCGTATCAGGAGCGATCCGCTCGCCGGGCCTGATGGTGTTCGCTAGAGTTAATCCGATAATCACGGAGATGGCAGATAACACGAAGCAGTAGACAAACGACTTCAGCCCCACGCGACCGAGTTTGCGAATGTCGCCGATTCCCGCCACGCCAACGACAAGCGAAGAGAAAACAAGCGGAACAACTATCATCAGCAGCAGCCGGAGAAACAGTTGTCCGATCGGTCCGGTGATGTTGTCGACGATCCAAACTACACGCGGATGGCTACCCCCGAGCACGTAGTTGACAGTCACACCGGCAACCACGCCCACGATTAGACCGATTAGAATTCGAGTATGAAGCGCCGGGCCTTTTGGCTTGTCGGGAGTCTTCTCGTCGAGATCGGTGGTTACCTCGCGCTCGAACGCGTCAGCCGCAATTAATTTGGATTTTTTGGTTTTGTCGTTTCTGGGCATGGCGATTCTAAGTTTTGAGTTTCGAGTTTGGAGTTCAGAGTTTTTATTGTTCTGAAAGATCTGCTTCTCGATCAACGTCTCGGTTGGGAAACAAACTCGGAACTCGAAACTCTAAACTCGGAACATTCTTATCTTCCCCAACGCAACTTATCGCGCAACACTTCGAAGTAGTTGCGGTTCATCGGCTGCACTAGTTTAAACCTCGCTTTGCTCTTTCTAATCTGCACGCGATCGTGAAACTGCAAAGGGAAACCAACCTGGCCATCCAGTGTCAGCGACACGTCCTCCTCCTCGGTCTTCAGGCACAGCTCAATCTCAGCGTCATCGGGAACTACGATCGGGCGGTTCGATAAGGTGAAGGGACAAATCGGCGTGATGACTACGGCATTCATCGAAGGATAAATCACTGGGCCGCCTGCAGAGAGGTTGTACGCTGTCGAACCAGTGGGCGTCGACACGATCAAGCCATCAGCTCGAAATGAATTTACGAACTGACCATTCAGGTAAGCTTCGATTTCGATGATCCGAGCAAGGGCTGACTTGTTAATGACGACGTCGTTGAGCACGCGATTGCGTGTCACTTCCTCGGCACCGCGCAGCAGTTCCACTGCAAGCATCACCCTGGTATCTACCCGATAGTTACCTGCGAGAATCGACTCGAGCGCCGTGTAAAGTTCCTCAATGCGAAATTCGGCGAGGTAGCCAAGCCCACCGTAGTTAACGCCTAACACCGGGACCTCGCAGTCGCCCAGCATGCGAGCTGTCGCGATCATCGTGCCATCACCACCGAGCACGATCATGAGGTCGACATTTGCCGCTAGCTGATCCGCGGGCAAAGACTCAACCGCGCAGCCAGTTTGATGTTCAATGCGGTCTCGTTCCAGATCCGGCGTGCCAGCCAATTCGATACCGCGTTGAGTTAACCACTCGACTGCACCGCAGACGGTTTGTAACGCCTCCGGCTGGTGCGGTTTTACGATTATGCCTACACGCCGGATGGAAGAGGTCGTCATCGCGTTTCGAGCACGAGCCCAATCGTTGGGGGATGAATTGAATAATGGAAAACGCTGGCAATGGTAACTGCTAGCGAGATTCGGAGCAACAGCGATTAGCGCGGCTACGATCGAGCTTTCTCGTAAAGGGCGAGGAATTCGCGATTGCCGTCAGCTCCCTGCAAGGGCGATTCGATTAAGCCCGAATCACGTAAGCCTAACTGAGTCGCAGCTTGATTAACTTCGGCAATCACGCGCGCGTGCTTCTCGGGATCGCGGACAATGCCTCCGCTGCCGACTTCGCCACGACCTACTTCGAATTGTGGTTTGATAAGCGTGATCAGCCGGCCGGCATCGGCAAGGAGAGGAATAAGCGCCGGCATCACCTTAGTCGCGGAGATGAAGGAGACATCCATCACCGCCAAATCGAATTTGTTTGCGAAGTCTTCGGGCTTTAGATAGCGAGCGTTAACACCTTCCTTCACAGTGACCCGGGGATCGTTGCGCAAGCGCCAATCCAGTTGGTTATGTCCCACGTCTAAGGCGACTACACTCGCCGCACCGTGTTGCAGCAAACAATCGGTGAAGCCTCCGGTCGATGCGCCGACATCGATACAAACAAATCCATTTACATTGATGGCAAACTCGCGCAAGGCAGCCTCGAGTTTCAGTCCGCCGCGACCAACGTAACGGGATGTGGGATCATCCGCCCCTTTAAGCCGGATTTGTGCGTCCAGCGGGGTGTTATCGGAAGGCTTTGCGACACGTTGCTCATTCACCAGAACAAGTCCGGCCATGACCAACGCCTGGGCTTTCATCCGAGAGTCGGCGAGCCCACGTTCGACAAGTAATTTATCTATCCGCTCGGATTTGCGCTCGCGCTTCATCTGGCGAACACTTTACGCCGCGAGAGGGAGGCGCTACCAGTTGCGCGTCGCCTCAGGCTTGCTTGCGTGCGCTTTGACTGATCGCCCGCGGCATATCGGCAATGCCAAGTTCAGTAGCGCACTCCTGACACAACCAGACAACGATGTTTGGCGCATCAGCCCAAAAAAAAGAAGCTACCTTGCTGGCCATTAGCATCGCGTTATCGATGGGCAAGCGTTGTAATGCCTGCACGTAATAGACGCCGCTGTAGGATTCGCCTGCGGCGCCGCTGTCTTTATGAATACACTCCCGCTCTCGAAACCATTGTTTCGGCATAGCTACACCTACTTCCTCGCGAAATGGACGCGAAATATCAATCGCAAAAAAGTCGGGGACTGAAGGTGAGAGAGAAGCAATCAGGGCAAGTGGCCGAACGGCCGCTGAAATTTCTTCGTTCGCGACGCATAATGCCACTCGTCTGAGAAACAGTCAACAAGCTTGTACACGTTTG
This sequence comes from Pyrinomonadaceae bacterium, assembly GCA_051002415.1. Classification (GTDB taxonomy): domain Bacteria; phylum Acidobacteriota; class Blastocatellia; order Pyrinomonadales; family Pyrinomonadaceae; genus PSRF01. Next base: position 9,865 of record JBPCMI010000054.1, read on the forward strand.
GTCAAAGTAGTGCGAAAAAGCTAGATAAATACAGAAATGCGCGGGTTTGGCGGGCGACTGAAGGGCGATTGAGGGCTATGGTCTCGGCGAACCCTCAAAAATCTCTCTAATTCGCGTGAGTCCATCTCCCGCGCGACGTTCGCGTCTCATGCGTCGGGCGTCTCTTCGTTCCTGACGGCGAGCCGCGCGTTCGTCGGCCTCGCGATCCTCAACTTCCGGCTCTGGCCTGCTGACTACTTTTTCGACGGGCCTTTCGACAGGCCTGGAACCACTCGAGTTCCTGATTGGCTGCTCTCGGCTGACGGGGGGTGAGGATTGAACCTTAACCACTTCATCTGTGCTGTCAGTTGTCGCAGCTGACGTGTCGACCGCAACTGTCTCATTGGGATCTACCGTTGCTCCACTCGCCTCTCCCGAGGGCGTAATGAAACCATTGGAGTCCTCTTCCGAAGCCTCAGGGATCGCTGACGTTGCTGACTCCTCAATCGGTTGCGCGTGATCGCTGAAAATCAGTGAAGCTGCAATTGCTCCGACTATGGCTGCCAGGCAAAGCGCCGCACCTAACAGCATCTTCTGTTTCGATCTCGATGCTTTTCGGACTTCGTGAAGCGGTACGACCGGACGCGCTGATTGCACGGTTGCTTCGTCGTCAAAATGAGGAAGAGTGAGCGACTCTTCTTCAGCAAATGAATCGTCAAGCGCCAAATCCCGGTTTTCCATATGAACTGCTACCCTCCTTGCAGAGTCTTCCTAAGGACTATCAGCAACTAAAAGGCCATGATACGTGTGACTGTTTCTTCTCTTAGAACGTCAATATTCGGTTATGGGCCTTGATTTTGCAGCCCTAAAGGAGCAACGGCTGACCATATGGTGCAGAAAAAAATACGCCCGTCCCAACATGGAACGGGCGCACTGTTGCGGTTTTGATTCAGGCTCTACGAACCGACCTTCTGCGGCTTTGCGCGACGGTCATCGAGCACGTCAATGCTTTCTCGTACTCGCGTATAGATTCCATCGCCGTCCAACCCATACTTGGCCAGCAATAACTTAGGGTCGCCATGAGTCACGAGACGATCAGGAATTCCCATCCGCACGACGCGCACCTTGTCCTGCAGTCCGTTTTCTTCCAGCAACTCTAAGATGGCTGAACCAAAGCCACCGGCGAGGTAGGCTTCTTCAACGGTCACTAACAGGCGTTTCGTTCGTGCGAGCGCCAGCAAGAGTGACGAGTCGAGCGGCTTCACAAAGCGAGCATTCACCACCGTAGTTTCGATGCCTTCCTTAGCAAGATTCTCGGCAGCGTGCAAAGAGGCATGCACCATCGAGCCATAGCCGAGAATGGCCACCTCGCCGCCGTCGCGCAGGATTTCAGCCTTGCCCACCTCCAGGATCTCTGGCTTACGTTCGATGTCAGCGCCCACGCCATTTCCGCGCGGGTAACGCATCGCCGCCGGCCCGTTGTGCTCGAGCATCGTCAGCATCATGTCGCGCATTTCGCCCTCATCTTTTGGCGCCATCACAATGATGTTCGGCACCGATCGCAAATAAGCGATGTCCAGCAACCCATGGTGAGTCGGGCCATCGCCGCCGGCAATCCCGCCGCGATCAAGACAAAACTTAACGTTGAGGTTTTGGATGCAGACATCATGGACCAACTGGTCAAACCCGCGCTGCAGGAAAGTTGAATAGATGGCGCAGACCGGTTTCAGGCCTTCCACCGACATGCCGGCGGCAAACGTTACGCAGTGTTGCTCGGCGATGCCGACATCGAACGAACGCTCTGGAAAACGTTCCAAGGCCTCACAAACTCCAGTGCCGTCAGGCATGGCCGCAGTTAAAGCGACGACCTTCGGATCGCTTTCCATCAACTGACAAAGCGTGCTGCCAAATACGGCCGTGTAGGTCGGTGCTTTTGCGGCAGATTTGATCGCTTTGCCCGTCTTCAAATCAAAAGGACCTGTTGCATGCCAACGGTAGTAGTCCTTCTCAGCTTGCGGATGACCTTTACCTTTTGTCGTCAACGCGTGCACGATCACCGGACCATCCTTAACCTGCTTGGCTTCCCTTAACGCCGCAACCAGCGCACGTGGATTGTGGCCATCAACGTAGCCGATGTATTTGAATCCCAACTCACTGACGAGGGCGCCCGGCAAGACTGCCGCGGCGATCGCATCTTTTACCGTTTTCGCTGCATGATGCAGACGCTCTCCGAGCGAAGGAATCGACAGCAGTGTCTCCTCGACCTCGTCTTTGAAGCGGTGATAACCCTGGGCCGTGCGTATGCGGTTCAGATATCCAGTCAGCGCGCCCACCGCCGGAGCAATGGACATTTCGTTGTCATTGAGGACGACGATCAACCGAGTCTTTAAATGACCCATTTGATTGATGGCTTCCATCGCCATGCCGCCCGCGAGTGATGCATCGCCGATCAAGGCGACCACATGATGCTGTTCACCTTTCTTATCGCGCGCGATCGCCATCCCCAATGCGGCCGATAAGGAAGTCGATGCGTGTCCGGCGCCAAACGTGTCGTACTCCGATTCATCGCGTCTCAGGAACCCACTAATGCCCCCGTACTGCTTGATCGTAGGCAACAAGTCGCGACGCCCCGTTAGAATTTTGTGGGCATACGCCTGGTGACCAACATCCCAAACCAAACGGTCCTGGGGTGTATCGAACGCATAGTGCAACGCTACGGCCAGCTCGATGGCACCAAGCGAAGCCCCGGTGTGGCCACCGATGCGTGACATAGTTTCCAGAATGTACTGACGAATTTCGGCGGCTACGTCCGGAAGTTGAGCGATTGGCAGCTGCCGCAGATCGGCAGCCGAATTAATATTTTCCAGGAGACCCATTTGGCGCATTGTAACTTGGTGATTCCGCTTTTGCTACTTCACAAATTTCTTACAATTATCTAAATCCATCGCAGCGCGCGTCCTTTATTGCTCCGAAACCACGCGGGGAACTTTGCATAGCAAAGTACTCTGTAACATCCTTTGTACGGTTCAGTCAACCTTTAGTTCAGCCAGCGTCAGGCCAATCGCGTCTAAGAAGTCGCAAAGACACGTTCCTTGTCCCAAGATTGAAACAACATAGTGAGGAAAAAAGGAGTAATCGAAGAATGTTTTTAAGAAAGATTTCATCGGCCATGTTGGCTGTGCTCGCATTGACTGCAGTCACTTATGCGCAGCAAAAGCCGGCGTCAACGCAAGATAAAATGGGTACTAGTCAGGAAGGCCCGCGCGAGGGGCGGCGCCACGGAAAGATGGGCCGTCACCGGGAATTCGCGGGAAGGCGCGAGTTGAACTTGACTGAAGAACAACAACAACAACGGCGCGCGATCGTGCAGCGCCAGTTAGGAAACACGAAGGCTCAGCGAGAAGAACTTTTCAAGCTGCGTGAAAAGCGATTTGCCGGCACGCTGACGCCGGAAGACGAAGCCCGGGTCCAGTCGTTACGGGGCGAGCTTCGAAACTCGATGCAAAGCATTCGCACTGAGATGGAAGCTGTTCTAACGGCCGAACAGCGGGCTAAACTCGAACAGCTCAAGAGCGAACGCAAGGAGCGGCGTGATGAACGGCGCGAGCATAGACGTGAACGGCGTGAACATCGCGATCCGATGCCACGATAAGTTCGTCGCGTCCTCAACCGCGTGGCCCGGCCTTACCCCAAAGGTCGGGCCATTTCGCTTGCGCCGTCTTAAGCGCAACAAGAAGCAGCTTGCTTCTGATTTGGCGTAGTGATCTGCACCTGATCACCGCAGGCACACGGATCTGTTTCGGGCAAATTGTCAGCGAGCACTACAAACACTTCCCACTCGTTGCCATCTGGATCGCGGACCCAGGTTTTATCTTGAGTCGCATAGCAACAGTTGGTTTGCATTTCGTCGCGAGTGATCAAACCCACTTCAGACCAACGCTGCCGGGTGGCCAACACGTCGTCGGTAGAAGCCACCTGGATTCCCAAGTGGGAAAGAGCGCCTCGCTCATTAACCACCCCTTCGTTCAGGGTGAGATTGAGCGGCGGATTTTGTACGTCAAACTTTGCATAACCCTTCCGCACTTTGCTCGGCTCGATTCCCAGCATCCCTCGGTAGAACTCGATACTTTTTTCCACGCTCCGGACATTGAGAGCCAGGTGTGCTTTCAGTGCTACTACGCCTTCGTTCGACTTGCTTTCCATAACTAACCTCCATTATAGTCATATGCGTTCTTCCGCATGTGTCAATCATCCTAGGCGGCAACGACAGATATGTCAAGCCGTATTTGTGGCGAGGGCGTTTTGGCCTTGGAAACACGAATCAAATCGCTCGAAACATCGGACTGGGAAGCCTTACGAGAGATCTACCTTGAGGGCGTGGCGACTCGAGTAGCAACCTTTGAGACAGCGGCTCCAAGCCGCGCAGAATGGGATGCTGGACACCTTCCCTGTGGACGGATTGGCGCTTACTCATTACCGAATGAAAGACTGATTGGCTGGGCGGCTCTCAGTAGCGTCTCAAAACGACTGGCCTACATCGGCGTTGCAGAAGTCAGCGTTTATGTTGCCGCCGCAGCTCGCGGGAATGGGGTTGGTCGCGCCCTGCTCCAGGCTTTGATTCGGGAGTCCGAAAGTCACGAAATTTGGACCTTGCAGGCGAGCATTTTTCCGGAGAACGTCGCGAGCTTGAAGCTACATGAAAGTCTCGGATTCACAACCCTGGGACAGCGTGAACGAATTTCCAAATTGGACGGAGTGTGGCGCAATACGGTAATCCTCGAGCGACGAAGTAAGGTAGTCGGCATCGATTAGAAAGTCCAAAAACATGACTAATTTGGTCACAAGAAACGGATAGAAAAGCCCGACTTTTTTGTCTTAAATAACAGGCAGAACTCACGGATTGGAGGAACTCCAGCTGGTCGCAAATCGTATCAGTTACGCCCCGTTCCCAGACGAAAAGCAAATGACAACTAACAAGCATTACAGCATGGAATTACTCTTTAAAGCGCTTGCCGATCGCACCAGGTTGCGCTTGCTCAATCTGATAGGCGAGGACGAGATTTGTGTCTGTTTCTTCGTGGAAGCTCTGAAGACCAATCAACCAAAAATCTCGAGGCACCTCGCTTATTTGCGAAAGGCTGGCGTGGTTGCAGGACGACGGGAGGGCAAATGGATTCACTACCGCGTGGTCGAGCCTCCGGATGAACAAGCCGCCAATATTTTTCGAGAGGTGCGTAATTGGTTGCGCGACGATGCAGCTATGCAACTCGATAGGGCCCGGCTCGCACAGATTTGTTGTTCGACCCAGCTCCCCATACAACTGCAAAAGGCGCCCCGCCCCGCTAGTCTCGGCGCTTAGAAATCGAGAGGAACACAATGGTTACCGCTATTGAACCGCTGCTGCGCGAGCAATTGCTCGACCGGCGTCAGAAACTGGAAGTCGCAGCTATTGGCGATCGCAATGATGACCAGTTATCGCGCTTGCTGCGCGAAGTCGACACTGCCTTACAAAGAATGGAGGACGGCACTTATGGGATCTGCGACGTCTGTAATGAACCGGTGGAACCTGGGCGATTGATCGCAGACCCGCTGACCCGCCTTTGTATTGACCATCTTTCCCCCAACGAACAGCGAGCCTTGGAAGACGATCTCGAGTTGGCCGCCAGGATCCAAACTGGATTGCTGCCACAACCGAGTCAGAAGATTGACGGTTGGGAGATCGCTTATCACTACCAGCCGGCAGGGATTGTCAGCGGCGACTACTGCGATGTCATCAGCGTTGACGATGAGAATGTTTTGTTTGTCCTCGGAGATGTTTCGGGCAAGGGTGTCGCAGCCTCGATGTTGATGGCTCATTTACAAGCAATGTTTCGCACTTTGATTTCCGTTGGCTTGCCTTTGGAGCAGATGATTGAACGCGCGAGCCGGGTGTTCTGCGAAAGTACTCTTCCCACTCACTACGCAACTCTCGTTTGTGGCAAAACCAACCCGTCAGGACTGGTCGAAGTCTGCAACGCCGGACATTTGCCGCCATTGCTGTTCCACGAAGGCAGCGTCCGTCCGATCGAGGCTACGGGCCTGCCTTTGGGGATGTTCTGCAATGAACACTTCACCGCTACTCGGATGCAATTAGAAGTTGGCGATAGCTTGTTGCTGTACACGGATGGATTTTCAGAGGCGTTGGACGGTGGCGAAATGGAATACGGCGCGGACCGGGTTGCTCGGCTCCTAAGCGACCATCATGAAATGTCCCCGAGTGGTTTACTTGACGCTTGTATGGGCGACTGGCTTGCTTTTGGAGATGGCCGCCGGACGAGGGACGACGTCACCTTGATGGCGATTCAGCGAACACACTGAACAGGACGTTCAGGAAGTTCTCAGTTCACGGCGCAAACGGAGTACGGCAATTTCGGGTCTGGCGCCCAGCCTCACAGGCAATCCGATCACACCTGTGCCACTAGATACATAAAGCTGCGTGTCTCCGCGGCGAAAGAGTCCATGGGCATATTTAAGATCTTTCGTCGCAAGCTTCGCGGGAGCGCCGATGATTGGAAACGTAACCTGGCCCCCATGCGTATGGCCGCTCAATATCAACGAGACACGTTGCGTTTGCACCAGGTCGAGCACTGCCGGTTGATGCGACAGCAGCACCGTGGGATGGTTTTTATCGATGCCGTTAAATGCTCGGTCCCAATCGGTACGCGCCCAGGACCAGTCATCGACACCCGCCAGCTGCAGTATTTCCGATCCTCTCCTTAGCCTCGTGTTGGCATTGTTAAGAACGGGAATGTGGTTCCGCTCCAAAGCTCGCGTCGTCAGCTCACGATCTGTGTAGTGATCGTGATTACCTAATACGGCCCAGACACCCTCAGGAGCATTCAAGCCGCCGAGGGCCTCCGCGCATGGTTCAATGTAGCGACGGTAGGTTGTGGTGTAATCGCCCGTCAGAGCAATCAGATCGGGCTTGGTTGATTGCGCGAGGTTCACTACTCGTTGCAGCTCATCAAGCCCAACAATGCGACTGTGGTGAACGTCGGTAATTTGAGTGATGCGAAAGTTTTCAAATGCCGGCGGCAGGTCACGAATAAAAACATCTTGTTCGGTGATGCAATAATAGTAGGGCTCAATGAAGCGCGCATAGACGGCCGTCGCTGAGATCGCGAACAAAGGCGCGGCGGCGAGACCGGTTAGAAATTGACGACGATTCAACTCGACTTTAATCACTCCCCGATTCTAACGGCTCTGCGTCATACAGGATAGCCCTTCAATCTGATAAGACTGCGACTTCTTGACAATCCACGACCGCAGACTAGAATTGGTTTTCGCCTCGCTCAGGCACGGAGATGTGGCCGAGTGGCTGAAGGCGGCGGTTTGCTAAACCGTTAAGGGTCAAAAGCCCTTCACAGGTTCGAATCCTGTCATCTCCGCCAGAATTGAAACGATGAACGCGGAGCATTTATTTGAACCATGACTGTTCGCGTTCGTTTTGCTCCATCACCCACCGGCTACCTGCATATTGGTGCGGCGCGTTCGGCGCTGTTCAACTGGCTCTTCGCGCGCAAGTTCGGCGGCAAATTCCTTCTGCGGATTGAAGATACCGATCTCCAGCGCTCAACTGACGAGTCCACCCGATCGATTATTGAAGGATTGGAATGGTTAGGCTTGGACTACGACGAGGAAATTGTCTTTCAGTCGGCAAATGCGCCCAAGCACCGAGCCGCTGCTAATATGTTGGTTGAAGCGGGCAAAGCCTACCGCGACTTTACTCCCAAACAGCAACGCGATGACGCGACAATAAAGCAAGGCATCGCCGAGCGCGCACGCGCGCATGCGGCCGAAGGTACTGATCATCGCAGCAATTCGTTTCGCGATTTGGACTCGGCTGAATCGCAGCGCCGGGCCGAGGCTGGTGAGCCATTTGCCGTCCGCCTCAAAGTGCCACGCGAGGGCAAGACTTATTTCGACGATCTTGTTTATGGAGCCCAGGAACGGAGTTACTCCGAGATCGAAGATCTCGTGTTGCTGCGCTCGGACGGGCACCCTCTTTACAATCTTTCCGTAGTCATTGATGACATCGAAATGGGAATCACACACGTGATTCGCGGCCAGGACCATGTCACGAATACGCACAAGCAGATTTTGCTTTACGAAGCCCTGAGTACGCCCGCGCCGAAGTTTGCGCACTTGCCCTTAATCCTCGCGCCGAACAAAGGCAAACTTTCCAAACGCAAACATGGCGAGGTGGTATCGCTCACCACTTACCGTGATCGCGGTTTTGTGCCTGCAGCATTTCGCAATTTTCTGGCGTTGCTAGGGTGGTCACCCTCTGAAACAAAAGAGATCATGACTCTTGAGGAGTTGACCGGCGAGTTTTCGCTTGAAGGGATTGGTCGCGCGAACGCGATCTTCAATTTTCAGGAAAACGATCCGCGGCATTGGACTGACGACAAAGCCCACTGGATGAATGCCGAGTACATTCGCTCAATGCCTATTGATGAACTATTGCCGATGGTAAAAGCAGAACTGCGCGCTAATAAACTTTGGCGCGACGAGTATGAAGACGACGATCGTGATTGGCTGATTCGAACTTTGGATCTGATTAGGCAGCGGTTCCATACGCTGAAGGACTTTTCCGCGCAGGGCCGTGCGTACTTTTCCGATGACTTTGATTTTGAGCCAGCGGCGGTCAACAAGAATTTGCGCAAAGAGCCAAGACTGCGCGAACTGTTGCCCGCATTGGCTGACCGCTTAGCAAAACTCGATTCATTCACGGCCGAGACCGCCGAAGCAACCCTCCGCGCATTTGCTGAAGAGCAAGGAGTCAAAGCCGGTCTGCTGATCAATGGCTCGCGAACAATGTTAACGGGGCAGGCCGTCGGTCCGTCGATGTTTGAAGTGTTTGATATTCTCGGACAAAAGCGCTCGGTTGAGCGTCTACACAGTGGCGTGCCCTGGTTCGACACGATGAATGCATTAGGAGATATTTAGGCGGACAAATGAACCGATAGCGAGTAGGTCTCGGACGGATGGGAGGAAGACATGTTGCGCAAAACGATACTGACGATTTCGCTGGTTTTAGCACTCTCGTCAGTAATAGCTGCACAAAACACTAATTCATCGACGACCAATCGTCCGCGTACGACGAACACCAATACGAGTGCACCTCCGACAAGTCCGCAAAAGAGCACCGACATGCAGGCGCCGACAGCCACCCCGGCGGCGGCTCAACCTACTGAAGCAAAGCCCAAAGTTGCCGCCACCGAAGTGCCCGGCTCAGCTGGTGTCGTTTCCGCTTTCAATGCCTTGGTCGAGGGCATCCGCAAAGCCAACGTCAAAATGGTGACTAGTGTGTATTTGAATTCGCCGCGCCTGCTGCTCTTTAACAACAACGGAACTGTAACTCGCGGTTGGGAACAACTGCGAAAGAACCGCGAGAGCTCTTATCCCCAGATGAAAGATGTAACCCTCGACGTCAAGGATGTACAGATAACAATGCTCGGTCGCGACGGCGCTTTAGTAACGTGTCTTTGGAGTCAGTCGCAGACGTATCAGGAAACTCTGGAAACGGCTTCGGGTCGAATGACTCTCGTGTTCAAGCGGGCGGGGAAAGACTGGAAAGCTGTTCATCTGCATACTTCACCTGATAAGCCTGATCCTTCTCGCGTAATGCCGTCAGAACAAACTCCTACGCCGACCCCGGCTCCAAAGTGAAAGAAGGCAGACGGCAGTGGCAGACGGCAGCACCCGCGTTTAACGCTGAGCGACTTCACTTCTTGAGGTCATGTCGTGGTGTTACTGCCTCCTGCCACCTACTCCTGCTGCTGCTCCGCCGCCTCACGCAAAATGGAAGAAGCCGCCCACGTCTAAAACGTAAGCGGCTTCCGGTGAACTGTTGGGATTGGCCTGTGGACTAACCGTGTGCTGACATCCCTGAGGAGGAGCACCAAGCAGTAAGACGACTGAACCGTAATCCTAACAATCTCGATTCAGAGGTCAGGCCGCAGCCACCTCACTGTGATAAGAACTCATATATTATTTGATCACCTCCTTTTCAGTGTTAGGCAAATAATAAATGAGCGTCGGAGCATGAGTCAATCGCTTTTTTTCCTCTCTCAGCCTCGACTAAAAGCGAGCCGGCCGCCGACATAGACTTGTTGCGCGTGTTCTATCCCAAAAAAGTACGAAAGCTCGCGGCAGTCGTCACAATCGTGAATGACAAAATCGGCGCTCTTACCCGCTTCGAGTGACCCCAGCTTCTTTCCCCGATTGAGACTATAAGCCGCATTGATCGTCGCCGCCGTAATCGATTCCGCTGCCGTCATTTTTAGGTGGGTGGCCGCGAGGGAGAGCACCTGCAACATCGAAGGCGTTGGCGAGGATCCGGGATTAAAGTCGGTCGCCAAAACGACCGCGAGTCCAGCGGCAATCATTTCCCGCGCGGCGGGATAACCACGCGAGCCAAGCGCATAAACTGAGCCAGGCAAAAGCACTGGTTGCACGCTCGCTGCCTGCAACGCCGCAATGCCGGCTGCATCGGTATGCTCGAGGTGATCCACTGTCACTGCTTGCAACTCCGCGGCTAGTTTCGCACCGCCGGAAAGTGAGAGCTGGTCTGCATGAATCCTTAATCCGAAACCCAGTTCGCGCGCAGCCGTAAGGATTCGTCTTGATTCGTCGATCGTAAAGACATTCTTTTCGCAGAAGACGTCACAGTATTCCGCAAGCTCCTCGCGCGCGACCGCGGGCAACATTTCTTCAATCACAAGGGCAACGTACTCTTCCCGGCGGTCGCTAAACTCTGGCGGAATATCGTGAGCGCCAAGAAGAGTTGGCACATAACGAAGCGGTAATTCCTGGTCGAGCTTCTTGATAGCGCGCAGAATTTTTAGTTCATCATCCACTGTCAGCCCGTAGCCGGACTTCGCTTCCACAGTTGTAGTACCGCAACGCAGAAACCAATTTGCGTAACGCTTACCCGAATTGAATAAGTCTTCCGCGGTCGCGGCGCGGGTGGCCCGCACAGTCGACTTAATACCGCCGCCTCGGGCGGCGATTTCCTGATATGTCGCACCTGCGGCTCGTTCTTCAAATTCATCCGCTCGCGTCCCGGCAAATACCGGATGCGCGTGTGCGTCGACGAAGCCCGGCAAAACAATTCGCCCACTTGCGTCTATTACTTCGCACTCGGCAGTAATCAATGACTCAATCTCGCTGCGCCTTCCCACCTTTTCGATGCGACTGCCGCGAACGAGCAACGCGCCGTCGGCAATAACCGCCAACTCGCGCAATTCTGCGCCCACGCGCGGACGAGCAGGTCCGGCAAGCGTTACGATCTGCGAGCAGTTGAGTACGGCAATTGAATTGGACACGGAAGAAATTAACTAGGCTTCCTTGTAGATCCAGGCACCCGCGATCGCGGCTGCCAGGTATTCGAGCAATCCCCAGACGAGCCCGATCAACATCGCATTAATTGGGATACGAAAGAGTAAGCCGTTAACGACTCCTGTGTAGACGTAAATTCCGAACCACATGATGAGACCAGCGATAATCGCTGTCTTCACCCCCGGACCCAATCGTGGCCGAATCAGCGCGTAAAGAAACACCAGCACGACACCTATTGCG
>JBPCMI010000055.1:0-12434 GCA_051002415.1 Pyrinomonadaceae bacterium
TTCTTGCTCGCCCATGATCGGCCGTCCCGCGCCTTTTAAGTTAGCAACCTGCTTGTCGGAATTAATGCCTACAACCAACAGCTCACCTTCAGCTTTCGCTCCCCTGATGTACCGAACATGGCCAACGTGCAGCACGTCAAAACAACCATTCGCTAGCACTATAAGAGCACCTTGTGTGCGAATGGCAGCCACGCGCGCCAGCAGGTCGTCGCGTTTAAGAATCATTGCTGAATGCACGCCTCAATTTACCAGAGCGACCCCATTCGTGGGTCGAGAAAGTCAGAACCGGGAGCAAAGTGATCGGTTCTCTCGATTGCCGATTGTCGATTTCCGATTGCGCGATTGACCGGTAACGAAAGATCCTCACAAATCGGAAATTGGCAATTGGCAATCGCCAATTAGACGGCCCGGTCGCTATCGCTCCCGGTTCTGACTTTCTTGACCCCCGGGCCGGTGCAATACTTTTGGTGCCCCTTTCAATTAACATCGACATTCACAATTGAATGTTCCAGCTCACCGGGAGTGATTGCCGCCGTGCCGCGCTTCATCACCACAATTCCACCTGCGTGATTCGCCAAATGAGCCGCATCTGAAAAGGAAGCACCGGCGGCGAGCGCTAATGCGTAGGTGGCTATCACCGTGTCGCCCGCCCCTGTACCGTCCACCGGTTCACTGCCTCCCACGGCAGCAATGTGCAAAGGCGCAACGCCGTCCTCCAGTAAGATCATGCCGTTACCGCCGCGCGTGATAAGTAATGCGCGATATCCCAGGACCTCTCTAAGGCGTTCACCTGCTGACTCCAGATCGCTAAGGTTGGTGTCGGACTTGAGCAGTTGTTCAACTTCATCCTCATTGGGCGTCGCGGAAGTGAAACCGCCAAATCGAGAAAGTTCAAAACGTGAATCGACGAGCACCGGACATTTGTTGGTAAGCGCGATATTGCGCAAGGCATCCGCCATCTCAGCATTTGCCACGCCATAATTGTAATCAGAGATGACCACGGCGTCCGCTCCTTGTGACGCTGCGACCGCGCGCTCATGAAGTTGAACCTGCAACTGGTGATTGGCGAGCGGCGTACCTTCATAATCAATGCGAATAACTTGTTGACGCGTGGAGTGAAGTTGACCGGCGAGGATTCTCACCTTCGTCGTGGTTTGCATCTGCTCGTCAATCAGCAGGCCATCGCAGTCAACCCCCGCCTGCTCGAGTTTTTCGCGCAAGGCACGTCCCGCAGTGTCGGCGCCCGCGACACCAATCAACGAAACTGTCGCACCTAAAGATGCCAAATTCACAGCACAGTTCGCAGCGCCGCCCGGCACTGTTTCGGTTTGTTCGTGACGCAGTATGAGAACCGGGGCCTCGCGCGACACCCGGCTAATTGCCCCATAAACGAATTGGTCCGCTATAGCATCGCCAACCACAACGATTCGCAATCCCGCAAACCGTTTCACGATGCTGATCAATCGTTCCTGAAGGATTGTGCGAGTCATTGTGCTCGTCCAAAACCGATAATTGACTCAACTGCTTCGAGTAAGTTTTCAGCGACGAGGTCTGGCTGGTGCTTCCAGAGCGATCGTTGATTTTCCCATTCGCCACGGCCGTAGCCGCTCAATACTAATGCAGAGTGCAGTCCCGCATTGCGGGCTAGCTCGATATCTCCGTAGCGGTCCCCGATCATCCAGCTTTTCTCAAGTGCGATGTCGAGAGCTTTAGCGGCGCGGGTAACTAAGCCTGGTTTTGGTTTGCGGCAATCACAATCCTGACGGTAAGGCGGCTCGCCCACTGTCGGATGATGCGCGCAATAATATATGGCATCGACTCGCGCCCCTTGATCTTGCAACTCCCGCCGCAAGTTGTCATGAACAGTCTCAATCATGCTTTCTGAAAAATACCCGCGCGCTACTCCTGCCTGGTTGGTGATGATTACGGCAAGCCACCCTCGATCGTTGAGCAGCTTAATGGCGTTGGCGGCATAAGGAAATACGCGAAAGCGAGAAGGATGGTTTATGTAACCCACCTCTTCAGAAATCGTGCCGTCGCGATCGATGAAAACTGCGGGTCGCTTCATGCCACCGCTCCGGTCGGCCGCAGACCCGGATCGCGCAGCGATTCCTGGCTACCAAGCATAACTTGCGCGCGAGCGAATACTTCCGCGGGACTGATGGCAGTCATGCAACGATGATCGATGGGACAATCGCGAAGCATACAGGGAGCACACTCCGGCGGCTGTCGCACGATTTCCGAGTTAGAAGAAAATGGGCGCGTGGTAAGTGGATTTGTCGGACCAAAGATCACGAGTGTGGGCTGCCCGAGCGCCGCGGCAATGTGTGCAGGGCCGGTGTCGTTTGTGATTAGCAGATCCACGCTATCTAAAACTTCAATCGCCTGGGACAGATTGGTTTTGCCGGTAAGCATGATCGGCTCGTGGCGCATGCGGCGCGCCACTTCGAGCGAAACATCCAATTCTTCTGGCGAACCAATTAGTAATACCTGGGCATGACGTTCTATTAACAAATCAGCAAGCGCCGCGAAGGATTCCGCCGGCCAACGTTTGGCGCGGCTATTAATCGAGCCCGGACACAATGCGATCAATTTTCGCTCGCCATCTACTCCATGGCGAACAAGGAGATTCACAGCCCCGGCTCGGCGGCCCTCTGAAATTTTAAGGTAGGGTTGCGGCTCATAGTCATCTGTCGTGCGCTCCCCACCTTTAATCAAACGCTCGAGCGCTGCCACGATATTCAAGTAATAGAAGACTTCATGTTTCGAGCTTCGCCAGTCAGGCAAGACAAGCGGATGCGTTAACAGAAAGCCGCGACGTTCTGTAGCGTAACCAATGCGAATTGGAATACGCGCGAGAGCCGGAATCAGGGCCGCCTCGAATGCATTTTGGAATAGAACCGCTAAATCAAATTTACGATTCTTCCATTCGTGGACTTGGGCGCGAACGGCTCCTAGTCCGCGGCGATCATTAACCAGCAGGTCGTCAATAAAGTCAGCGTCTGCGAACAGCTCCTGCGCCCAGCTACGAGTGGCAAGCGTCAGATGAGCATCAGGAAACAGCCGGCGCAACTCGCGTAGCGCGGGAACGGTCATGACGGCATCGCCAACCCAGTTGGTTCCGCGGACAACGATGCGTTGAATTAGCTTGTCTTTAAGATCTTTCATGTATGGGTCAGGGCCTTTGGAGTGCGGCGACTAGTCGCCGCTTTGCCTTTTAAGTTTTCCTTGGCAAGCGAATTAAAAAGCGGCGACAGCCCGCCACACTCCGAAAGGGTTCAAGTTACAAAAGGCTTCTTAAGCCTTCTTCAATGCCGATTTCCTGTTGCCATGCTAGTTCAGATCGAATCTTCGTCAGATCTGATACGTAATTCACGGGCACTGGGTGCGGCAGTGTTTCACTCTCGTTAATAATCGGTTCCAGTTGAATCAGCCGGCCCACAGTTTCGATCATCTCGCGCAGAGTTGCCGAGTTAGCCTTGCCACCGCCCAGATTATACAGCCCCGCTCGGCGTGATGATTCGATAAAGGCCTTGCAGGCGGTAGAGAAATCATCGACGTGCAGAATATCGCGGATGGCATGCCCGCCCACCGGCAGGTTGATGGGCCAGCCATGCTTCACTGATTCCACATAATGAGTGACAAAGCCTGATTCGTTTCCGTCTGACGGGCGAGCATAAATGGTAGACATGCGGAAGATGCAGGTGCGCAGGCCCCGCTGTTGCGCATAGTAGTCGACGTAGCGTTCGCCGATTAATTTCGACCATTCGAGCGCCGATTGTCCGGCGTATGACACTTCACAAGTTTCCGGCGTCTCGCTGTAGAAACTGGCATTGGAACCGTAGACGTCCTTGGTCGAAGCGTAGATGAAAACTGAATCCGGGCGCATGTGGCTGATGACATTTGCTGTTCCTTCGGCATTAGTACGAAAGCAAAGTTCGGCAGCATCGGGATTCTTATCGAGATGCGCGGCCAGGTGAATTACAACGTCATAATCCGCGACCCGCTCCAGGTCGACAGGATCGAGAATGTCGAGATTGCTGCGCCGCGAAAAATCATCGGCGCCGAAAAAGCGCCGTACGTGAATTCCGAGGTAGCCGCTACCACCGGTGACTAAGATACGCATTCCAATCTCAGCTTCTGACAAGTTTCGAGTTCCGAGTTTCGAGATCTCGGTCGTAAGACGTCTGTTTGCCTAAATGCTCAACTCCCGGACGCGAACTTGAAACTTGGAACTCGAAACTCGAAACTTTTATTTGGCCAGTGCCGTCAATTTCATCAGCGACTCTGCCTTACCAATTGCAATCAAAATGTCGCCTGCTCCGATTATCGTTTCGCCACTTGGATTAAAGACCATTTCGCCATCGCTGCGCTGGATGCTGACGACAACAATGTCGAGCTCCGAGCGAATGTTTGTTTCCTTCAAATTCTTTCCTGCAATTGTCGAGTTCGGCCCCACCTCGAGCTGCTCAAAAACCAACCCCAGGGTGTTCACTGTCAGTGAGTCGATGAAGTCTCCCACGGCAGGTTTGGTCAAGGCGACCGCAAGCCGGTGCCCGCCCAGAATTGTCGGCGCGACAACCCGATTTGCCCCAGCCCGGATCAGTTTCGCTTCAGCCTGCTCCTCGGCCGCGCGCGCTACGATATGAAGTTGCGCGTTCAGATCACGAGCGGTCAATACCACGTAAACATTATCCGCGTCGTCCGGCAGACATGCCGCCAAACCACGGGCTTGGGTAACACCTGCGTCTTGCAAGGTAGTCTCCAACGTCGCGTCGCGGGCCAGGGTTATTACACCTGACTCCGCCAACTCAGCAACTTTCTCTGGATCGGTTTCAATGACTACAAAATCCTCTCCGGCGTCGAGGAGATTACGCACCAGGCGCATCCCGACTCGGCCGGCGCCACAAACGATGTAGTGATTTCTTAGTTTACTCATTTTGCGAGACCGGCGGCGTTCGCCGAAAGTAGCGAGCAGTTCCGATTGCACGATGGTTTGCACTGATGAGGTCAGCGCATATAACACCACGCCCACCGAAAACAACATGAAGACCGTGACGAAAGCCCGGCCGAGATCAGTCTGCGGCGTGATGTCGCCATAACCAACCGTCGTGACCGTTTGCGTGGCAAGGTAAAGACTGTTGAGCAGCGGCCAGCCTTCAATCAAATGAAGGCCCAGCGTGCCTACCGCGATGGCGACCACAACAGCCAGCACGGCATAGCGAATTCGAAACCCCTTACCGGTGAATCGACTCGGCCGCGGGGGTGGTAGACTCATATAGAGAGAGCAGCATCTAAGAGGCAGTGCCGAAGCGCTGTCACGGTAGCCAAAGACAATAGTGCTGTCAATTTACAGCCGACGGGTGATAAAAAGAAGAAGGTATTAGTAGCTAACCACTGACCTTAAATATGCCCGTTCGCTATCCACCGCCTGATTCAGTGCCGCCAGTCAATCGCGGCCGGGCCGCAGTCTCCCGCAGAATTGTCGCTTACGAAGAGCCGGGCAGAAGCTTTCCCCGTCGGGTAGGTCGCCGCCTGCTTAGTCCTTACATCCTGATCCCACTTGCTGCCTGCCTCGTCGTAGGTGTCGGCGTTCTGGTTTACTACTGGTCAACTTTTTCCGGACGCATCGACAACCTGCTGCGCGGCGACGTCTTCACGCGCTCCGCCGGTATCTATGCCGCGCCCAAACAGCTTCGCCCGGGCGAATCAATCTCAACAGAAGAATTGATCGGTTACCTAAAACGCGCAGGATATGTAGAGAAGGGAACTCAGGCGGAAACTGCTCGCGGCCGTTTTTCAGTTGAAGGCCAGAATGTAGATATTGAACCCAGCCAGAATTCAGCTGTTGACGGAGTGGCCCAGTTTCCGAGGATTCGAGCCCAGTTTGCGAAGAGTGGCAAAGCCGTTAGTTCAATCTCGAATCTTGATGGCGATGGGCGACTCGAAAGAGCTTGGCTGGAACCTGAACTTATTAGCTCGGTAACCGGCCGCGAACGCTCCAAGCGAAAGATTATTGGCTTCAATGATCTGCCGCCGCACCTCGTGAATGCGATTGTCGTCACCGAGGATCGATCTTTCTTTCAGCATTACGGCGTGAACCTTCGCGGCATTGTGCGCGCGTTGATACGTCGTTACGACAACTCTGATCCTAACTCGCCGATTGCTCGCCAGGGTGGTTCGAGCATTACCCAACAGCTAGTCAAGAACCTCTTGCTTTCGCCCGAACGAACGATGCGCCGCAAAGTGGCAGAAGCGTATATGTCGATCATTCTCGAAACGCGGCTCACGAAGGAACAGATTTTCGAGCTCTATTGCAATCAGGTTTACCTAGGTCAACAGGCAGGGTTTTCGATCAATGGCTTTGGCGAGGCTGCCGACGCTTATTTCGGCAAGGATGTGACCAACCTGACATTGCCGGAAGCTGCGCTGTTGGCCGGGTTGATTCGCAGCCCCAATCGTTACAACCCTTATCAGGAAGTCGAGACGGCGACGTCGCGTCGCAATCAAGTGCTCGACTCGATGGCTGAAACTGGAGTGATTACTCGTGAAGAAGCTGATCGCGCCAAAGCTGAGCCAGTGAAAGTGGCCGCCCTGCGCGGCCGCATCGACGCTTCGGACGCTCCGTACTTTTCTGATTACGTGCAGAGTCAGCTGGGCGACATCATCTCTGGCCCGGGCTCCGCGGAGCATTTGCGGATCTACACCACAATCGACATGGACCTGCAACGCGCTGCGTACGCGGCACTTTCAAAACAAGTTGCGGCGCTTGATAAGGCCCAGGTCAAGCGTTTTGCGCCGGGAACGTTGCAAGCGGCGCTAGTCGCCATGAATGCGAAGACCGGCGAAATCGTGGCGATGGTCGGTGGCCGTGACTACTCGAAGAGTCAGCTTAATCGCGCGGCAACAGCGTTGCGCCAACCGGGCTCGGTTTTCAAGCCGTTCGTGTATGCCACCGCACTAAACACAGCCTTCGATCCGGTGCCGCGCACAATCACACCCGCAACCATCTATATTGACGAGCCCAAGACGTTCAATTACGACAACCAGGAATACTCGCCCGGTAATTTTGGCGAGAGTTATCGCCATGGTCCGGTCACCCTCCGCGATGCGCTCGTCAATAGTCTGAACGTAATTACGGTCGACGTAGCGATGGAAGTGACCATCGGCCGGGTAATGGCTCTCGCGGCTAAGGCAGGTTTGCCCAAACCCCCTCGCGCTTATCCGGCAATGGCCCTCGGCACCAGTGAGGCAACGCCACTGCAAGTCGCTTCTGCCTACACTGCCTTTGCAAACCTGGGAACGCGTACTACGGCAATTCCAATCAATCGCATCACGACGGGAAACGGAGTAACCATCGCCGCCCCGACTTCGCAAAAGAATGAAGTGATGCGACCGGAAGTTGCTTACGTGATGAACTCGTTCATGAAAGATGTGGTGAATCGCGGTACTGCGGCAAAGGTGCGCGCTCGCGGCTTGAAAGCAAACGTCGCCGGCAAGACGGGCACTTCACGGGATGGTTGGTTTGCCGGTTTTACTCCGAACCTGGTTTGCGTTGTTTGGGTAGGCTTTGACGATGGCTCGCAATTGGGTTTGACCGGAGCAAACTCGGCGTTGCCGATTTGGACTGACTTTATGCAAGTCGCACTTTCGGAACATCCGGAGTGGCAAGGAGATTGGCAGATGCCGGAAGGGATTGAGCAAGTAGCAATCAATCCGAAAACTGGTGAGGTTGCCGCGGAGGATGATCCGGAGCAACGGATCGAGCTGTTCATCAATGGAACCTCGTCGGCTACACAGCCCACGTCGACTCCCGAGGAAGAACCTACTCCAGAGGAGGAGGCAACCCCGCTGCCCGAGCCGGACGACGAGTACTTACCGGCGCCTGTCCCATCGCCTACACCAACACCGCGCAAGGGAACCGGCTCAAGCGATGTAGCGGCGCCACGGCTTGAAGGGACAATCACGCTTGATATCGATCCGCAGACGGGACTAATCGCGGTTGAAAGTTGTCCGGTAATTCGCACCAAGACTTTTGTGATTGGCACAGAGCCGCGACAGTATTGCGGTCCCCAGTATCATCGCGCCCGCCCAGCAGAGGCGTCCGGGACTCGCCCGAGAGTTGTTGCAAGCCCACCTTACTGAGACGCGGGGACGCGGAGACGCGGGGACACGGAGACGAGGCGCTCAGCTTACTACCCGTCCGGCGTCGCGGAGCTCAGGTCTTCACCAGTTGAGCGACCGGGGCGCTCGGCTCTCAATCTGGCCTCATCCACTACATTTCTATTCTACCGTTCAGCGCCGTCTTCAATGTCTCAATCGCCAGTGCAGCGGCGTGTTGTTTTCGCCCAGGCAGACCATCCACCGCACTCAATAAATCTTTTTTCGAAATGTTGTGAGCTTCGTTGACCGATCGGCCGATTAGCATCTCTGTAAGCGCGGAACCGCAGACGAGAGTCGGGGGACACCCATAAGCGAGGAACTGAGCTGCTTCGATTGTTTCGTTGGTGATTCGCAAATAGAGAGCGAGTCGATCTCCACAAACGGGATTGGTCTCTTCGCCGACCGCATTGGCGTCAGTTAGCTCGCCCACATTGCGCGGATTTGTGAGGTGGCGTTTAAATTGTTCTGAATACACTTCCGCCGCCCAGTTAACTTGAAACTCGAAACCCGGAACTCGAAACCGATTTATTCAAAGGTGACATTGCTCGCAGCGTTTCCACCACTCTCGGCAAGACCTCCAGAACATAGTCAACGTCCGCGTCGGTATTGTCTTTCCCAAAACTAAACCTAATCGCTCCGCGGGCCAGCTCGTCATTGCGTCCCAAGGCAAGAATTACCGGCGACGGTTCGAGCGTCCCCGAAGAACATGCCGATCCGGTCGAAACGGCGACGCCCTGCAAATCCAAGCTAATCAGCAAGCCTTCGCCCTCGATAAAACGAAACGAGATGTTTGAAATGTGATTCAGCCGCCGTTCGCGATCTCCATTAAAGACAATGTCTGGGATACGCTCGCTGACTCCGCTTTCGAAGCGATCGCGCAAACGTTCTGTATGTTTGGCGCGCTGGTCCAGCTCCTCGCGTGCGAGTTTTGCAGCCGCCCCAAACGCGACGATGTTGGGGACACTCTCAGTCCCGGCGCGTCGCTCACGCTCCTGATGTCCGCCGATATTCTGCGGCGCGAGCTTAACTCCGCGACGAACATAAACAGCTCCGGCGCCCTGAGACGCGTAAAGCTTGTGCGCGGACAATGAAAGCAAATCGCAACCGAGGGCGGCGACGTCTAAACTCAAACGCCCGGCTGCCTGCACCGCATCGGTATGAAAGCGCAGCTGCGGATTGTCAGCGCGAACTGTGCGCACTAGCTCACCAATTTCGGCTACAGGCTGAATCGTTCCGATTTCATTGTTTGCCAGCATGACGGAGATCAATTCCGTGTTGGGTTGAAGCGCCGCCCGCACGTCGGCAACGCTCAGAACGCCGGCTTCACTCACGGGCAATCGGGTTACTTCCCAGCCTTGTTTTTCCAGAGCGTCGCAGCACCCGCGCACGGACGGATGTTCGATTGTCGAAGTGATGATGTGACCCTTACCGGAAGTATGGGTTTCACAGAGACCGCGGATGGCAAGGTTGTTGGCTTCGGTTCCCCCTGAGACAAAAATGATTTCATTCGCGTGGGCGCCGATCAAGCTCGCCACTTCCCGCCGCGCCCGATCAACGGCGGCCCGCACCTCCTGACCGAACAGATGCACGCTCGAAGGATTGCCAAAGGAGCTGGTGAGGTAAGGCAGCATGGCCGCCACCACTCGTGAATCGACGGGCGTGGAAGCACTGTGGTCCAGATACACTCTGCGGCTACTGTTCATAAAATAGCTGACCTCTGCCAACCTGAGATGGAAAATGGAGCATCTGAAAAGGGCTGAACCAGGTACTTGGTGCTTTGTACTTGTTCTATTTACCTTAGTTGCTTAGTTTGACTCTGCGCTTTTAAGTCCGCAAGTCAGCAAAGAGAAACACGACGCCAAGTACAAACAATTAAGTTCAAAGCTCGAATTTAGATTGTGATAGCATTGGCTCTCCCGAGGCCGAACGGCTCGCATGCCGTACTAATCTTATAAGGAATATTGCGATGAAGAATTTGAGAATCCCGCTGGTAGCTTTGCTTAGCCTGGCGATTATCTCTACGTTGAGTCTCGGGCAGTTCGGTGCAGAGGATGCACTGGCTCAGAATCAATCGACGGCACTCGAGCGCGGCTATCGCACCGGCTACTCAGACGGCTACAACGCCGGCTACAAAGATCTGAGCGATCGCGCGCCGCGCGAGTTTCAAAACAAGGTGGAGTATCAGCAGGCGAATCGTTCTTATAACCAGACGTGGGGCACCCTCGAGGATTATCGCGACGGTTACCAGCAAGGTTACGAAGCCGGGTATCTCAGTGGGTACGACGGTCAAGGGTTCAATTCTTCGATCCCTACCGGACTGTCCCGGCGTGGTCCGGATCAGCAACGCGATATCCAGCCGGTTCAACCGCAGGCGAATCCCGACGACGACGAAGCAATTGTCAACCGCTCCGGAAATTCCTCTCCGACAACCAATGTCTCTACTTCGAGTGGACCGTTCCTGATTTCGAGAGACACTTTTCTAATCGTTGAAATGGAATCGAGTCTTTCTACGGAGGCGTCGCAACGCGGCGATCGTTTTCAAGCGCGCGTGATCGAACCGTCGGAATTCCAGGGAGCGATCATCGAAGGTCGTGTTACGCGCGTGAAGCGGCCCGGACGAGTAAAAGGAGTTGCCGAGCTGCAACTTTCATTTGAGCAGATTCGCATGCCTGACAACCGCTCGAGCAGCATCGGCGCCGAGGTTGTGGAAGTAGTGCCAACCGGCAGAAGCGACGAAGGGGAAGTCGATAGCGAAGGCGGGGTGCGTGGTAAGGATTCCACTAAAGACGACGTCGCCAAAGTTGGAGCGGCGACGGGCATAGGCGCGATTATCGGAGCGATCGCCGGCGGCGGCAAAGGCGCGGCAATTGGCGCGGCGATTGGCGGCAGCGTCGGAGCCGGTGGCGTGCTAAGCAAGCGTGGTAAAGAAATTCGTTTGGAACGTGGCCAGCAACTCAAGATTCGTACGTCAAGCGACGCGCGAATCCAATGACGCGGGGACGCGAAGATTAGGAGACGCGGGGACACAGACACCTGAAGGCGAGTAAGAGCTGGCGGGTTGAAACGCAGATAATAGACGGAGAAGCCTTGAAGCAAAGCCGCGGTGAAAAGACTACTAGTCGCCGCGTCTCCGTCATTACACTCCTAACCGACTTCGGCGCCGCCGACTATTTCGTCGGCTCTGTGAAGGGCGTCATCCTTTCTTTAAACCCTGGGGCTCGGATCGTCGATCTGAGTCACGAAATCCCGGCTCAGGACATCGAAGCGGCTGCTTTCACTCTCCTCGCAGCCTACCAGTCATTTCCAAAGGGCACGGTTCACGTTGCGGTTGTCGATCCGGGCGTTGGCTCAACGAGGCGCGGCATCGCCGTCGTGGCAGCTAATCAGTTGTTCCTCGGACCAGATAACGGCATCTTCAGTTACATCTATGAACGCGAGTCGAAGTTCAGTGCCTATGAATTAAGCAATGAAGAATTCTTTCGCGAGCCTGTAAGTCCGACTTTTCATGGCCGAGATATTTTTGCGCCAGTTGCCGCCGCCCTCTCGAGAGGTGTGAAGCCCGCGAAACTCGGTAGCCGCATTAATGATCCGGTGAAGCTGGCGCCTTTGACGCCCGAAGTGGGAGAGACCCGAATCCTCGCACGCATCATCCACATCGATCGCTTTGGCAACTGCGTGACCAACATCAGGCCCGATGTTCTCACGCAGGAAATGATCGCTGAGGGCGCCCAGCTAACGGTTAAGGGAAAGAAGATCACTTCCTTCCGCAGCTTCTTTGCTGATGAGACTGGCGGCCGCGCTCAACTTTTTGCAATTTGGGGCAGTGCAGGCTTTTTAGAGATCGTCGCGGCGAATCGATCGGCCGCAAAGCTTTTGGGCACTCCACGTGGCGAGAGAGTGGTTGTTAGATTTTGATGCTGGAGGTCTGAGCTTTCTTGGTTTTTCCAACGGGAATGAATAAAGAGTTAAATGTTCCAAAGTGATTTAGAATAATGTCCCCGCAGGGGACAAAGTTAATAGCCGTGGGCAACGCCCACGGTTCACGACAAATAACCGTTCCGACCCTGAAAGGGTCGAACCTCACGAAAGGTTAATAAGATGGCGCAAACCCTCACCAGCCTTCTGGTTCATATTGTCTTCTCCACCAAACATCGGCAACGACTCATAACGCCGGAAATCGAACCGGCTTTATTCGCTTACATGGGCGGCATCATGAGAAACAACAACTCTCGTCTGCTCACAGCCGGAGGCACCACGGATCATGTCCATCT
>JBPCMI010000056.1:0-11373 GCA_051002415.1 Pyrinomonadaceae bacterium
AGGGGGCGCCCACAGAGGGACGCCCCTACCCAGAACTCATGCCGGCGTCATTTCAATCGCCCCGCATTCAGAACAGGTGTAAACGTTCTTTGCGACGCCTCCGAACACGGGGTCCGCCGGTTCGTCCGAATCATACTCAAGCTTCACTGCGTGATGATTCATTGCCGCACTGCAATTCGGACAGTTTATTTTTGATGTGTCAGTCATATAGTTTCTCCGCAGCCTGGTCGACCTCATTCTTCTCGCAGCTCTCTCATTCTCACCGCGCTTCAGCGCGGTGTGTGCGCCACGCTTTAAGATCGAAACCAAATATGAGCACAAGCTGCCACCGGGCTTAAGCCCGGTGAGAATGAAATAAAGCGTCCGTTCGCGCACTTCTTTCAGATCGCCACATTCTCGCGTCCATAACGCAGTACTTTGCTCATCCAGATCAACTCGCCCAGAAACTTTTCGATCCTTTTAACATACGACTGATCGAGCAGGTTGCCATCGGCGTCGAAGAGTTTCTGCGCTCCGGAAAAGTTTCCGTCCCAGAAGATTGTTACTAATCCCAGTTCGCGCAAGACGGGCAGCAGATTCTCGATCACGCGCGTCCCACCGAAGCCTCCAGCCGAAACACCGCAGATGCCCGCGGCTTTGTGGATGTACTCCTTCAAGTTTGAATCCAGCGCGTGCTTGAGAAATCCCGGATAGCCGTGGTTGTATTCCGGCACGACCAGTATCAATCCATCCGCCCGTTGAACTGTTGCCGAGAAGCTTGCGTCCTTGATCGCTTCACCGGCGTCATCAAATGCAAACTTCAAATCGCGCAAATCAATCAACTCGGTGGTGACACCTTCACGTTTCTTTGTTTCGTCGTAGACGAACTTCGCGACATTTTCACTGGCACGGCCCTTACGCACCGTCCCGAGGATCACGGGAATGAAAAGCGGTTTGTCATTCATTTAGTTTTTCCTGCGCGCTCGATTTGCGTTTTGATAATCTGCATCGGCTTCGTGCCTCCTGCCCCTGCCTCCTGCCTCCTATACTGCCAATCCACCAACGGTTGAATCGCCGGATTGCCGCGACAAACCCAAACATTCGCCTGCATTCCCGGCCGCAAGACACCCTTGCGACGCTCAATCTTACCCCAGTCGCTTTTCCCAAACGGCTCACCATTGAGCAAAAAGAATGCCGCCGGGTCATCCGTGCCTCGATGATGGAGTGTGACCACTTCGGTTGTGTCAAAGCTCGTCCGCACGCGCAGGAATGTACTTCCCTTCCGCCGCCGATAAGTCAGCACCTTGCCGTCATAAAGTGTAACGTCACTTCGATCGCATGTCAGAGCTGAAGGCGGCGCGATGCGCCCGCCCGGTTCCTGAGAATAGCCGCCGACTCTCATGGAACCGATCACGAGTGCCGAAACAAGAATCGAAAGAAGGTGTCGAGTCAAATATTTCATCGCTAGGTTTTCATTGCAAACAGCGAAATGCTGACTGGGCTAAGGCTCAAGCCGGAAACGTTCAGTAAGGAAGGGGCCTGCCCCCGCCCATTGGACACGGTGGACGCGGTCGCTACCGCTCTCGTACCTTGGTAGCGTGAGTTAGCAATTGGCAAACGTCAATTGGAAATGAGAAGCGGGGGCAGGCCCCCTTCCTTACTGAACGCTTTTAAACGTGAGCTTAAGCTCCAAATGGCCAATCATCAATCGAAAAAGGAGTGCTCCCGAAGAAGCACTCCCTGTTCGCCAAACCTGATACAGCGGAGAAATTATTTTCCGGCGCGATAAGTAGCCCACATGGTGTCACTACGATCTGCCTGTCCCAAACTGAATTTGTACATGCAGGGATCGTCGGTGTAGTCCATGAAGTTCTCGTAAGGATCGATACCGGGAGAGCTCTTGCTCTTGCAGGTGTCAAGGTTGCGGCTCGGACAGCCGTAAGTTGGTCCACGTTCCGCCGGCGTATCTGATACGCCATCGTTGGTCGTGGTGCAGCCACCCTGGAAAGTGTGATACAGACCTAGCCAGTGTCCGACTTCGTGAGTTCCCGTGTCGCCTTCGTTGTAGGGAACATAATTGGAACCGGGCAGCGAAGCCCAGTAGCAAACCACGCCGTCCTGCGCCGACGCTCCCGCATATTCATTTGGGAACGTGGCCCAACCGAGATAGCCGCCACCGCTGTTTGTGTAGAAGTTCAAGTCGTCAGCAGAGCCGGTGTGCAACGCGTTCTTCATCTGCGTCTGTGCGGAAGAACCCGGACCCGCGGCATACCACGTGTCGTTCTGCGTCCGTGTCACGCTTGACCTCACGAAACGGAACGACATGTTTGCGGCCGCTGTTCTATAGGCGGGCGTGTCCAGACCGGTGTAATGCTCATTCATCGCGGCGATCTGAGCGTCGAGCCTTGAATCGGGAATGTTGCCGGTGCCATCGGCTCTGTACACAACGTGGAAGTGAACTGGAATTGTGATGCTGCCATTCGGATAAACTCTGAGGGGATCGACATCGGAGCCACCGCCACCGTTACCGTTTCCGCGGCCTGCGGCTGCGCGATTGGTTTTTACATCTTTTTCGATGTCTTCGAGTTCGAGATCATCGGCATGGCGCGTACTGCACCTTCTGCCGGCGTCAACGAATTCTTTCTGCGATTCAAAAACAACTCCATCGGGAGCGACCACTTTGCCATCCGCGCGAATGGCCGCCTGGTGGCCGGGATCATCGGGGCGCCCTTGCGCGCGTGCATCGTCCGAGCGCCCTTGAGCGCCGACATCTTTAGTGGGAAAGCTCGCCAGCAGGAGCGCGAGGCAGAGCACAAGTAGAGCAACGGGTGCGAAATACTTTTTCATTCATCCCCTCCGTGTTGAGAATAACTAAAATGTGAAGATAGGGCGTAAGAACCCGACCTTAGAGTGCGGTGTACAGGTCACCAGGGAGAACCGGCAATATACCTTAGAGATAGTAGAAATTGCCAATCGCGGGGCGATTCCCGAGTGCGAGTCCAAAGTCCAAAGCCAACGCCATGATCTCGTAGATGATCTTCAATCAATCGACAATCGCCACGCAAATCGACACTTCAACGTTCATCAGTCAACCTTCATCATTCTCTTAGTGTTGTCGCCTCCTGCAGCAGGTGATATAACGCGCGAACGACTTACCAGTCACATCAGCTTCTAAAGGGGGAATCTCATGCTCACCACTTCAGTCTCTATCCGATCATTGCTTAACCTCGTTCTCGCATGCGCCGCTGCATGTGTCCTCGCGCAAACAATCTACGCCGGGCCGAAGCTGGGATATACATCGTTCATTGTTGGCAACCCTGCTAATGCTCAACAGTCGCCGAACCTAAGTGCGGGGCTGGTGCTGATGGGTGGCGGCACGGATGTGGATGCAGCGTTCCAATGGATGTGCCAACGGGCCGGCGGTGGCGACTTCGTAGTCATTCGCACCACCGGGACCGACGCTTACAACCCTTACATCCAGCAACTCTGCCCGCAAATGGATTCGGTTGAGACCATCATCATCACAACTGTGACGGGTGCCAATTCAGCCTATGTCAGTACCCAGATACAAAACGCGGAGGCGCTCTGGATCGCGGGTGGAGACCAATCGACTTATGTAAACCTATGGCGTGGCACGGCGGTGCAGAACGGGGTGAACTTTCTGCTCAATTCCAAGGGTGCTCCTGTTGGCGGAACGAGTGCCGGCCTCGCTGTACTTAGCCAGTTTATTTATACGGGGGCGGTCGGCTCAGTCACTTCGAGTCAGGCGCTCGCTAATCCCTTTCATCGTTACGTAACTATTGATCGGGATCTGTTTCAGTCTTCTTTGGGAGGCAACAAACTCTACGATTCACATTTTGTGACGCGCGATCGGATGGGACGGTCATTGGTTTTTCTTGCCCGCATCGTAAACAACGGTTGGGCGGCGCAACCGCGGGGCATTGGCATAGACGAACAGACGGCGCTGCTCGTGACCCCGGATGGAGCGGGCACGATGGTAGGAACAGGGGCGGCCTACTTCCTTCAGGCCCCTGGGCCAGCGCAAGTGCTCGCTGACAGAACGCCGCTCACCTATCTCAATGTTGGAGTCTACAAGCTTCCACAAGGTGGCAGCTTCAATCTCACTACCTGGAGCGGCATCGGCGGCGTGACATACACGCTTAACGTAAACGCTGGATCACTGACTTCAACCCAAGCCGGCGGAAATATTTATTGAAGTTGTGAATCGTGAATCGTGAATCGTGAATCGTGAATCATAACTGCCAAGCCGCAAAGTTTACGCCAGCTCGCCTGGACCGGTGTGCAGGAACCCAGATCGATTTCATGACTCGCCGATTCACGATTCACGATTTACGATTCACGATTCACGATTCACGATTCACGATTCACGATTCACGATTTACGATTCACGATTTACGATTCACGATCTTGTCGCTGATCAGTTTTGCCGATGCTCGCACCGCAATTGTGAACCCGAAGAAAGGACCAAAGTCTTGGGTGGCTGGCAGGCTCGTGATGAAGAGCCGCGGAACGGAAGTTTCGAAATGATCATCAAGCACCGGAAAGCCGTTTCGCGTCTCTAACTGCTTAAGAATATTGCCGGCCATTAGAACCGGCAGCTTCGCAATGTCGACTTTATAACCCGTAGCCAGCACGATCTGATCGCAGACGACTGTCTCTCCATTGTTGAGCTCAGCTACGAGCTCACCGCTGTCGTTTTGTAGACAATTGACCACCTCAGTTTGCGGCCAAAACTTAACGCGCTCATCTCTCAACCGAGATTCCAACCAGGGCTCCACTTTGAGTCTGCCTTCGCCCCACAGTCTTTGAGTGATTGCGTTCTTCTCCACGTCCGACAATCGTCTAAACCAGTTGGGATTTTCAACTATCCCGTCCACTAGCGGATTTACCCACGTCCAATCAGACACCGCGAACGCTGGACTCGGATGACGATGGGAGAGATGCACCGCGGCGGCTCCCGAATCAATTAACAATGCTGCCCATTCAAATGCGCTCTGCCGCCCACCGATTATTAAGTAACGACGGTTTCGTGCTGTGGTGAAATCAACAAAATCAGCGGTGTGTTGAAAGCGGCCCGGTGGCAGGCGACGTTTCAAATCATCAGGCACGTGCCGGAAATCTTTGAAGCCCGGAGCGAGCACGACATGCTGCGCCCTTATTGTTTGGCCACCTTGTGTGACAGCGACAAAATAATGCTTCCTGGCATCGTAATCCAGTTGCCGAATGTAGACCGGCAACGGTCGGATGTTCTTCTCATTTTGAAACCACTCGGCGTAGGAGAGGTAGAAGTCGAGTGAAAGTGGTTCGACGTCTCGAGCGGCTTTGCCCTGCGAGTTGAGAAACGCTTCAATCGTGTAAACGTTGAGGGGATCGAGGTGCCAGTCGCAAGCAGAGCGCAGAAACATACCTTTGGGCATATTTCGTCGCCAAAATTCCATTGGCTTGCCGACGACCAGGTATTCGATGCCGGCATGCGCTACCTGAGCTGCGAGCGCGAGCCCAAACGGCCCGGCGCCGATGATTAGAAGATTAGTTTCACGCAAGAGTTAGAAGATAGTTTAGAGCATTGCCAATTGCCAATTGCCATTGCCATTGCCGATTGCCGATTTGCGATTGGCGATTGCTCGGAACTTAGACCCCGGTAATGTATTCGGTCCGGAGCCAATGCTCAGTCCGGTTTTCTTTGGAGTGCGGCGGCTTGGCAAGCGTTACATTCAATCTCAGAAACAGCACCACCGACGAGTCACGTTTCCGGAAGAGTTTCGGAAGCTCCTCAAGAGTTATCAGGTTGAATATGATGAAAGGTATGTATGGGATTGAGATGATTCCGCGCCTTCAGCGCTAAAGAACAACTTGCTGACTTGACCTGGGCCTTTTGGCCCAGGCTGTCACATTTCGCGCCGTTGGCGCTTAAGAAATAGCGAGAGCCACAAATTCGGTCATATAACAGCTGTAGCATATCTAGGCTGACCTTGGAGGGCGGCGGCTTGACACCGCTTTAATTTTCTTTGGAGTGCGGCGGCTTGACGCCGCTTTAGCATTCTTCAATCTGCAATCGGAAATCGGAAATCCTACTCATCTACGCTGCACTCTGCACGATATGGGCTTAATCGCTCCCGCACTCACTTCAAAGTCCAATAAAACGATGCTGGCCAAAGATTTGCCATAGTCTCCACCAAGGGAGACATCTATGAACATCAAAAATTTTGGAAAAGGGATTGGGGGCGCTCTTCTGTCGCTCGCGTTTGTATTGGGCATGGTCGTCGCCACCAGCGGCACCGCTGAGGCTCAATATCGCGATGATGATCGCTATTACGGACGCGATGATTACAAACGGGACCGCAAGGCCCGCAAGCGAGAGATGAAACGACGTCGCCAGGAAGCACGACGCGCTGAGCGGCGTGACGACGGCGATTGGAGACGAAACCGTAATAACGGTGTCTACCGTGACAATGGCATTTACCGTGACAATGGCGTTTACCGCGACAACGGCGTTTATAACGACGGACGCTATGGCCGCAACGGTGGTTATGGCAACAACGGCAATCAGGTTGAACTCGATCGCGGATACCAGCAGGGCTTGCAGACGGGCGCAAGTGATGGACAGCGCAACCAGAGTTTTGACCCACAGCGGTCGCGACACTTCAAGAACGCTTCATCGCAGGCTTTTCGAGAAGGCTTCGTGCGCGGCTACGAGCAGGGCTATCGACAGTATGCCGGCTATGGTAACAACCAACGCAGCGGCGACAACGGGCTGGGCGCCATTCTTGGCGGCATCCTCGGCGGCCGACCCTAACTACTAGGTCGAAAGTCCGACATCCAATGTCTAAGGTCCAATGGCTAATGTCATTGGACTTTTTGACTTTAGGGCTTTGGCCGCCGGCCTTGGCACATTGGACATTGGACATTGGATGTCCTGGTTTTCCCCAATCGGCAATCGACTGCCAATCATTGTCACTTTTCCCCGCCCTGTCCCGGCATTTTATGATTGCCTGCCACCTTCCTTTCCAACATACTATCTACGGCCCGGGCTACTCGTTTCGCTACCGTTCAATCGGCAATCGCCAATCGCCAATCGCCAATCGGCAATCCTAATATGAAATATTGTCCTAAATGCTATTCCAGTTTTCCTACCACCGATGAGTTCTGTGAACACGACGGTACTACGCTCGTGGCAAACAATTCGACTACAAGCAGGAAGGGTCTCGTTGTTGTGGCGGTCGTGGTCGTTGCTGTGGCCCTCGGCGTGGTTCTGTTTGTCGTATACCAACGATCAAGAGGTGACAGACTAGCCCAGAGCCCAACCCAATCATCGTCGAGCATCCCTTTCACACAGCAAGTAGTCTCTCCTCCTCCGCCTTTAATTTCGTCGCCGACTGTTAGCCCCACGCCCTCGCCGTCTCCCTCGCCGTCACCCTCCCCAAGTGTCACTCCGACACCCACGGTTAAAGCGGAACCTGCGCGCGTTGTCCTCAGTACTGGTCCGGTAGCGACAAATGTGGACGCCGCGAACAAACGCGGACCGGTAACTATTCGGCTGACGGATGGATCTTCTATTCAGGCGGATGAGGTGTGGGAGACCGCCGAAGGAATCTGGTATCGCCGCAGCGGCTTGGTAACTCTTCTCAAGCGGGACCAGGTAAAAGCGCTCGAAAATCCCAAGCCCACGCCATCACCAACACCCGCATTAACTTCTTCGTCAGTCCCCTCTAAATAATTGCCGATTGCCGATTGCCGATTAAGTGAGGCGGAGGTAAACCGTCTTCCGGAATAAGCCGGGGGGCAAGCTTGCCTTCCAAACCGAAATTTGCCCGCTTGGCGTGCGCCGCCCTGTCGGCGCTTTGCTTTTCTCTTAATCGGCAATCCCGTTCATTCCTGCGCTTTCCTCCTCCCTTGCAGAAATCTCCATCCAATTGCGCCCGCAGGTAATAGCAAAGTCGTCAAGAGAAACTGCCAATAGCCTTTTACGAATTGGGTCGCGTGATAAAAATAATCAATGCTGACGGAAATATCATTTTCGTAGACATTGAAAGTCTTGGCTTGATTCTGGTTCTGCGGATCGTTAAGACGCACGCTAGCGATCAGCCTTAATTTGTGTGTGCCCGACTGCCGCGGCGTGACACTAAAGATCCATTCCGACGCCGTGTCTCCTCCAATCACCTGCCAGCCTGACAATTCAGCCCGCGGCTGTCGCCGAAGAATTTCGAACGCTCCCGCTTCTTCACTGATCAAATCGACATCCATAGTGTCATTAACTTTAAGGTCCGTGACAGTCGTGTTTCTATCCCTTTCTACTCTGGCCGCGACGTCCGGGGTAATGCCTTTCGCGATTCCTACTTTTATTACAGAGGTCGTCCCAAGTTTCATGATTGCTGGAATTTCATAGACGATCTTTCCCTTCTTCAGCGCGTCGATCTGCTGATCCACGGACAGATACTCAGTATTAACATTGGAATTAGTGTTGGTTGTCTGGCCCTGATTCGAGTTGCCGGTTGGAACCGGTATGGGGCTGGGCCCAATGGTGGAATTAGCATTGCTATGCTGATTCGAGTTTCCAGTGGGGCTGGGTCTGGGACTAGGCCTTACGTTGGCATTAGCGTTGGCGTTGTGGTTGGTGTTGTGGTTGGCGTTGGCGTTAACGTTGACGTTGACGTTAGCATTTATAACAATGGGGCTGGCGCTCGGAGAAGGTCGAGGACTCGGCGACGAGAAACCTTCGAGCGCAACATCGAACTGCTTTTTTTCTCCGACCAGAACGCCTTCCTGGTCCACGTTTCCTTCAAGCCTAACGGTGCGAGTTTTCTCGATGAAGCGACCGGGCGCACTGAATTTTATTTGGTAGGTTCCCGGCTGCAGATTCTGAAAGGAGTAGCGCCCGTCTTGATCCGTCACTGCACTTAGTTGCATCGGCCCTGTCAGAGTTACGCGTACATTTGGAACTGGCCCGCGCGCAGATCGCACCTGGCCAAAAAGGCGACAGTCCCAGTTCCGCTGAGCGACTTCGCTTAACCATGCGAATTCAGCACGTGCCGCACGAACCTCGACTTTAAAAGTCGCTGCCGCTGATGACTCCACCGATTCTGCGGGCCGAAAACTGACTCGCAGATCGGCAGAACGGTTGCCGCTCGAGAAAATCATCGGAAGGCTGATAGCGAGAACGAGGAAACTGAAGGGAGATTTCATAAAGCAAACCCCTGGGCATCAGTAGATCTGTTAACGGCGAGCAGGTCGTGGGTGCCGGATAGTCAACCGGCAAACTGTGCGCGATTGTCCGAGCCAGAACCTTTCTTGTCACTGCGAGGCACGAGAACAATCAAAGACGGGATAGAGATTGGTTGTTCGGGTCAGATGGTACCCAATTCCGCGATGCTACTCAATAAATATATGGTGCGGGTCAGCGCCTTTTGGAGAGCGCCGGCTTGACGGCGCTTTGGTTTGCTTGACGGGATCGCAATCGCCAATCGGCAATCGCAAGGGGCTTGCACCCGCTAATGGCAATCGGCAATTGGCAATCGGCAATCGATTTCATTCATCATTCATCATTCCGCATTCATCATTATTTCTTAGCAACCCACGTCGTCATCGCCCGCATGTTCTCGACCACAGTGGTTTTGATCGGCTCAATAAACTCTCCGCCGAGCGCAGTCGTCACCCGGTGCAACATCGCTTCGTCTACTAGAAACCGATTCGACCCATCCGGCAGACGATAACGTCTACCGTCAATTAACTTCACCCTGTTTTCCATCCCGATTGTCGATGCGAGCCGAGCGAAGAATATTCCGCCAGGCTTCAATACGCGCCACATCTCGTTCACCATCGCCTGCCATTGGGCTTCGTCGCGTGCAAAGTGCAACACAGCGCTGCTCAACACCACATCGAAGTCTGCGAAATCCGCGGATAGTCTCTCCACCGACCCAACTGTAAAATTCTCCGCCGGCAGCTGCGGAGCCAGAGCGGAGGCGAGCTTCCGAACCTGAGTTATCGCCTCCGGCGATTCATCCACACCAAAGACTTCGTAACCAGTGCTGAGAAAATAGACAAGATTCCTCCCCGCCCCACACCCCGCATCCAGCACCCTCATCCTCGGTACAAACCTGCCCTTCAACAACTGGTCAAAGATGTAGATATCAATCCCACCAAACCACTCCTGAAGATTATTTTCCATGCCCAGATGATGCGCGGTGACGGTTGTACGTTTGAAACCGTTCGATAGTGCTTACTCAGGTCTTACGCCACTCCAATCGGCAATCATCAATCGCCAATCGGCAATGCCTTCGAGTGCGCCCGCTGGACGGTTTTCGTTTGACCTAAAACAGAGTGCTGCGCTTGATCTAGCAGATTGCGAGATCAAGTCCGTAAACTCTTTCTCCGTCAAGCGAACACTAATGAACAAAGCCTTGCATCCAGTGTAACTCTGAAGACGTCTCTCACCCCTCGCGCTACCAACGCGTACGGTGCAGAATGTTAACCCAATCGCCAATCATAGCTATCCAACTTGGAGAAGGACACTCTGACTTCACGCGTTCTTAGACGGCGCCACGAGAAACGAATCAAGCGACGCGTTAAGAACTATTACTGCGGATCGCATAGGAACGATCCGCGCAGAATCGGACAGTGGCTCGGACGAGAAAACTCTGCTCCTGCTGGATGTGCGGCAACCCCAGAAGATATTTTAAAGAGTTGACACTACGTGAAAGGCGATCTACGCCGGAGCCCTCGACTTGAACCTGGATCGACTTCTAAATCCTTCGCGCGTTTTATGAAAAGTCCAAACCTTATTATCACCGCAGATCGAATCGAACGACGCATTTTCTATCTTCGCGGCGTAAGAGTAATTTTAAGTTCAGACTTGGCCGAACTCTATGGAGTGGCGCTGAAAGCACTCAACCAGGCTGTTAGGCGAAATCTCGACAGATTTCCCGAGGACTTCATGTTTCAGCTGGACCGTGAAGAGTTCTATAACTTGAAGTCACAAATTGTGACTTCAAACTGGGGCGGAGTGCGAAGGGCTTTACCGTATGCATTTACCGAGCAAGGAATAGCAATGCTTTCCGGGGTTCTCAAAAGCCCCAGGGCCGTTCGAGTAAACATCGAAATCATGCGCACTTTCGTTAAGCTCACCCGGATGTTGGCTTCAAACGTTGAGCTGGCTCGCAAAGTGGACGAGATGGAAAAGAAATACGACCGTCAGTTCAAAACAGTATTCGATACTATTCGTCAGCTGATGACTCCTGCGCCAGTACCGCCGAAACCGATCGGCTTTCGACCGAAAGCAGTGAAGAAGTGAACGGCCCAGGTAAAACGTCATCCGAGATAGCTAAGCGCCAAAGGCGCGCAGTGTGACAGCCTGGGCCAACGGCCCAGGTAAAACGT
>JBPCMI010000057.1:0-9406 GCA_051002415.1 Pyrinomonadaceae bacterium
GATACAGTCGAGCGGCTCGTGAAAGAAGGCCTCCTGGAAGAGTTGGGTAATGATTTCTACGCGCTAACCGAGAAGGGCCGGGCGGCAGCTCAGCGCGACTGATGCCGGCATACGTGGAGTTTCTTAGTTGGAAAGATAAGTCCGATCCACCAACTCACGCGAAGCAACACTAAGATGTTTGTGTCTCTCGTGTGATTTTGTGGATCGTTTTTGATCAGGCGACCGAGTTCAATTTGAGTTTCGTGCAGGTACGATGTCCGATTACATTTCTCAGCTTCCCCATCTGAACGCACTGCTGAACACGACTAGTGCGATTCTATTGACAGTTGGTTATCGCTTTATACGCAAGGGCAACATTGCCGGGCACCGGACTTGCCAGGTTGCGGCGTTCGTGACTTCAATTCTGTTTCTAACCTCGTACCTGACCTATCACTACTATCATGGTGACACGAAGTTTCTCGGGCAGGGAATTGTGCGTCCCGTCTACTTCGCAATATTGATCACTCACGTTGTCTTGGCAATTGTGATTGTCCCTTTGGTCTTGATAACTCTTTACCGCGCGGCACGCGGCGACTTTCTACGTCATCGGAAGATTGCTCGCTGGACGCTGCCGCTTTGGCTCTACGTTTCTGTCACGGGAGTCATCGTGTATCTGATGCTTTACCATATCTATCCCACTCCATGACCCAGAAGGACCGAGAAAGCAATGGCAACAAGCCGGAGGTGAAGGTCTCGTTGCCTGAGGTAAGGAGGTTGCGGGCCTCCGGTCCGATTCTGGTCCTCGCAGTATTGTTTGTGGTGGGAGCTTTTCTCACCTGGTACTTCACGTGGTTTGGCCGCACGTTGTCCGATGCCGACATTACTAGTTACCTTTCCGATCAAAAACACCCGCGGCGCGTACAGCACGCGTTGCTGCAGATTCAGGAACGGGTCGCGCGCGGCGATGCCAGTGCCCGCCAGTGGTATCCCCACATCCTTCGGCTCGCTGGCGATCCCGAAACAGAATTTCGTTTGACCGCCGCGTGGGTGATGGGCTTCGACAACAAGGCTGACGAGTTTCATCAGTCGCTCGCAGGGTTACTTAAAGATGCGGAGCCGATTGTGCGACGGAATGCTGCCCTGGCCTTGCTGCGCTTTGGTGACGCGAGTGGACGCGATGAATTGCGGGCCATCCTTCAGCCTTATTCCGTCACCTCCCCAGCGGGGGGGATGGTGGAAAGTACGCTCAAGGAACAGTCTCCAATCGCGCGCGGGAGCTTGCTCGTGCGTCTGCGGCAGCCTAACAATGTCCTTGCTGAGGTGCGCTCGCCGCTTCCGGGGAGAGTTGAGCGAATCGCGGTAGCGCAAGGGTCGGCAATAAACGCGGGAGAAACATTGCTGACGCTTAGTGCGGATGAAGAGAGTATTTGGGAGGCGTTGCGCGGTCTTGCAATCGCCGGTGATAAAGACGACTTACCTGTGCTTGAGCAATATGAACGCGGTCAGGCGCCCGGCCCGATCCGTTCAGATCGGATAAAACAGCAAGCGGCTCTGACAGCTAAGACTATCAAGAGCCGCTTTGCAGAAAATAAATAGCTTGTTAAGCGGGCGGTGCGGGCGGTGCATCAGGCAACGAGATGCCGTGCAGCCCTTCCCAATCTTCGGTGGGTACCATTTCAATTGCGTCCCAGGGGCAACCATCAAGGAAAGCGCCATCCGGGCCTTTGCTCGTGCATTTCTGGCAGCCAATACAAAGATAGGGATCAACTTCGATTCGACCGAACGGAGGGTGATCCTCGTCCGGAACCCAGAACATGCAAGCCTCGATGGGACAGTATTCGACGCAGGCCGGTGATCCGGAGCAACCAGTGCAGCAATCCGTAGTAATCGCCAAAATGCGCGGTTTCTTTTTCCTGCTCGCTTTGCCGTCGCCCTCCGACATGGGCCAATGTTTGTCAACGATGTCGTACACGCTTGTGATGTCCCTTATTCCGAGTTGCTCTTCTAAGTCCGACTCTAACATAGCGTTGCCGATTTCCTCAACAATTTGTGTCGGTTGCCGATCATCCTTGTCCTGCGCTCTGTCACAGGAGTCTAATGCTAAAAACATTCTCCAAGGAGGGAACCGGCATGGAAACGGTAACAGGCATTTTCGCTTCGCGTAACGACGCTGAGCGCGCGTTCCAACAACTTCTGGCCGCGGGTATACCCAACGACCGGATTTCTTTTATTACTCCCGAATCCGGCGATGAAGAAATCGAAGCACAAGTTCCTGTTAGCGATACGGAACAGTCGGGCATGGGTAAAGCAATGGGCGGAGCGGTTGGTGGAGCCCTGGGTACCGCCAGCGGTTTAGGCTTGGGCGCTGGTCTCGCGAGCTTACTTATTCCAGGGGTGGGGCCCGTCCTCGCCGCTGGTCTTGTGGGAGCGGCAATTATGGGCATCGGCGGCGCCGCAACCGGAATGGCGGCGGGCGCGGCGATGGAACGAACAATCGCTGATGGTGTGCCGCATGACGAGCTTTTCTTTTACGAAGATGCCTTAAGAAATGGCCGCTCTGTTGTAATTGCATCTGCAGAGGACGAAGAAGCTGAAACGAAGGCCCGCGAGGTTCTGAGCGCGGCTGGCGCCCAAAGCGTCGATGCTGCTCGCGACGATTGGTGGCTCGGCTTGCGCGGCGCCGAAGCGGAAACCTATGAGGCCGCCGGTCGCAACTTCAGCGAGGATGAAGCGGACTATCGCCGAGGGTTTGAAGCCGCCTTTCATGCGAAGTTGCGCGGCCGCACCTACGACGAGGCAGCTCCGGAATTGATAGTCTTCTATCACGAGGCCCGATCCAATGCAGCTTTTCGCCGTGGCTATGATCGCGGTTACGCGTATCAACAGAGTCTACAAACCAAACACAGAGCTTGAGAGACTTACTACTTAACCTTGTCGTGATGATCGCCATCCTTGCCGTCAGTGCGATCATCACGCAATGGTTTGCTCGCACGATGTATATTCGCTGCGAGTGCGGAACATTGAACGCCAGACGGCGCGTTAACTGCAGATCCTGCAATCGCGAGCTTCGATCCAGCTAATTCCTCCAGCCAAACATATGAATCAAGAATCTCGACCCCCGGCTCCCCCTGAGTGGCAAACTCACGCTGAGCAAACTGATTATCGCGAGACGGCACCTTACGCAGAAACTATTGCCTACGCTGAACGACTTGCCGACGCTTCGCCTTTGCTTCAGTTTGAGAGTTTCGGTAAGAGCGGTGAAGGTCGTGAGCTGCCACTTTTGATCGGTGCTGAGGGCGAGACGTTTACTCCGGAAGCCGCGCACGCCGCCGGCAAGGCTGTTGTCTTAATTCAGGCCTGCATTCACGCGGGAGAACCCGACGGAAAGGATGCCGGCTTCGCGCTCTTGCGCGATATCGCCATCACAAAGACTCAGGCAGACTTGCTTAAGAATGTCGTCGTCCTTTTTATCCCGATCTACAACACGGACGGTCACGAGCGGTCGAGTCCCTACAATCGCATTAACCAAAACGGCCCTGCTGACATGGGGTGGCGCACTACAACCTCTTATCAGAATCTGAATCGCGATTACATGAAGGCCGACACGCCGGAAACGCGCGCCTGGCTTTCGCTTTGGAACCGCTGGCAACCTGATTTGTTTATCGACTGCCATGTCACAGATGGCGCCGACTATCAATACAACATCACTTATCAGTTTGAGCATCACGAAGGGATTCCCGCCAGTGTGTTGAGTTGGGAGCGCGAGGTGATGAGCGGCAAAGTCTTTCCGGCGATGGAGGCTGTAGGGAACTTGGTGTCGTGGTACCTGGAATTTGCCGACAATCGCGATTTCGCGCAAGGCATTCGCGATTTCAATGGCAGTCCCCGCTTCTCCACGGGCTATGTGCCCCTCCGTAACCGGCCCGGAATATTGATTGAGACCCACATGATCAAGGACTACAGGTCGCGCGTAGTCGGGACGTATGACTTACTGCGGTTCGTACTCGTCGAAGTCAACCGGGACCCGGAGAAGCTGCTTGCGGCCGGACGTGCGGCGGATGCTGCCACCATCGCCGGCGGCGCCAAATATGATATGGCTCAGACTTATCCTATCGATTTTGAGCTAACCGACGAAGCCTCACCTTACAACCTCAAAGCGTTATCTTCGCGCACCGAAATGAGTGACGTCTCGGGCGATCGTCGCGTCGTCTTTGGTTCCGAGCCCCTCGAGATCGCCGTGCCGATGTACAACAAGTTTCGAGTCAAGACAGCGGTAGTTCCGCCACTGGCTTACATCGTTCCGCCGCAGTGGCAGGAAGCTATCTCCGTGTTGAAGACTCACGGCCTTAGCTGTCACGAGACTGAGTCAGCAGCTGCTATCAAGATTGAGAGTTATCGTCTCGTTAATGTGAGCTGGCCTTCAGGCCCCTTCGAAGGAAGGTTCATGCCACGCTTCAAGAGTGAGCTGACGCGCGAACTCCGAACATTTCCTGCCGGCTCGGTGGTTGTTCCGCTCGCACAGCCGCTCGCCAAAGTCGCAATCAATCTTCTCGAGCCACAGGCGCCAGACTCATTGGTAGCGTGGGGCTTCTTCAATGCGATCTTCGAACAGAAAGAGTATGGCGAGCACTACGTGTTGGAAACCCTCGCGCGGGAAATGATGGAGCAGGATCCGCAGCTGGCGGCGGAGTTTCGCGAGAAGGTGGCGACCGACGCGGCCTTTGCTGCTAGTCCGGCAGCGCGCATGGAATTCTTTTACAAGCGTTCGCCGTATTGGGACCAGCAGATGAATCTGTATCCCGTGGGTCGCGTCACTGGAATTGAGTCTGAGATATTGAAACATTGAATCATCGGGTCATCGGATCATCGGATCATTGAAACCACCCCAATGACTCTTTTCTCATGACCCCGATGACCCAATGACTCAATATTCAATGATTCTAGTGGGCGAGGGCATCGGGGCGTTCGATCACATCTTTAGCAGCGCGACTGCGCGCTCGTTTAATCACCACAAAAACCCCCGCGAAGATAAGCAAGCAGGCGATCAAAGTTCGCGAGCTCAACTTCTCTCCAAGTAACAAAGGCGCTAGACCAAACGCGATTAGTGGTTGCAGATAGATGTAGGTGGCTACCGTCGTTGGTTCCACGCGCGTCAGGGCCCAGGCGTTGAGATAGTAAGCCGCGACCGTTGGAATCAGGATGATATAAATCACAGCGACCCAAATCCAGATTCCCGTTGCGCTCAACGAATCCCCGCTCAAGGCGTAGGCGCCAAGGGGCGTTGTAATCAAACAGCCGATTGCAAACATCCAGGTAATTACGTTCAGCGCACCGTAGCGCTTGAAGAGGTCCTTCGAGATCGCAATGTATGCTCCATAGCAAAACGAGTTCACGACGATCAGCAGGTTGCCCGCAGTAGTTTCGGCGGAAAACTGTGCCCGCCAGGGATCGACGAGGTAAATAACGCCACTCGCCGCGAGTAAAATTCCCAGGACGCGCCGCAGGGAAATTCGATCGTAACCAAAAACGATGCTGACGATCAGAGTGAAAACCGGAATCGTCGTTCCGAGGAGCGTCGCGTTGATCACAGTCGTAAGCGATAGCCCTCTCACGAAGATTAGCTGGTTGACCACCACTCCGAGCATGCTACAGAGCGTCAACATCGCAAGGTCGCGTCCTGGTAATTTTGGTAGCTCGCGCAGTTTGCCGCGCAACATTACAAGTACAATCGCCGCGCCCAGGACGCGGAGGCCAACCAAGCCGGAACTCGAGATTGAGCGCAGCACCACCTTTCCCACGAGCGGCCAGGTGCCAAACATCACCTGCACTGCGATCAAGGCTAAGTGTGGAGCGGCGTCGGAGCCCTTGAGTTTCGTTTTCATTGAATGAACGCGGAAAGGAGCTTTGTAAAAACAGTCGACTCTCCTAGCCAGCCCGATAATTGAGAAGCATTGCAAGCAAAAGAGAGTAAGCGTTGCAAACGCTTACTCTCATTTTGGTTACGCGCTAAATTGGTGGCCTCTCCACTCGAATCTCAGACGACGAGGTAAAGAGGATTCTCCATCGTTTTCTTGAAAGTCTGTAAAAACCTGGCACCGGTGGCGCCGTCGATCACGCGGTGATCACACGACATCGTCACGCGCATGATCTGGCGCACCACTATTTCATTTCCGCGCACGACGGGTTTCGCTGTCATTCCCCCGACGGCCAGGATTGCTCCTTCAGGAGGATTGATAACGGCAGTAAATTCATCGATGCCGAACATTCCCAGGTTGCTGATGGAAAAGCTCGCGCCCGTGTATTCCTCAGGTTTCAGCTTGCGCTTCCGCGCGCGCTCAGCCAGGTCCCGCACCTCGCGCGCTATTTCGCTCAGGGATTTTTGATTGGCCGAGCGAACGACCGGGGTTATCAACCCCTCTTCGATTGCCACTGCGACACCCACATCAGCTCGTTCGTAATAACGGACCGTCTTCTCCTGGAACGAAGCGTTAACCTGGGGATGAGCAATGAGGGCAGCTGCCACAACTTTGATGATGATGTCGTTGATGCTCAGCTTCAGCTCCGGATCAAGTTCATTGATGTTGCGACGCATCTCCGCGGCGCGATCCATTTCAATTTCGGTTGTCAAAAAGAAGTGAGGGATCGGGCCGAGTGAAGTCACGAGACGCTTGGCGATGATGCGACGTATCTCGCTTATGGGTTCGTCCACAAACGGCGAAGCTTCGGTTGCACCTGTCTGTCGCGCAGGAAATTTGACGACTTCGCCAGTCGTTGCGGACGCCGTGGCGCCCGCCGCCGCGCTCTGACTCATGGCCGCCTCAATGTCCCGCTTTACGATTCGGCCTCCGGGCCCACTGCCAGTTAAAGTTCGAAGATCGACGCCTGCTTCGGCCGCCATCCGCGCCGCGAGTGGTGAAACAATCAAACGTTCCGACGCCGCGGCCGCCGGCGCTGGTGCGGAACCATTACCGTCAGACGCTGCTGTTTTAGCAGCAGCGCCAGCGGGTTTCGGCGGCGCACTGGGCTCTGCCACCGCGACTGAAGCTGTGGTTTGTCCTTGTTCTGGCTTAGCTTCGGGTTGTGCCGCAGCCTCTTTTAGTGCTGCGCCGCTGCCGGCGCCTGCAAGCATCGCGGAGATGTCTTCGTCAGGTTCTCCGATGATGGCGATCAGTTGACCGAGAGGAGCGGACTCGCCTTCCTTGATGATGATCTTGCGCAAGACTCCGTTCCCGAGCGCCTGCATTTCCATCGTGGCTTTATCAGTGTCAATCTCGGCGAGCGGTTCACCCATTGAAACCTTGTCGCCCTCTTTCTTTAGCCAGCGCGAAAGCTGTCCCTCCTCCATGGTGGTAGATAGCTTTGGCATGATCACCTGAGTTGCCATTCAGACCTCGTGAAACGTGAATCGTAAATCGTGAATCGTAAATCGGAAATCGTGAATCGTGAATCGTTAATCGTTAGTCGTGAATTGTTCAATCGAATAGTGTGACCGGAACTGTTGATCGAAAAGCGCTGAATCCGATTCACGATTCACGATTCACGATTAACAATTCACGATTTCACGATTCACGATTCCTGATTCACTCCAAATAAGCCACTTCTTTAACGGCTGCCACTAATTGATCGACAGTGGGAATTGCCAGTGCCTCAAGATTCTTTGCGTAAGGCATGGGCACGTCCGCGCCTGAAAGTCTTTTTACGGGCGCGTCGAGATAATCGAAAGCGCGCTCCATAATTTCAGTGCTAATCTCGGCCGCCACGCCACAGAAGGGATGAGACTCTTCGGCGACAACGACACGATTTGTCTTTTTTACTGAAGCCACAATTGTGTCAATGTCGAGCGGTCTAATCGTGCGAGGATCAATTACCTCGCAGGAAACCCCCTGCTCCTGGAGTACTTCAGCTGCTTTCAAAGCCACTGGCACCATCACAGAGCGCGCGACGATAGTGGCATCAGTGCCCTCGCGTTTCACATCGGCAACTCCAAGCGGCACAGTGAAATCAGCATCCTCAGGAACTTCACCTTTGTTTCCGTACATCCGTTCCTGCTCGATAAAGATAACCGGATCGTCGTCACGAATGGCGGATTTCAATAAGCCCTTTGCATCTGCGGGCGTCGATGGCATCACAACCTTTATTCCAGGGAAGTAGGCGAACCAGGATTCCAGCGCTTGGGAGTGTTGCGACGACACTTGATAGGCAGAACCGCCTGGGCCACGAAAAACGATGGGGATTTTGAACTGCCCGCCAGACATGTAGAGCATCTTCGCTGCCGAATTGATAATTTGATCCGTGGCGAGGATTGAAAAGTTGAAAGTCATGAACTCCACGATCGGCCGCAAGCCAACCATTGCCGCGCCGACGCCCAGTCCGGCAAACCCCAGCTCCGTGATCGGCGTATCGATCACGCGTTTCGCACCTAATTCCTGAAGCAGGCCTTTCGTAACTTTGTATGCGCCCTGGTACTCGGCGACTTCTTCGCCCATCAGGAACACATTTTCGTCGCGCAGCATCTCTTCGCGTAGCGCCTGGTTGAGTGCTTCGCGCATTGTGATCACGGCCATTGATTCAATTTCCTCGATTGACGTAGGGAACTTACTACTTCACACCGTCTTTCCCGGTGTTATGGGATTGGCGTAGACGTCTGTGTACAGCTCGTCAGGCTCGGGCAGGGGACTCTCATTAGCAAAGCGCAGCGCGTGTTCCACCTCGTCCTGCACCTGTTTTTCCATCGCCTCATAATCTTTATCGCTGATGATTTTCTCTTCGCGCAGACTCGCTGCGAAAACTTTT
This sequence comes from Pyrinomonadaceae bacterium, assembly GCA_051002415.1. Classification (GTDB taxonomy): domain Bacteria; phylum Acidobacteriota; class Blastocatellia; order Pyrinomonadales; family Pyrinomonadaceae; genus PSRF01. Next base: position 8,773 of record JBPCMI010000057.1, read on the forward strand.
AGCGGATCGCGCTCTTGATATTTTTCGATTTCCGCACGTGTGCGGTAGTTGCCGGGGTCTGACATCGAGTGTCCCATGAAGCGGTAGGTTCGGACTTCGATCAAGGTTGGCAGGTAATCTTTGCGAGCACGTTTCACCGCACGAGCGGTTGCTTCTCTTACCGCCAGCACGTCCATGCCATCTACAAATTCTGCGGCCATCTCATAAGCGGAGGCCTTTTGAGAAATGTCGTGCAGCGACATTGCGCGTTGCAATGACGTGCCCATTCCATACTGATTGTTTTCGCAAATATAAATGCAGGGCAGTTTCCAGAGCTGAGCCATATTCAGCGACTCGTGAAAAGCGCCCTGGTTCACCGCGGCTTCGCCAAAGAAACAGAGCGTGACTTGATCGGTGCCCTGATACTTACTGGCAAAGGCGACTCCTGTTGCCAGCGGTATCTGGCCGCCGACAATCGCATGACCGCCAAGAAAGTTGATGCTCTTATCAAACATGTGCATCGAGCCGCCCTTACCGCGCGAACAACCCCCAGCTTTTCCGAAAAGCTCGGCCATTACTGCGTCCGGCGACATGCCTTTGACAATGGCCTGGCCGTGATCGCGATAGCTGGTGAGGACGTAGTCGTCCTTGCGAA
>JBPCMI010000058.1:0-23789 GCA_051002415.1 Pyrinomonadaceae bacterium
AGTCTGGCCGGTTGCTGGCAAATGCATGGCACCGACGTGCGTGTTGTTAATTCGCCTGAAGAAGCGAAGCCCGCTGAGAACTCGTTGGGAGATACCGTCTATTGCGATGCCATCGTGAGTGATGCGCCACACGTGCTCGCGGGGGTAAAGACGGCCGACTGCGTCCCGCTCCTGCTCGGCGATCCGCGAACCGGATCATTCGCCGCGGTTCATGCCGGCTGGCGCGGGACATTTGCCGGGATTATCTTCTACGCAATCGAGCGGTTAACAAAGGAATACGAGGTCAAACCAGAAGACTTGCGAGTGGCGATCGGACCAGCTGCCGGTATTTGTTGTTATGAGGTAGGAGCGGAAGTTATCGATGGCTTCAGGGAACGCTTTGCATATGCGGAAGAACTCTTCGTTCCTACGCTCGAGGGCCACGCGCGCATTGATTTGTTGAAAGCGAACCAGACTCAGCTCACTGCCGCTGGTGTGCCGGCGAATCAAATTCACACTGCACCTTTATGCACGATGACCAGAACTGATCTCTTCTTTTCCTATCGACGCGAGAAACAATCGCAAGGGAAAGTGGGAAGGCTTATGTCGGTGATCGGAAGACGAGGGAAAGAAGGGGAAAAGGGTAATCGGGGAATGGGGTAATTAAGGGTGGGGAACCGGGGAAACACACTATAATGGTTGCCGGGACGGTAATTTTCCCCTTCCCCCCCTTTTCCTAATTAACCTTCACTTGAATCCAAACTTCCTTGGTCTGAGGTGGAAAACACAATTCATCGTTGCAACTCTGATAACGCAAAGAGGCTTTTAACGGCGCTGAGTCGGATCCAAAATTGGCCGGTACAGTGAGGTTAAAGCGCATAGTGGCGCGACCTTCAAATAGTGCCACGCGATTCTTCGAGAATTTTAGTGAACGCAGGATCGGCCGAGGGTAACTAACGGCACTGACTCGCACTCCGGCCGGGGCTTCCACTTTCAATTGAGTCGCAATCAAGAACTTCTCGAGTGGCCTATTCGAATGAACATGAAAGCCGCCGGGGATGTCCATCTCCACCACCGCCTTTGCCGTTCCCCCGCGACGAACACTGTCGCCAACCACATAACCCTTGACGTTGATATTCGGCGGCGACTGTGCGAACACAGTGGAGTTTGCAGCTACCGCTACGGCAGCCGTCGCGAAGAGGAAAGTTAAAAAGTATTTTCTAAGTTTCAGCATTTTCATAAGAACTGATCCCAATTTCCAATTGCCTGTTATTCAAGATACTGCCTAACGGCACTAGCAATCGTCAATTGGCAATCGACAAGCGGCAAATGAACCATTGTCACTGATGCCCTAAACCTGTGCCGGGTTTGCTTCCCGGCGGGCTGCTAATTGCCCGCAAGCCGCGAAAATATCCTGACCACGTGGGCGCCGAACAAATGCAGGAATGCCTTTCGCTTCCAAAATTGATTTGAACGATTCTACGCGTCGCCTTGATGAAGGATGGTAGGGAAGTGGGTCGGCCGCGTTATGCGGAATCAGATTCACCTTGACGCGCAGTTCATGCCGGTTCAGTAGATTTGCCAGCTGGCGCGCGTGCTCATCCGAATCGTTTACATCGCGCAGCATGACGTATTCAAAAGTGAAACGCTCGCCGCGCTGCAAAGATCGCTCAAATTCTTTACAAGCACCAAGTAGTTCCGCGAGTGGCCACTTCCTATTTATCGGCATCAAGACGTTCCGTTGTTCATCGGTGGGCGCGCCCAAAGAAACTGCGAGGTGCGGTCGCTCTCTGATTGTCGCCAATTCTTTGATCCGTGGCACGATCCCCGCCGTCGAAACAGTGACGCGATTTGGGACGATGTGCAGGCCCTTGGGATCGGCGATGATGCTTAGCGCTTTCATCAAAGACTCGAACGCCAGGAAAGGTTCGCCAGCACCCATGCCCACCAGATTTGTACCGTGCTGCGGCTTCTGTCCCGCACCGTAAGCATCGTTAAGCGCGATAATTATCTGCTCGACGATTTCACCGGGCGTTAAAGATCGCAGGAGTCCGAGTTGCGCGGTGAGACAAAAACTACACTGGAGCGGACAGCCGGATTGTGACGAAAAGCAAACCGTGTCGCGCCGTTCTTCAGGGATGAAAACGGTTTCGACCGGCAACCCGTCGTGCGTTTTCATCAAATAACGTCGCGTGCCGTCGGCGGACTTGTAACGAGATTCGACGGTTAGAGTTGCCGGAGCCGCCAGAGTGTTCAATTGATTACGAAGCTCTTTTGGTAAATCTGACATCTCCGCAAATTCGCGAAGGCGTTTGTGATGAAGCGAGGCAAAAATCTGCCGCCCACGAAAAGAGGGCTGGCCGATCTGCTCCACAAAGGAGACCAGCTCAGCTTGTGTTAGGCCGAGCAATTGATTCTTAGTCGCCGACATTTTTGAAGATTCTACACTGTGCGGAGATGATCCTATTAGCCTGAACTCTACTTCGGCGATTAACGCGGAGGAGCTGAAACGCAGAGGCGCAAAGCGTTTTTAAAAAGTTCAATTAATACTTCGCTCCGTAGTGACTAAATATCCTCCGCGCCTCTCCGTATGAGAACCCTCTGCGCCGTGCCGGTAGTCGTTCGATTCGTTATAATTCCTGCCAACCAATGTCCACAGTCGCCAACGTCGAAAGAAAAATCAGACGCGTTGAAGGCTTTCGTGTGCGCATCCTTCATCTGACGCGCGTTGATGTGCGGGGCGATCGCACGGGCTTACCTCAATACAGTTACCATCGCGCGGCCGACAACGATTTCACCGTCGAACAATGGAAGACCACCAGGTTCCGTACATCGTTTCCCGGTTTCGAAGTGGATGTTATGGATCGGCGCGGCAATTCAGTCCAGGGAAACATGAAACTCGGGACCGTCCGCGATACCTACCTGACGAAGAAGTAAGCGCAAAAAAAGGGGTGAACGGAAGATCCATTCACCCGGAATTAACCTTAAAGCCCGCCTTATTGCACGAGCGTAAATTTCTCAGATGGAGAAAGCGTCTGCCCGCTGACGCGATCGCGAATCCGGATCGAGACTTGATACTCGCCTGGAGTTAATCCGTTCGTATCAATCAAGCGAGCGAGGGTCAGTCGTTGTCCTGCATCGCTCATCCCGCTCCAGTCTTCAGTCTGTTTGACGATTTCCTTACCGTCTCGCAGCAGCGAATACTCAACGTCGACTGAAGGACGCAGCGTAGTTTGATCGATGCCGGCGTTGTAAACCTGCATGTAAACGCCCACTGCCTGACCGCGTTTGTAGCTGCCGGCCACATTGGGAATCACCTTCGTCTGACCAATCACAAATTGGCCAACCGCAGGTTGATCGGAAAGGTTTTCAAGTCTCGCCGCGAGTATTAGCGTCGAGGTTGAAAGCTTGGCCGGATCATACTTTGGCACCGTGAAGCCAACGTGCCGAATACCGGTGGCGCCCGACGCAACGTCGCGGACGATTACGTCAACTTTGTAAACGCCCGGAAGGAGTGGCACAGCTTTCTGATAAGCCGACTTGCGATCCTTGGCATCAGTCAGTTCTTCAGCCGTTGCGGTCGTCACGACGGGATCTTCAAAGATTGTTACGCGGCGTCCCGCCACCGAAGTGACTTTGCCGAAGATGTTGATACGGGCTTCTTGGAGTCCGCCGCTGTCCGTGAAGACGAGATCCTTGTTTTCAGTTTGAATCGTAAACGCGGTGATCACGCGTTCGTCCGACTGGCGGAAGAAATCAACGCGCACATCAAAGTTAAGCGGATTGTCTTCAATCACGCCGGTGCCAACCATCGTTGCCAGGTCGTTAAATTTCACTTGCGGTGGCCGGCTGAGATCAGCAATTAGCTGCAGTCGCGAAAACGGGTTGTCCTGCTCGCGCACAAACCTGCCCTGGCTCAGACCGTTATTCAGAATACGGTCGCCGCGGTCAGTCAATCCCAGCTGTTCCGAAAGCGTTAATCCACCGCCCGGAATCATTAGCAAGGCATCCTTCTCATTCGGATTTCGTGCGATGCGATATTCGCCACTGCCTGTGGGATCCACAAATTCAATTTCAATTCCGGAACCGACGCCCGGAATGTAACGGTAGAACCATGTTTCGAAAGGATAAGTGCTGGTGTTGCCGCCACCTTCGTAGGACGGGCGATCATAAGAGCCGCCCATCGGGTGGGTCTCACGGCCGTCGGGCTTTCCGTACATGATCCAGATGCGGCCGCGATCAGTTTTCCAGCCCGGAATACCGGATGCGAAGTTTTCGTTCGCGTAAGCGATGCGCTCGTAGTATTCCTCTTTGAACTCGTTCTCATCCGTATCCGGATCCGGATCGCGCCGTCGCCAAAACTCTTCAATAAAGCGTTCACGCTCGTCGTCGGTAGCCAGCTTCTTGAAAGCCTTTTTCTCCTCGTCTGTAATGATGTAGGTGACGTCTTTGTCGAGCCAATCTTTGTAGGCTTTCTTAAGTTCAGGCTTTACGTTGCGTGGTTTTTCAGTCGGATCCTGGGTCTGCTTTTGAGACTGGGCGACAGCCAAAGAACCGGCAGCGACCAAAATCGCGAGAGCCATCGCAGGGAAGAGGGCTGATTTCGAGTAAGACATCAAAAACTCCTATTTCTAACCAAAAGAAGACTAACGGCAACGAAAACGGGTCCGCAGAAGTAAGGGATTCTAAGGGTCTATCTGAACCGTAGTCAAGATGCCTCAGAACTAGATACTCGTTGCCTTCAAAGTCGCAGAAAACCTTGTAAATGAAGGCTTCTTGGCCGGCGCTGGATCAAGATGCCGTACGTGGTTTGGCAAATATCCAGGCGACGAAAATCGAGATGCAATAGAGCACCAGCATCGGCGCCGCAAACAACATCATGTTGGGAATATCGCTGGTTGGGGAAATTAGAGCAGCCGCGATTAAAATCACGATTGCCGCAGTCTTCCAAATGCGCACTAAGAACGACGCGGTGACAAGTCCGATCCGAGCCAACACGTAAGTGACGGCAGGCATTTGAAACACGAGCCCCATGCCCAGCATTACTAGAATAATGAAGTCAAAATAGTCATCTGCCTTAAGTAATAGACGAAAATCTGAGCCTAAACCCAAAAGATATTTAGCGGCTGGGGGAAAAATTACGTAGTAGGCAAACATTGCCCCGAGCACAAACGAGACGGACGAAAGGGCAATGAACGGCGTGACGTAGCCACGCTCGTGCGGATAGAGCCCTGGAGACACAAAGCCCCAGATTTGAAAGAGCAGGAACGGCACCGACAGACAGATCGCGGCATACAAAGAAACTTTTATGTATAAGGAAAAAGGTTCGAGCGCGGTTGTCACGATCAACTTGTCGTTAATTCCGGACGACGCCTTAGGCAGGGCTTGAAAATCCACTGGCAAACGGACGCCTTTGGGAATCACGGTATTTCCCGCGTAGAGCGATTCATCGGTGAACAGACCGAGTTGTCCCTGTGAGTCCTTGGCGACGCGCGCCGTCACGGAAGCGCCAGGAGGAATGACGCTGGTTCCCAATTTTGTCTCTTCAGGAAAGACATAGCGGCCAAGGTCATTTTCCTTGAGCGAGGCGAGGCCTTGAATGGCCTCGTTACCCGTTAGGCCGGCGATTGGCACTTGCCGTCGTTGCGCTTCGGCAAGCGCGCGTTCAACGGGCACAGCGAGAAAACTATAGATGCGATCGGAGAAGAACCAGCAACCCATCATTGCCAAAAAAACGAAAAGCACGGAACGCATTAAGCGCTTGCGCAACTCGTCCAGATGATCCAAAAAAGACATCTGGCCGCCGAGTTCTTCTTCCTCGCTGTTGCTGATTTGGCGTGGGCGTAAGAGAGTTGCCATCGAGTCGAACTAAAACGAGTTAAAGCCAGTCTTGCTTGCGTGGTGCTTCAGTCGTGGTGGTTTCATTCGCCGTCGTTTCAGCCCGAAGCGGCGTATTAAAAGTTCCGCTTTCGCGCGCCACGACTTGATCCGGTGATGGCTCGACAACAAGGGGATTAAGAATGGAATTCTCCTGAGCTGAGTTCGATCCAACTGTTACTGGTTCTGACTGGAGGTCCTCCATTGCGACCTCACGTTCCCAGGTGCGCTTGAAGTCTTCCGAGGCGCGACGAAATTCAGCAAGATTTTTTCCGAGACTGCGGCTGAGTTGGGGCAACTTGCGTGGCCCAAAAAACACGAGGGCCATAATGAGAATAAAAAAGAGCTCGGTACTGCCCAATGACTCTAGGATTAAAAGAAACACGTCTGAATGCTACCTCGGTTGGCCACAAATCGGGACGGTCGTTGATCAGCAAATGATCGACCGCCGCGATTGTAACGCTTGAATAGTGAAAGCAGAAGCGGCCTTTCCGGGTACCCGGATTAAACTGCACCACCCGCTTTGCGACAATTTCTAAACTTTCCTTGCGAGCGTGTTGACACAACTTCACTAGCCGCGCAAATCTGTCAGAAACATCGACCATGAAAGTTAAATCGAAACAGGAGAATCCCCACGAGGCGGCAGCCAATCTGCAGCAATTTGGCGAAGTTGCGGAGGCTATCTCAGCTACCACCAAAAAACTGGAGAAAGCAGCGCTATTAGGAGCGTACCTTCGGGGATTGAATGATATCGACCTCGCCCGGGCTGCCCGTTATCTCGCCGGACATCAGTTTGCGCTGAGTGATTCACGCACCACAAACGTAGGCGGCAGAATTCTCAGCGATGCATTAAGCGTAGCCACCGGATTAAGCTCTGAGGAACTCTCGCCACGTTATGTCCGACTGGGCGACGCAGGCGAGGTTGCTTTTGAAGCGGTTCAAGAAAAGCTTGCCGCAAATCAACCCCGGATCACCTTAGCTGAAACGGAATCGCTGATTACTCTCCTTAGCGAAACTCGCGGGACCAAAAACAAAACGGCGTTACTGGCAACAGTTTTTCGGGAAGCGACTCCATTGGAAGCAAAGTATCTCGTGAAGTTGCTGGTCGGCGATCTGCGAATCGGGTTGAGAGAAGGCCTGGTCGAAGACGCCACTGCGCGTGCTTTCGGACAACCTTTGGCTGCAGTAGCCCAAGCGAACATGTTGCTCGGTGACATCGGTGAAGCGGCGGTGCGAACCAGGGTCGGCGATCTCGGGAACATCGAGATGCGTCTGTTTCATCCGATCAAGTTCATGCTAGCGACACCTGCCGCGGATCTTTCAGACATCGCGCGGACCATGCCTGATGAATTCTTTGTTGAGGATAAATTCGACGGCATTCGCGCCCAGGCACACGTGAAAGAAGGACAGGTCGCGATCTATTCGCGCACGATGGACGAGATCACGCACCGCTTTCCCGAATTAATCGAGCCGCTAAAAAACCTGTCGACGGATGTAGTGATCGACGGCGAGATAGTTCCGGCGACAGACGAGCGAATTTTGCCGTTCAGTGAACTGCAAAAACGACTGGGCCGAAAAACGATTGGCGCCAACCTGATGGCAGATATCCCGGTCGTGTTGGTTGCTTACGATCTGCTTTACGCCTCCGGTCGTGTCTTGATTAACGAAGCTCTGGAAGAACGTTTAGGAACTCTTGCTCAGCTAATACCGACCGAGGGCCTTATCCGCTTGTCCGTGGCAAAACGTTTTCAGGAAGTCGCCGCACTCGACGATGAGTTTGCAGCCGCCCGCGCCCGCGGCAACGAAGGCTTGATGGTTAAGAGTCCGGCTTCGATCTACAAACCAGGCCGGCGCGGCCGGGAGTGGCTGAAGGTGAAGCGCGCAATTGCGACGCTCGACGTGGTAGTAACCGCCGTTGAAGTCGGACACGGCAAACGACGCAGTCTCCTGTCTGACTACACATTTGCGATTCGCCGCTCACTCGAGGACGACGAACTCCTGAACATCGGAAAGGCCTACTCCGGGCTCACCGATGTCGAGTTAACCGAACTGACCGAGTGGTTTAAAGCCCACACGGTCAAGGAGTTCGCACACGGCAGGGTGAGGCTCGTGGAACCGCGAATCGTAATCGAGGTTACGTTTGACAGGGTTCAAGAGTCGAGGCGGCACAAGAGCGGTTATGCTCTGCGATTCCCGCGAATTCTGCGCGTTAGAACCGATAAAACCCCTGACGAGATCGACACGCTCGAGACCGTACAGAGGCTCGTCGAGGCGAACCCGTAGGGAATCACTCCTCGATTTCCCGCCCGAAATTTCCAATACGCGAGACAGAGCACGACCCTTTCGGCCAAAAAATAGTGCCGGGAGAGGCAAGTGCCTATTGCGTAAACGTGGGAAAAGGCGTTAGGATTCACGCGCCAACGCTCCCTGATCCAGCAAGTGGGACAGTTCCGGCAAGTCTTTAAAATACAAAAGCTAGGCGCGTGACTGGCAGCGGAAATCACCAAGAGAGCGCGTCGCTAATCAGTAGTTGTGATCGATCAATAATAAGCCCCAAGCGCCGCAATCAAGAGATCGAGTGCGAAGCTTGACGAATCAACGTCGCCAGCGTCGGTTTGGTTTTCTTGCAATGGCTCCGCAATTTGAGGTGGCGGCGGAGGTACATAACCGGGGGTGGCAACATCGCCAGCTAGTGTGGCGCTGTTCAGTATTAGGCCGAGGGTTATTGCTCCGAACATTGCTTTAACGTTCTTCATCATTGATCTCCTAAGTTGTTGGCTACGGGTTGGTACCTTCCAGTTGGGCGCAAAATGTTGGGAAGCGCTAACTGGAGGTCTTTAGTGGAGCGCATAATAACCGCGTACTAAATCTCGTGCAAGGGAACTTGCTAAATCTCGAAAAGGATTGCCTCACATGCAATTAGACAAATCAACTTTACTCAAAACCAGCGGTTCCGAACTCGGCATAAGTGACGAGGCTCGCCAACGATGTGCGCAGGCCAAGGAGCAGGAAGAAGCCGGTAATTTCGAAGCGGCTCGTCAACTGCTAAATGGCTTTTGGCACCGCATAGGTGAGCGGCCAGAAACTAAAGGTCTGGACGATGGCGCACGCGCCGAAGTCCTTTTGCGCGCAGGCACCTTGACGGGTTGGATTGGCAGCGCACAACAGCTCCCCGGCGCCCAGGAAATAGCGAAAGATCTAATCTCCGAAAGTGCCGGCCTATTTGAAAGACTGGGGTTGGACGATCGTGTTGCCGAGGCGCGCATTGACCTCGGCATCTGCTACTGGCGCGAAGGCGCGCTCGACGAAGCTCGTGTCACTCTGCAGGAAGTGTTGACGCAGCTGGGAGATCGCGAAACAGAGCAACGGCTGCGCGCACTATTAAATGCCGCCGTTGTAGAAAGGGTGTCAGTTCGCTATCGGGACGCGTTGCAGATTCATCGGTCAGCAGCGCCGCTGTTTGAAAATAGCTTTAATCATGCGCTGAGGGGAAAGTTCCACAACGAGTTTGCGATCGTCCTGAAAACCATTGGTTTGGCAGAACATCGAGAGGATTACATTGACCGGGCTTTAGTCGAATACGCTGCCGCAGGTTTTCATTTTGAAGAGGCTGGCAACCAACGGAATCTTGGAGTTGTTGAAAACAACCTCGGATTTCTGTTTGTTCATTTGGGACGATATCAGGACGCTCACGAGCACTTGGGTCGCGCGCGCGCGGTCGCCGTGGCTTTAAAGGATCAGGCCCTGGTTGCTCAGTTTGACGATTCGCGCGCCAAAGCTTTTCTTGGCGAGAAGCGCTACGCTGAGGCTGAGGCTATTTCGCGGGCAAGTGTGCGGTCGCTGGAACAGGGTGGCGAACAGTACTTGCTCGCCGAAGCCTTGATCACGCACGGAACAACACTCGCTCGGATTAATTCGCCGGAAGCCGCGTTCGCTTACTTGAAGCGAGGCATGACTGTAGCGGAGCAAGCCGGTGACCCTGACTCGGCAGGTATTGCAGCGCTCACGATCATCGAAGAGTTACCCGAGTATCTTCCTTATCCTAAGCTGCACGAGTACTACCTTCATGCCGAATCGTTGTTGGCCCGTTCACAGCACCTCGGAGTGCGAACGCGTCTTGGTGAGTGCGCGCGCCAGGTTCTTACTGGTGAGAAACGGTTTGGAAAAGGCGCCGTGGAAGTATCGTCCCACAACGATCACAAAGTAAGTGCAGCTTCGTCGGCATCAAGCACGGCTGCGCAGACTCCCGGAGTTTCATTAGAAGAGCAGGTGCTTAACTTCGAAGGCGACTTGATTCGGCAGGCGCTGGAAAGTTCAAAGGGCAGCGTGACGCGCGCGGCGCGTTCACTGGGAATCACGCACCAGGGATTGGCTTTCATTCTGAATGGCCGTCACAAAAGCCTGCTCTCGATTCGGACTCCAGTTAAGCGGCGGCGACGCAGCATCATCCGGTATCGCTAAATCATCCATATCGGTTGGCTAATAGATTTCGCTGTTGACCACGGCGAACTCTTTTAGCCGTCGTGTGCTCTAACCCAAGTTCCGAGCCTCTGACAGATCAAGTCTAAACACCCGATTCGCTATGAGATTCTTGAAAGTTTTACTACTCGGTTCCTTGCTGTTGATTCTCGCAACGGGCCCCGCGGCCGCGCAACGACGCAAGAATGGCAGGCGCGCGGTCGCACCCGCTACATCGCCGGCCTCGCCAGTCGCCAATCCCAGCGCAACTCCAGTAGCAGCTCCGGCGCGTGCCACGGCGCCATCACGCTCCACGGCGCCATTAGCGCTGGCGGTCGTGAATGGCCAGACCTTGACCACTGCCGATCTCGATCCCCGCATCCGGCAGGAGATTGAAAGTCTTGATGACAAGATCGCGCAGGCGCGCCGCGACATGCTGGACGTGACGATCAATACAATCCTTTTAGAACTGGAGGCGAGGAAGCGAAAGCTAACAACGCAACAGTTGTACAACCTGGAAGTGATTAAGCGCGTTCCCGAGCCAACCGTCGCCCAGGTCGCAAGTTTTATCGAAGAAAATCGCGATCGAATTGATTCGGGCGATGATGCGACCGTTCGCAAGCAAGTCGCAGAGATCCTGCGAGCCACCGCCGGCACGAAGTTGCAGGAAGATTTTGTGGGGCGACTGCGTAAGCAAACTCCCATCGCCCTTGGCGTTAATATCAACACGCCAAACTTGCCGGCTTCGGCGGTGGTCGCCACGATCGCCGGCCAGCCCTTGAGTGCCGGACCCATACTCGAAAAGCTAAAGCCCGCGATTTTCAAATTGCGGACGGATACTTATGAGCTGCAACTAGCAGCGGTCGAACGACTCATCGCTGACATGCTGGTGATTGCGGAAGCTAACCGCCGAAATGTTGGAGCTGATGTGCTGATGCGAACTGAGGTGAGCGAAAAGGCGCGCCGTCCCACTGACGCTGAAGTAGAAAAGTTTTATGCAGAGAACAAGAAAGAGATTCGCGGAGAGTTGGCCGCCGTTCATAATCAGTTGGTAGAGTTTCTCGAGGAACGTGATAAGCAAAGGCTGGAACGTGAACTGAACGAACGACTGCGACGTGCAGCGACTGTTCGCTTGTTAATTGACGAGCCGCTGGCGGCGGCACAATTGATCAGCGTTGATAACGATCCCAGTCGCGGCGCTGCAACAGCGCCCGTAACAATTGTTGAGTTTACAGATTTTCAGTGTCCCGCTTGCGCCGCGATGCATCCGATCATTGAAGAGGTTTTGAAGAGTTACGGCGACAAGGTCAGACTCGTGATGCGTGATTTTCCTCTCGCGATTCATCCGCACGCCCGTAAGGCAGCGGAAGCCGCTAATGCCGCTCACGCCCAGGGAAAGTTTTTTGAATACGCGAGCTTGCTGTTCAAACGCCAGGATTCTTTGGATCCGGTATCGTTAAAAAAGTATGCGACTGAGTTGGGACTGGATCGCACCCGCTTCGACGCGGAATTGGACAACGGCACTTACGCAGCAGAGGTGCAACATGATCTCGTCGACGGTGAGAACTATGGCGTGGATCAAACACCGACGATTTTCGTAAACGGCGTGGTCCTGGGAACGCTCAGCCCCGACGCTCTGCGCGCGGCGATTGATCGCGCCCTCTCTCCCGCAGCAGCCAGAGCGCCCTGACCGGGTTACTTCTGGCCCATTGATCTCCAAACCTCCACGTAACCGTGGTAATCTTCCTCTCCTTAGACCCCCAAGCATTTTTTAGTGTTGCCAGGCGCGCGGGTCCAGAAGCGCGAGGCTAGAAGGCCGGCTGGTTCACCCCTAAATCCACGCCACAACGGCTCCCTTTAATTCGAGGTTATCGACATGGTTTCGCTGAAGACGGAACATCTAAAAAGATACAAAGACGTCGCCATGTTGTTGGTGAAGTATGGCCGCTCAGACCTGGTGGCCCAGGCTCGTATCGGTGAGATCATCGAATTCGACGAACCTACTCTGGCGAAGGAAGTTCCTAAAGCCGAAGAGCTGGCCGCAGATCTCGAGAAGCTTGGTCCCACGTTTATCAAGCTGGGTCAGCTACTCTCCACGCGCGCGGATTTATTACCACCTCCTTACCTCGATTCTTTGTCTCGGCTCCAGGATCAAATCGCGCCCTTCTCTTATGAAGAAGTGGACGCCATCGTTTCCGGCGAATTAGGCGTTCGCATCTCGAAGGCTTTTGCTGAGTTCGAACCGGAGCCAATCGGAGCGGCGTCATTGGCCCAGGTTCATCGGGCCTACATGCGCGACGGTCGCGCCGTGGTTGTAAAAGTGCAGCGCCCCAACATCCGCGAACAGATCGTTGAAGACTTGGAAGCCCTCGATGAGGTTGCCACCTTTCTCGACACCCACACCGAATTGGGAAAGCGCTACGAATTCGGGAACATGCTGGGCGGATTGCGCAAAAGCCTGATTCAGGAACTCGACTTCAAAGCCGAAGCCGGCAACCTGGCGATGTTTGCTAACAACTTGCGGGAGTTTAAGCGAATTGTAATCCCCGAACCAATCATGGATTACTCGACGTCCCGAGTGCTCACCATGGAGTTCATTCCCGGCAAGAAAATTACGGACATCAGCCCGCTGCGCCTGATGGAAATCGATGGTACGGGTTTGGCAGACGAACTCTTTCGTACCTACCTCCAACAGATTCTGGTTGATGGGGTGTTTCACGCCGACCCACATCCCGGGAATGTTTTTCTGACGGACGATGAACGAATCGCCTTGCTTGATCTGGGAATGGTCGCGCGCCTGATGGGCAGTTTCCACGACAACCTTTTGCGCCTGTTGCTGGCAATCAGTGAGGGCCGCGGTGAAGACGCTGCTGAAACTTCGATCAAAATGGGCGAGCCGAAGCCCGGTTTCAATCGCAGCGAATTCGTAAGGAGGGTTTCGGAGTTGGTGGCTGAGAACTCCTCTGATGTCACCCGTATGGATGCCGGCCCGGTGGCATTGGAGATCATGAGGATCTCCGCTGATTGTTGGTTTCGCTTGCCGCAAGAGTTCACCATGATTACGAAAGCGATGCTGAATCTCGATCGCTCCGTGTACACACTCGACCCGGGTTTTGATCCGAACGCCGTGATCAAAGAACGAGCGAGTGAAATTTTGCAGCGAAACATTTTCAAGAGCGTTGCTCCAGGAAACATCCTGAGTGGCATCGTTGAGGTCAAAGAGTTTGCAGAAAAGCTACCGATGCGTGTTAACCGGATTCTTGATGCTGTCGGTAACAACGATCTCAAGATCAAGGTGGATGCCATCGACGAGAAGATTGTGCTTGAAGGTCTGCAAAAGGTAGCCAACAGGATCACCTTGGGATTGATTCTGGCAGCTCTAATCGTCGGCGCGGCAATGCTGATGCGTGTTGAGACCTCGTTTCGAATCCTGGGTTACCCCGGGTTTCCCCTCGTTTTCTTTCTGATTGCCGCAATTGCGGGAATGGCGCTGGTCGTCAGCATTATTTTTTACGACATCAAGCCTCGCGGCAAAGACAAGAAGAAGTAGCGAACCTCATAGCTAATGCAATTGCCTTGTAGTCTTTATTGTAAATGCAGTTGCTAGCGCACGGCTTTGCCAGCATATTCTTGAAGGCGCGCCTTCGGTCACGAATTCTTTTAAAAGTCATGTTTGATACGGCTTTGCCGCCGGATGTGAGGCGCGGCTGCCGCGCCGTAGCGCCACTTCTTTCATCGGGGCTGCGCCCTTTTAACATGACTCTTAAAAGGATTCGTGACCCTGACCGCACCACAATTCGGCGGCAAAGTCGTGATTACACATGACTCCCTAAAAGAATTCGGGGGGCCCCTCGCACCGGCCTTTTGCTAATCGCTGTTTAAAAACTCAAGAATTTCTCAACCAGCCTGCAATAAAACTCTTCTCAGCCGGGGCGACGAATATTTTCTTAGCCGACAGCGATTCCACCGAGGAGAGACTAACGAGCCTTGCCGAATCAAAAGGGCAAATCCTCAACAAAACCTATGTTTCTAATAGAATCTACTGACACCTCAAGCGCACACAGGGGACTCGTCGCGGAGAAAATCTCAGTTCCAAAACCATTCAGGATGGTTTCCCGGCCGCGCTTAGCGTGGCTCTTGGAGAACAGCCTGCGGTCGTGTACCTCAACTATCCTCAGCGGCCGAGCAGGGACTGGTAAGACGGCGCTTGCTTTAGATTTTGCCTTGAACTGCGGCAGAAAGGTGTGCTGGTACAAAGTCGATGCGCCAGAAGCGGACATGGGAGTCTTTTTTCACTATTTGACGGCAAGCATTCGCAAACAGCGTCCGGCGTTTGGTACCACCTTTTCTTACCTCGTGAGCACTATGGCTCCCGAACAGATTTCGCTGCTGGCTGAGGCTTTCGTCTATGACCTCGGTGACGGAGGGGGCGAGCCTTTGCTGATCGTAATCGAGGATTTGCACCTCGTTTGTGATTCCGCCTGGTTGGTGCCGTTCTTCAAGCGCTTGCTGCCACTTTTACCGGCAGATGTGCATTTACTCATTACCAGCCGGACGATGCCCCCGGCGCCACTCTGGCGAATGCGCTCCAAGCAAACTCTTTGTGTGATCGATGAAGAGACTTTGGCTTTTACCAGACAGGAAGCCACGGTTCTTTTTAAGAAGCATGGGTTGACGCCGGAGCATGCCAGCATTGCTTTGGATCACTCTCACGGTCGCGCGTCGGCGCTCGCACGATTTGCAGCCACGCTGCGTGAAATGGCCGTTTAGTAAAGAGTCGCCATCGCCGATCCGATTGGCGAGGTGCAAAGAAGTTCCGCGAACATGGACCTGCAGCAACCGTTATCAGGAAACGTAAAGTTACCAGCCGATCTGGGTACTGGTAGCTCGGAATCTTTTCCGCGTGTTAATCTGCGGAAAACCCAGACCCAGAGGCGCACAGAGATGGCTCGAACCCGCAAGGGAAAGAACCGCGCGGCATCTTTAGCCGGATCAGTTTCTCCCGGAGGGCAGCCGAGTTTCTTCCTGCGAACGAAACTGCTACCACCGCGGCCGGCGCCTGAGCTATTGCCACGACCGCGCCTCACCGAACGTCTCCTTGCCAATCTTGCTCACCCTGTAACTCTAGTAACAGCGAATGCCGGATCCGGAAAAACTACCCTCGTTGCTGACTTTCTGCGCACCCACACGCGCCCGTTCGTCTGGTACCAGTTAGACCATACCGACGCAGATCCTTTTGTCTTCCTGGGTTACGTCACCACCGGCATTCAGCAAGTGGTGCCGGGCTTTGGTCAGGCAATGTTTTCCTATCTTCAGGAAAGTGCCGGTGAACTCGCCAAACATCCGGAGCGTGCGGTTGATGTGCTGTTAAATGAAGTGCTGGAGCGGGTGGACCAGCAGCTGATTCTGGTTTTGGATGACTATCATCACCTTGGTGCGGAAACTCAGGTGCACGCGGTAGTTGATCGCTTGCTGGCGTATCTACCGGACGTGTTGCACATCGTTCTGATTTCGCGCGAGATGCCGCTTGCCCTGGCGCGCCTACGGGCCCAAACGCCGCTCTCGGTCATCGATCGTTCCGACCTGCTTTTCACTGACGATGAAACCCAACAACTGTTCCGCAAGGTCTTTGATCTCGAGCTCACCGCCACGCAACTTGCCGAGTATCGGGAGCGCACGCATGGCTGGATCACTGCGCTGCAACTGGTCAGACAAGTGGCCCATCGCTCCGTAACCAGCTCGCGCGAAACTAATCAAGCCCTGCCCGATTTGGTCGAGGTTTTACGACAATCGGAACGCGATATTTTTGACTATTTCGCCGAAGAGGTGTTTGCAGACGAGAACGCCGAGCTGCAGCAGCTGCTTTTGAAATTGTCCTTGCTGGATCAGATCGATCTCGATACCTGTACCGCGCTTCATCCTGGTCTTAACTGCTCCCGCGTTTTGCCGAATTTGGTTCGTCGGAACGTTTTCATTTCAGTCGCCAGCGACGGTCGCGGTGAGGAGTATCGCTTCCATCCGCTCTTCCAAAGCTTTTTGCGACGCCGGCTGCGCAGCGAAATTGGACGTGCCGGAGTCGCCGCTGAACACCGCCGCTATGCCAGTCATTTCCTGGCCTTGCGAGCGGGGGAGCAGGCGGTTCGCCATTTGGTGGCGGCCGAGGAGTTTGAGAGCGCGGCAACAGTAATTGCGGAGCAAGGCAATGAATGGATTGCTTCAGGTGCCCTGAGCTCACTCGCGGTTCTCGCCGATGCGTTGCCGCAAACAGCGCTCGAAGCACACCCGCGCTCCTTGGCCTTGCGGGCCGAAGTTGCCCGGCTTCGCGGTGAATATGAAGCTGCGCAATCAATGTTTCGGCGTGCAGCGACTCTGCTGCAACAACAAAAAGATGCAGAAGGCGAGGCAGAAACGCTTCATTCGCTCGCAACCCTAGCGCGCCGCCAGGGCGATTTCAAGCTCGCTTTTACTTATCTTGATCGTGCGATCGAACTTACCGATGCGAACTCGGTGGTGCGAACTAAATGCGGAAACACTCGCGGACTCTGTCTTGTCGCCATGGGCGATTGGATCGGAGCTGAGCGCGAGTTTCGCAGCGCCTTACAGTCCGCCGAAGAGCGTAACGACGAGCATTACAGCCGGTTGATTGCACACAATTTGGGCACTCCGGCGGGAATTCGCGGCGACTTTGGCGAGGCCTTGCGATGGTTGCGGCGCATGTTGCGCCCGGATCAGAGAGAAGCGCCGATGCCGCAGGAGGCCGTGGCATATCTCAACATGGCCCGCTGCTATTTGTATCAAGGTGATTTCGCAGCTGGGGAGATGAATCTCGATAAAGCCCTCGATCGTTGCCAGCTCTTCAATCTCGTCGCCGCTCGCGCTGAGACTTTCGAAACTTACGGCAATCTCTATCGTGAGCGCGGCGATTTTGAGAGAGCGAACGAGTACTACGAGCGCGCGGCACGTGCTTATGACGACGCCGGCATCAATCTCGGGCGCACCGAGTGGTACGAAGAGCGAGCTTTGCTTAATTTGCAGGTGGGAAATCTTGGCGCTGCGCGCAACCTAATCGATCGGCTGCTCAGTGGGCGCTCGAAGGAAAAAGATGAGATCGCTTTCCATACCGCTTTGCTTACCCGTGGTCGCATCCGGACCGCTCAAGGCGAGTTCGACGGCGCGCGCGACGAGCTAACCGAAGCTCTCCAGTATTTCCACGATCACAACCTCTATTACTATGAAGCGCAGGCGTGTATGGCGCGCGCTACCTGTGAACTCAAATTGAATGACGAGCGCCAGGCGCGCGAACAAGTGAGACGCGCCATTGATCTCGCAGTCAGATACGACTACGAGTACTGGCTGAAAAGGGAAGTGTTACGGAACCCCGAACTCTTCGCGATTGAAGAAACCGCGGAGTTGTTGCCGGCAGACTTGCAAGAGCAACTGAAGCACCTCCAAAAGCCGCTGAGCGCTGTTGCGATTCCGGAAATTGCGCTGACAAGCACGCCGGTCACTGATCTCACCATCAGAATGCTGGGGCCCGTGGAAATCGTAAGAGACCCGACGCGCTCGCTCGCGGCCGACGCCTGGACCACCCGCCGTTCGCGCGACATCCTCTGCTTCATTACTTCACGGCGTCATCACCGCGCTTCGAAAGACAAGATTATCGACACCTTCTGGGGTGAAACCGATTTCGAAGTGGTGGAGAAAAATTTTCATCCCACTGTTTCGCACATTCGGAAAGCCCTCAACAGTAACCAGTCGTTGAAGCAGAACTTCTTGCTTTACCGCGACGGCGATTACCAGCTTAATCCGGAGTTTTCTTATCAAATCGACATCGAGGAATTTGACCGTTTGATGGGCGATGGAGAAAAAGCCCGGCGGTCACGCAATTTTGACGAGTGCATTCAGTGCTACGAAGCGGCAGTCGCCCTTTACCGGGGCGAATTTATGCAGGGAAGCTACGAACCCTGGGTAGAGGAGCAGCGAACCTATTACCGCGAACAGTACCTGCGGCTACTGGAGGCCCTCGCGGGCGTCGCCCAAAAAGAGGAAGACTGGCCGAAGGCCATGCAACTCGCCCAGCGGATCCTGCATGAGGATCAGTTTCGGGAGGATATTCACTGTCAAATCATGCGTGGCCATGCCGCTTTGGGTAACCGTGCCGCGGTTAAGGAGCATTACGAGCTCCTGAAAAGGCTCTTGCAAGCGGAGTTAGGCGTAGAACCGGCGCCCGAGACCCAGAAGCTTTTCCAAGAGCTCGTCGGCTGAGCCACGCGGGAATCACGAAAAAATCGCAATCTTGGTGCAACAACCTGGGCAAACGGTCAATTTAAGATGCATCACATTTTTCAAACTTTGGGGTTGCTCGGTAAGGGTGGATGGGCGGCGGCGGCGGGCGGCAACCCCGACACGAGAAAAGCCCAATGGATCTTTCCAGCTTTAGAGAACCCGGTTAGTCAGACTGCGCCGATAAACCCGACTGAGGTGATAGTTTGCTAAGAACTCCTGTCTTCAGATCAATCCAAACTTCAGCCAAAACTGCGCTTGCAATTCTATTAGTCTGCCTACTCGGCCTCTCGCCCGCGCTAGCTGGCGTCACGATCAGTCAGTCGAACGGCATTGTAATGACTGGAGCTGATGGCATTGTGATGACCGGGGCCGACGGAATCGTCATGACTGGGGCCGACGGTTACATAACCTACGGTCCGAACGGAATCGTGATGACCGGCGCGGACGGTATCGTCATGACCGGGGCAGACACCTTCGCCACTCCCAACAGCGTGCGCATGACGACTGCCGACGGAGCCAGCTTCTCTTATGCCGATGGAATCGTGATGACCGGAGCCGACGGAATCGTCATGACCGGCGCCGACGGCACCATCTACCGAGCAAACTCAGTAACAATCACTCTCGCAAATGGAATCGTGATGACCGGGGCGGACGGGATTGTCATGACCGGCGCCGACGGTGTGCAGCAGTCAGGCGCAAATGGAATCGTGATGACTGGCGCCGACGGGATTGTGATGACAGGAGCCGATGGGATCGTCATGACCGGCGCTGATACGGTTCGAGCTGTAGGAGCGGACGGCGTCGTTTTCTCCGTCGTTCCCGATGGACTTCGTTTTACGGGTGTAACCGGGATTGTAATGACTGGCGCCGACGGCATTGTGATGACCGGGGCTGACGGTATTGTCATGACGGGCGCCGACGGGATCGTGATGACGGGAGCCGATGATTCTAGCCAGGGATTCAACCAGAAGTTAATAAGCGTCGATCCTGAGCTGGCTTCACTGCTGAATCAGACAGTTGATGACAGCAGTATCAACGCCGTGCTCGTGTATCACTATCTGCCAGCCGAAGCGGACTTGGCGCGGCTGCAAAGTTTGGGCTTTGCGGGGGGCACCCGGTTCCGGACATTGCCGATGGTAATAGTCTCCGGAACCAGGGACCAGATCGCCGCGGCTTCGCATCTGCCGGGCATTCGTTCGATGTACACCAATCGTACCCTCACATTTAACAGCGAACCGGAAGTGCGCACGGCCACTGGCGTAGAACGCACTCGGCGCGACGCTGATTTGGTGGGTCGAAACTTTGGCTTACAGCCGACTGGTCGAAATGTGACAGTTGCAGTCTTGGATACCGGCGTTGATGGCACGCACGGAGACATAGCGGGACGAGTTGTGAAGAACGTCAAATTGGCCGACACCCAGAGTGCGGGCACCGGTTTCAACTACCCGGCCACCTCCGACGCTCTTGCGAACACCGATCAACTCTACGGGCACGGAACATTCGTCGCGGGCGTTATTGCCGGAAATGGCAGCCTGTCGGCTGGAAAGTTTGCGGGTGTGGCGCCGGGCGCCAAGCTGGTTGGACTCAGCGCGGGGGACGCGACACTGCTTTATGTCCTGGGTGGACTCGATTACCTGCTAAGTAATCCCAGTCTCGGAGTTCGTGTTGTCAATTGCAGTTTCTCGGCAAACACGCGTTACGACACAAACGATCCAGTCAATGTAGCGACGAAGATGCTCACGGATTCCGGCATCAATGTTGTCTTTTCTGCAGGAAATACGGGGCCTGGCACTCACACATTGAATCCTTACGCTGTTGCTCCCTGGGTCATCAGCGTCGGCGCCACCGATGCCAACGGACGTTTGGCCGATTTCTCTTCTCGCGGCGACTTCGCCAGTCCTCTATTTCAACCCACTCTCGTTGCGCCGGGCCTCAACGTCGTCAGTCTGCGCGGCTCGGGAATAACAAATGTGACTGGGGCGGCAGGTCTGGCTGGTGCAGATACTCAAAAACTAAATGCGGGCGAGTTGCCAAATTACACCACGGCGAGCGGAACCAGTTTTTCGGCGCCGCAAGTCGCGGGCGCAATTGCATTGATGCTGGAGGCAAATCCAAGTCTGACGCCGGCAAATGTAAAAGACATTCTTAAACGCACCGCCACGCCAATGGCTTCATACTTTGAACATGAAGTCGGCGCAGGCATGCTGAACGTACACGCAGCGGTGCTTCAGTCGGCTTTCCCGGGACGCCGGATGGGCGATTGGCGCAAGCTACACAGTACCCAGGTGCAGTTCTCCAATGATCCCCTCACTCCGTTCAACGGCACAGTCCAGCCAGGCGCCAATTCTGATACGACTTTAGAAATGCCAAGCAATGCGGTGTTTGCCGCAATTCAAATTGGCTGGGGCCCATTGTGGACGACAAATGATCTGGGAGTTCAGGTCTACAACAACGCGGGAAGCCTTGTCGCCCAAGCCAATTCCTTAAATCTCTTGGGTTTGACTGGTAAACAGGAAAAGGTTTCGCTAATTCGTCCAGCGGCTGGAAATTGGCGCGTCAGCGTGAGGAATACGTTGGGCGCTTTTGGAACCTCGCAGCCATTTAACGGAGTGCTTCAAGTCGGACGCGCGAGCTACGCGCCGATGAATGACATCAGTAATTTGAGCCCGGCGGTTAGGGACGCGATTTATCAGAGCATTCGGACTCTCGCGATGCAGCCGAACGGTGCGTCATTCAAGCCGGAAAGGACGGCCACGCGAGCTGATGTCGCGATGGCTTTAGTCGCCGGCGCCCAGATCCCGCAATATCTTGCTGGTCAGCCGCTTTATTCGGACGTACAGGACGTGACTACCAGACTGTTCGTCGAGAGCGTGCAATCTTACTCGAACGGCTCAATCTTTCCTGATGCGTCGACAGGCGCTCAGTTTCGCCCCAACGACGGCATTACGCGCCTCACGGCAGCTGTTGCTTTGGTTAGGGCTGCGGGACTCCGCTCCGAAGCTGAAGCGCGAGCGGGAATGCCTCTAGCGGTTTTAGATGGGGCTTCCGTTCCCAGTGAGTTTCGAGGTTACGTCTCGCTCGCGATTGCAGAGGGGTTGTTGAAGAGCGATTCTCTTTTCCGTCCCCTGAATCCCTTAACCCGAGCAGAACTGGCTCAGGCAATTGCGCTCCTTGAGACACGTAAAGGAAGATAAGGCTTAACTTAGTAACTCTTTAAGAGTTGACTCCTCGTCTTCCGTGAGAAATGTAAATTGGAGACCAAAACCCACGGCGACCTGACAGGATGTGACCTCACCGCGCAACTGTAACCATTCCCCGGATGGCAGGGCGATCTCAAGGGATACAATTTCGCCGACTTCAACGCGCGTCACTGTATTAACAAAACACCCACCCATTCCAATATCTTCGATTCGCGCGTCATGCTGACCGGAAAGTCCATCCCAGCGCGCGGTTAGGTTTACCGACTTGCGAGAGTCTGTGCGTCTGTTCTGAGTCATTAGGAGAAACTCCGGACGAGGGTCCTAGCGGTCGCAAGGCTCAATCGTGCATCGATACAATGATTTTGTCGACCCACGCATGTAGTGTCATTGGCTCTGATTAAAAGGGCAATCCGGCCCTTTGTGGAAAGCCTTGATTAAGCCAGCTGACCGTAGAACACTCTCGTATCGTATTCAAAAGCTACGCTTCCATTATCCTCATTCGAATCAAACAAGTTGTGTAGCGCTTTTATCATTGGTTCAAACTTTGGGTCACCGGGTTCCGGCGTGTAAGAAGCCGACAGAACGCGACCTTTAAGTCCCGCAAAGTCGAACGCTTGCCGGTTAGGAAATTCCTTATGTGTGAATGACTGGGGCGCAAAAAACCTGGCGACCTGATCCAGGGGGTTAAACTCCTGCACTTTTGCATAGTCAGTTCCATACTCGCGCAAGAGGGCTTCATAGTCTCGCAGAAATGCAGTCGAATCCAGCCTTCGATCGTTCCAAATCAACGCCACAAAGCATCCGGGTTTTAGGATGCGCACAAACTCCTTACGTGCGGCTGCGGAGTCGAACCAGTGGAAAGCCTGGCCCGCCGTAATCAGATCGACGCTGGCGTTTGGAAGCGTTGTGGCTTCCGCCGATCCATTTACACTCTGAAACTTGGAATATCCCAGCAACAGGTTCTCGGCAGCGCCTCGCATCGCCTTGTTTGGTTCAACCCCAATCACGGTGTTTCCGTTCTTTAGTAACGGTTCAGTAAAGATGCCGGTGCCGGAACCAACATCCGCCACGATTGTGGCAGGAGTCAGTCCGCATTCGGAGCGGAGCAGTTCAATTACCTCGGCCGGATAGCCAGGTCGGTACCTGGCATAGGTTTCAACCCGACTAGTGAAGCGTTCAGTGGGACTTGACATGGATCTTTGGGGTTGCGGGACGAAAGATTCTTATTCCAAGCCTTGAGCGCGAGCAATGGCCCGCTGCCGATTGTCGATCCTAATGAGCACGCGGTATCCAAGCAACAGGAAAAGGATGAATGCAAATGTTAAGGGCAGCCGCACATCCGATTTTACGAGCAGCCAGAAATGCAACACGCCGCCAACGGCAGCAAGATAGACCAGACGATGCAATTTTGCCCAGCTTTTGCCGCCCAAACGTTTCACCATTTTGTTAGTGGATGTGATAGCCAGGGGCGTCATCAAAAAGAAAGCAGTCATGCCGATGGCGATAAACGGCCGTTGAATCACATCACCAACAATGCTGCGAGGACTGAAAAACCGATCGAACCAGATGTACGTGAGCAAATGCAGAGTCCCGTAGAAAAAGGCATACAGTCCCAACATTCGTCGAAATTTCACGACCCAGTTTGCTCCTGTAACTTTTCGAACCGGGGTCAGAGCTAGGGTAATCATTAAAAAGACGAGCGTGAGCATTCCCGTCGTGCGCGTCATGAACTCCACCGGGTTCGCACCCACTCGGTTGCGATAGACGTCCCAAAGCAGCAGCGCTAAGGGCACGAGGGCGTTGAGGAAGACAAGAACTTTTGGAAACTTGGATTTCATTAGAACTTAAAAACTCTGTACTTAGAACTTTGAACTTTGAACTTGGAACTGGAATTTCGAAAAAAGCGAACAAAGTTCAAAGTACGAAGCACCAAGTTCAGTTCTTTGATTGTTAGAAATCCCGTATCAAATCCATTCCCTTATACAAATG
>JBPCMI010000059.1:0-8237 GCA_051002415.1 Pyrinomonadaceae bacterium
GCTTCACAGGCACTTGTCCTTTGATTGCCCTCGAAGGGACTGTTTCGCATGAAGCTAGCAAACGACGCGGCTCGGGCGTCAGGGTTTACGGGGTGGACGAACACTTCTGGACCTTTCATCGGCGCCAGGTTGGTGCCCCAGGCAATAATGACGTTTATCTAAGCGATGGTCTCGCACGCGAACTCGGTGCGAACGCGGGAGATTCGCTTCTGGTTCGCGTCCAGAAATTTTCCGAGATTCCGATTGAATCGTTGCACAGCAAAAAAGAGGAATTGGGAACAACTTTGCGTTTGGAAGTGCGTCAAATCCTGGACGCGGGGGCGCTGGGAGAGTTTT
Organism: Pyrinomonadaceae bacterium; assembly: GCA_051002415.1. Classification (GTDB taxonomy): domain Bacteria; phylum Acidobacteriota; class Blastocatellia; order Pyrinomonadales; family Pyrinomonadaceae; genus PSRF01. Next base: position 337 of record JBPCMI010000059.1, read on the forward strand.
CCATTCAGCCGCAGCAGACAGAGGTGCGTGCAGTCTTTGTCTCACTAAAGGCTTTGCAGCGAGCTGTTGCCCAGGAGAACAAGGCGAACCTCATTCTGATTTCTGAAAATCTTTCCGGCAATAACGCGAGCCGACCGGCCGCGTTATCTGAAATCTTGAAGACACAAAGCACGCTTGAAGATCTGGGAATCAAGCTGCGGCGCCTCGATGACCAGAAGAGTCTCTCGCTTGAGCATGAAAGCAGATTGATAACCGGCCCACTGGCGAAGATGGCGAACGAGACCGCAAGTTCACTTGGCTTGCAAACGACTGAAGTCTTCTCGTACCTGGCGAACAACATCAACAACGGTACTCGTTCAATTCCCTATTCCTTAGTAACTGGACTCGACCCCGCCAGCTTCGAAGAGTTGAGGAGAACTCAGACTGACGGAACTAATAATACGGGAACTGTGGCGACCCCCCGTGTCTACCCTTCTCCCCGTCCCCCATTCGCCGACTCCCAGTTACCGCCCATCATCCTCAACGAATGGGCTGCTCGCGACTTAGGTGTCAAAGCGGGCGACAAGATTTCCCTTGAATATTTTCTGTGGCAGGAAGGCGGCAGGCTGGAAACGAAGACAGCTGACTTTCAACTGATAGCCGTCACGCCTATCAAGGGATTGGCGGCAGACCGAAACCTGGTCCCTGAGTATCCGGGCATCACCGGTTCTGAAGATCTCTCCGACTGGGATCCGCCATTTCCTGTCGACCTCAGTCGAGTGCGCAAACAGGACGAAGATTATTGGGATCAGTATGGCACCACGCCCAAAGCCTTTCTTCCGCTAGCCGCCGCGCAGCAACTCTGGCAAACGCGATTTGGTAACTTCACTGCGGTTCGCTTACAGCCCAAAGATCTTTCGAGCGAGGCGCCGCTTGCAGCTTATGGTGACAAACTTAGGGCGGCGCTGGATCCCCAAGAAATGGGTCTAGCTGTAATTCCCGTGCGCGAGCAGGGGCTCGCCGCCTCGCGCGGCGCGACCGACTTTGGCGAATACTTTCTCTACTTCAGTTTCTTTCTCGTGGTCTCGGCCCTGCTCTTAACGGCGCTATTCTTCAGACTCGGAGTCGAGCAACGCGTGCGCGAGATCGGCGTGCTGCAGGCGATGGGATTTCCGGCGGCGCGAGTGCGCAAAATTTTTATCGGTGAAGGAATTGTTCTTGCAGTGCTGGGAAGCTTGCTAGGTCTGGCCGGAGCAATCGCCTATGGGCAGTTAATAATGTTCGGACTTCGCACCTGGTGGGTCAATGCAGTAGGCACAACTCAGCTGGCTCTGCATGTCGCGCCGGTCTCACTGTTGCTGGGCGCCTTTGGCGGCATTGTGGCAGCGATCATCTGCGTCGTTCTCACCCTGCGCAGATTAGCAAAGCAATCAACGCGCAGTCTTCTGTCAGGTCATTTAGAACAAGCCAACAATGAAAGACGAGTAGGCAAAAAAGGGGGGCGTCGCGGATTGAGCTTACGCTTTTTGATCGGAATCGGCTTTGCTTCATTCGGGGTTGTTCTTCTAATCGCGGCCGGGTTGAAGTTAATTGGCGAGACGGTGGGTTTCTTTGGAGGCGGCGTGCTGTTGTTGATCGGGCTTCTCGTTCTTCAATCTGCCTGGCTGCATCGCGCTGAAGCAAAGACGCTACAGGGAATCGGATGGTGGCCGCTCGCGCGTCTCGGTTTCCGCAATGCTTCTTCTCGTCCGGGTCGCAGCGTCTTATGCATCGCCCTGATTGCTTCTGCCGCCTTCATCATCGTGGCCGTTGATGCGTTTCGCCATCGCGAAGGAAAGACGACATTTGAGCGAAAGTCTGGCAGCGGCGGATTCCCTTTGCTGGCCGAGGCTTTAGTTCCCGTCGTGCATGATCCCAGCACGCCGGCCGGTCTTGAAGCTCTTAATCTCACCCACGATGCTGCATCTCCGCTTGCGGGTGTTACTTTCGAGCGCTTCCGCGTACGGCCCGGCGATGATGCTAGTTGTCTTAATCTTTACCAGCCGGCCAATCCCAAGATCATCGCGCCGCGTGAAAGTTTTATCCAGAGCAACCGCTTTGCTTTTTCGAGTTTGTTTGAGCCAACTGCTGAAGAACAAAACAATCCCTGGCTACTGCTCAATCGCAAGTTCGCTGATGGCGCGATCCCGTTTATCGCCGACGCTAACTCGACCACATACGTTCTTCATCTGAAGACGGGTGCAGATTTTGTCCTACCGTCAGGCGAACACCTGCGCCTCGTGGCCACACTCGCCAACAGTGTGCTGCAAAGTGAGCTGATAATTTCTGAAATCAATTTTCTGCGGCTCTTTCCTAATGAAGAAGGGTACCGGCTGCTGCTGATCGACACGGCGCCCGAACAACAAGCGGCGGTCGCAGCCACGCTCGAAGCGCGGCTTGCCGACTATGGCGTCGACGTTGTGCCGACCAGCGAGCGGCTCGCAAACTTTCATCGTGTAGAAAACACGTACCTCTCTACTTTTCAAATGCTCGGCGGGTTGGGGTTGCTGCTGGGAACCCTCGGGATGGCCGCCGTGCTTTTGCGAAATGTGCTTGAGCGCCGCCGCGAGCTGGCGCTCCTGCGTGCGGTGGGTTACAACGCCAGTCATCTTGCGTTGATGGTGATAGCCGAAAACTTTTTTCTGTTAACTTGCGGTCTATTAACGGGAGCTGTCTGCGCCATTCTGGCAATTGCCCCGGTGTTTTTTGAACGTGGTGGCCAGTTGCCGGGTATTTCTCTGGGCTTCCTGCTGTTGGCGGTATTAATATCAGGACTAACTGCATCGGTCCTGGCGACCTGGGCAACGTTGCGATCGCCGCTCTTGCCGGCGCTCAGAGCGGAGTGATAGTCCGCGTAGCGGACTACAATCCACCCTCATTGGTGAAGGGTATTATTTCGGAGCTCGCTATTCGTCTTATCTGACTTATGAGCACAATAATGCATAAATCGAGTCTCGGATTCGTCCTACTCACTTTGTTGTCGGTGCAAGTGGTTCGTGCCGACAACTGGCCGCAATGGCGTGGTCCGGCAATGAACGGCGTCAGCACCGAGAAAAACCTGCCGCTCTCCTGGACCACCGAAGAAAACATTAGCTGGAAGCTTCCACTTCCAGGCTTAAGTGGATCGACGCCAATCATTTGGCGCGATCGAATTTTTCTGAATGTGGCCGAGGGCAGCGACCTGTATTTGTGGTCTGTCGATCGTAAGGCAGGGACGCTGGTGTGGAAAAAGCTGCTCGGCAGCGGTAACGTCAAGATGCGCAAGCAAAATATGTCGTCGCCCTCTCCGGTGACCGATGGCAAAAGTGTTTACGTAATGACGGGAACAGGCGTAATGAAAGCTTTTGATTTCAGCGGCAACCCACTTTGGTCACGTGACCTGCAACGTGAATACGGGCCATTCGGTCTGCAATGGGGTTATGCCTCTTCGCCGCTGCTCGCCGACAACGCACTGTATGTCCAGGTGCTGCACGGAATGAAGACTGACGACCCTTCCTACGTGATGCGTGTGGACAAAACCAACGGTAAGACGGTTTGGAAAGTCGATCGTCCCACCAACGCGATCACTGAATCGCCCGACGCTTATACGACACCCGCCCTGCTGCGTTACGGCAAGTCAACGGAGCTGGTTGTCACGGGCGGCGACTGCGTTACCGGACACGATCTGGCAACCGGAAAAGAACTCTGGCGCGCGAATGGTTTGAATCCTGATAACAATCCTTCGTACCGCATCGTCGCCTCGCCCGTCATCTTCAATGGAATCATTTACGCACCGACTCGCGTAAAGCCGCTGCTCGCTTTGAAAGCCGGCGGCCGCGGTGACGTCACGACCTCGCACTTGCTCTGGACAACGCTTAACGGACCAGACGTCCCAACCCCGCTTACTGACGGTCAATATTTTTATGTGGTCAATGACCGCGGGATCATGTGGTGTCTCGACGCCAAAACCGGTGCCGAGATTTACGCGCAACAGCGCTTGAAACCTGGCGCCTACAGCGGCTCGCCGGTACTGGCGGATGGAAAAGTCTACGTTACGAATGAAGATGGTCTTACATCGGTGGTGCGCGCCGGGCCGAAGTTCGAAGTGCTCGCCGAAAACTCGCTGAGTGACTACTGTTTGAGCTCGCCCGCAATCTCGGACGGCCAGATTTTTATTCGCACATCTCAACATCTGTATTGCATAGGAAAGAAGTGAGGGCTTTCAACTTTTTGGAAGTGCGACAACTGGTTGCCGCTTTTGCAAAAGCGCCGAAAGGTCGGCGCACTCCAAGGAGCCGCCCTCATTCAACTTAAGGAGTCGTTTTCAATGTCCTCTCATCAACCCAAGCGCTGGATGAACCTTGTCGGTGTGATGTTACTGGGCCTGTCTGCCTCAAATATAGCAGCCCAGAGTTCCCAGCTCGGCAAAGTCGAATTTCAAACTTCTGGCTCACCGGCTGCGCAGGCGGAATTCCTCCGCGGTCTGGCCGCGCTGCATTCTTTTTGGTACGAGGAAGCCCTTGAGGCATTCCGCGCAGCCACGAAAACAGATCCTGAATTCATGATGGGCTACTGGGGCGAGGCGATGGCCCACAACCATCCCCTCTGGAGTGAACAGGATACTGCTGCCGCGCGCTCCGTGGTTGCGAAGTTCAAAGAGACGACGAAACTTTCTGCTCGTGAGCGTGCTTACTTGAATGCAGTCAAATTACTGTACGGCGAAGGCGACAAAGGCGCGCGCGATTCTGCCTATTCAGCAGCCATGGAAAAGATCTATAACGACTACCGCGAGGATTTGGACGCAGCCGCATTTTATTCGCTCTCGTTGTTAGGGATTGTCCGGTCGGAGGACAAAAGCTGCCGGTTGCAAGCGCGAGCGGGTGCAATTGCCCTCGAAGTTTATCAGCAGAACCCCAACCATCCGGGCGCCGCGCACTACATCATTCACGCTTTCGACGATCCTGAGCACGCCATCATTGCTTTGCCGGCGGCCCGTGGTTATGCCGGGATTGCGCCGGCCGCGCATCACGCGCGCCACATGCCTTCACACATCTTTCTGCAACTGGGAATGTGGCCCGAAGCAGCCGCGTCAAATGAATCAGCGTGGCAGGTTTCGGATGAATGGATGAAGCGCAAGAATCTTTCGCCCAGTGTGCGCGACTATCACAGTTTGCACTGGCTTCTGTACGTCTACCTGCAACAGGGTCGCTATCGCAAGGCAGAAGAGCTTCTGTCGATGATGAAAAAGACGATGTCGGAAACGACTAACGAAAATAAACTGCGACCCGGTTACTACGAAAACAATTACGCCAACATGGCGGCCGCTTTTGTCGTGGAAACCGAGCGCTGGGATTTGGCAGGCACGCTCTTTCCCGCGAGCGTGCCGGCAGCGGGCACCGGAGAATCAATGGGTACTCATAGTCATGGCGCCGCGCCCTCTCCAACCGATGCAACCTTGCGTACGTCGGATCGCAGCCACAAACTGCCGCAATTTGTCCGCGGCCTCGCTGGGGCGTGGAAAGGCGCCGTCAACGCAGTCAGCGCTGCTGAGGGTGCGAGTATCGGTGAGCTTGAGGTCATTGCAGTCGCCGCCGCGGCCAAAGGAGATCACGATCACTCAGCAAAGGTAATGAAACAGGCGGTGGAACGGGAAGAGCAGCAAGGGGCGCCGTCGGGCCCGCCGTCGTTGATCAAACCCACGCACGAGCTGTTTGGCGAGTTACTCTTGCGCGCGGGGAAACCCGAGCTAGCCGCCGAGCAATTCAGAGCGTCGTTATTGCGCCAACCAAATCGTGCCCGGTCGTTGCTTGGCGCGGCCCGCGCTGCCGCGAGACTTGGCGATCGTTCTGCCGCAGAAGCGACTTATCAAAAGCTTCTGTCGCAATGGCAACAGGCCGATGCCGAAATTCCGGAACTAAAAGAACCGCGCGAATATTTGAAGAAGTAGTTGCCCAGCGTGCTTCGCACGCTATTAAGTTACGCTAAGATCTATTCGCCGAACTCATCGTAGAAACTATTTACACAACCTAATCGTAACTCCCCAGTTCAGTAAGCCTTATTTGCAGGAGATTCAATTTATGATTCCGAACCTTTCCCTCCGACTGCGCACGCTACTCGCTGGCGCATTGCTCGTTTTCATTCTTCAAGGCGGCGTCCTCGCTCAACAGCAGGCTGCCAAAACCAAGGTTGCAAAGATCGATGAGGTAATGAGCCTCGCCAACAAGTATCGCCTCTTCAATGGCTCAGTCCTCGTAGCCGAGAACGGCAAAGTGATTTACAAAAAGGGTGTTGGCCTTGCCAACATGGAATGGAACATTCCTAACACCCCCGAAACAAAATTTCGCCTAGGTTCAATCACCAAGCAATTCACGGCGACCGTAATCCTGCAACTGGTCGATCAGGGCAAGGTAAAACTGGAAGGAAAAATCTCCGACTACCTGCCGGACTACCGCAAAGATGTCGGCGACAAAGTTACTGTTCATCAACTGCTCAACCATACGTCAGGCATCCCCAGCTACACCGGAATGCCCGGCTTCTTTCAAGACGTTAGTCGCAATCCATTTAAGGTAGATGATTTCGTTAAGAAATACGCCAGCAACAATCTGGAGTTTGAGCCCGGCAGCAAATTCTCTTACAACAACTCCGGCTACTTTTTGCTGGGTGCGATCATTGAAAAGGTCACCGGCAAACCTTACGAACAGGTTTTGCAAGAAAATATCTTCGAGCCGCTGGGAATGAAAAACACTGGTTACGACCATTTCGACACGTTGATCGAGAAACGTGCTACGGGATATCAGAAGACGGCTAACGGTTTTGCCAACGCTCCTTATCTCGACATGTCGATCCCATACGCCGCGGGTTCGCTATATTCCACTGTCGAAGATCTCTATCTGTGGGACCAGGCGCTTTACACCGACCGGGTGCTCCCTGAACAAACCAAGCAGGTGATGTTCAAACCTCATCTCGCGAATTACGCCTACGGCTGGAGCGTCAGGAACGCGGGTTTCGATGCCAAGGTCCCGGTGATCACACACAATGGCGGCATCAATGGTTTCAGTACGACCATTATCCGTTTCCCGGCTGAGAAGAATCTAATTGTCATGCTCGATAACAGCGGTCAGGGTCTTGATCGATTGTCGGAGGAGTTGGCGAAGATCCTTTACGACCGTCCATATGCACTCCCGAAGATGTCCGTGGCTGAAGTACTTTCTAAGACGATCGCTGAAAAAGGCATAGCCGCCGGGCTGACGCAATTTCAGGAGCTGAAAACCAAATCCGCTGACTCCTACGACATTAGCGAGGAAGAACTAAACCGGCTTGGCTATCAGTTGTTGGGTTCGGGCAAGCGCGACGAGGCGACCCAAATCTTCAAGCTGAATGTCGAGCTCTATCCGAAAGCATTCAACACTTACGACAGCCTGGGCGAAGCTTACATGGTGGCGGGTAACAAGGAACTTGCTATTCTTAACTACAAGAAGTCGCTCGAACTCAATCCGGAGAACAAAGGGGCGACGGAAATGTTGAAGCGCCTCGAGAGCAATGCCCCAGCAGTCGATCCAAAAACTTATGATGTCTATGTCGGTGAGTATGAAGTGTCGCCTACTTTCATCGTCAAGATATTCAAGGAAGGCGACAAGCTGATGACACAGGCGACAAACCAGCCTGCCTTTGAGCTCTTCCCCGAGGGTGAAAACAGCTTTGCCCTAAAGGTGGTAAACGCCAAGGTTAATTTTGTAAGAGATGCTGCGGGAACTGTTACGGGCCTGGTAATTCATCAAGGCGGCCGCGAGGTTCCGGGAAAGAAAATTAAATAGACGGGGTGTCCGAGTCGGTAGCGTGTGCCGCACACCTCGAGCGGCAAAAACCAGGGATGGGACCGCGACTTTTTTTTTAAACAATCAAAA
>JBPCMI010000060.1:0-25347 GCA_051002415.1 Pyrinomonadaceae bacterium
AATCGCCATACGCAATATCGCCATCATCGCTCACGTTGACCACGGCAAGACGACTCTTGTCGACGCCATGCTTCGTCAGTCCGGGACCTTCCGTGACAACGAGACCGTTCGGGACCGGGTAATGGACTCAATGGATCTGGAACGCGAACGCGGCATTACTATCATGGCCAAGAACACCGCGGTGCATTATCAGAATGTGAAAATCAATATTGTCGATACTCCGGGCCACGCTGATTTTGGAGGCGAAGTCGAACGCGTGTTGAAGATGGTAGATGGCGTGATGTTATTGGTTGACGCGGCTGAAGGCTGCCTGCCGCAAACGCGCTTCGTTTTGCGTAAAGCTCTGGAGGCCCGGCTCCCGGCCATTGCCGTAGTTAATAAGATCGATAGACACGACGCTCGACCCGCTGAGGTCGTCGACGAGATCTATGAATTGTTCCTGGATCTTGATGCCACTAACGAACAAATCGAGTTTCCGATTCTCTACGCTATCTCGCGAGAGGGCATCGCCAAGAAGCATTTGCAAGACGAGTCAGGCGACTTGCGACCCCTGTTTGATCAAATTGTCGAGACCATTCCGGCGCCTCAACCAATGCGTGACGATTCGCTGCAGCTGCTCGTCGCCAATATCGATTACAGCGATTACGTCGGCAGGTTAGCGATTGGAAGAATTTTTTCAGGAGCAATTGCGATCGGCGATCAGGTGGTTGTAGTCCAGCACGATGGAAACGTGCGGAAGGTAAAAATTTCGCAGCTCTATGTGTTTGAAGGATTGAAGCGAGAAGCAGTCGACCATGCCGGAGTTGGTGAAATCGTAGCGTTGGCCGGATTTGACGACATCGAGATTGGCGACACTATTACTTCGGCGGACAATCCGCAGCCATTGCCATCGATAGCTGTAGACGAACCCACTATCGCGATGATCTTCGGCGTTAATAACTCGCCTTTTGCCGGCAAGGAAGGGCGGTTTGTTACCTCGCGTCAGATTGCGGAGCGATTGGACAAGGAAATTCTGGGCAACGTCGCGATTAGAGTTGAACAAACTGAGTCTCCGGATCAATTCAAAGTATCAGGACGCGGCGAGTTGCAACTGGCAATTCTGATCGAGATGATGCGCCGCGAAGGCTATGAGCTCCAGGTTTCAAAGCCAGAGGTCATCACGCGTGAGTTCAATGGCGGAATTCACGAGCCTATCGAAATGGTGGTTGTCGACTGTCCTGAAGAATTTATTGGAGTTGTGACTGAGGCACTTGGTCGTCGCAAAGGTCAAATGACGAAGATGGTAAATCACGGCACCGGGCGCGTTCGACTTGAATTCGACACCCCGTCACGTGGACTAATCGGCTTTCGCAGCGAATTCCTTACCGAAACTAAGGGAACGGGCTTACTGAATACGATGTTCCTGCGCTGGGACCTTTGGCAGGGAAGTATGAGAGGCCGAGCGACAGGTTCATTAGTGGCCGACCGCACCGGGGAAACCACCACTTACGCGCTGTTTAACCTGCAAGAGCGTGGCACTCTCTTTACTAGTCCCGGTACGCGGGTATACGAGGGGATGCTTGTCGGTGAAAATGCCCGCGCAGTAGATTTGGACGTAAATGCGATCAAGGAAAAGAAACTCACCAACATGCGCGCCTCGTCTGCTGACGAGGCAATGAGACTCGTTCCGGTTAAAGACTTGTCGCTTGAGCAGGCGCTCGAGTTCATCGCCGACGATGAACTGGTGGAAGTCACTCCAAAAAGTATTCGGCTGCGGAAGCGAATCCTTCGCGCCAACGAGCGCCCGAAACGAAAAGACTCTTAAGTCATTAGTGCATGTTTCCTGCGGTAAAAGTTTATCCGATCACCGACGTGCGGCTCACCGGGTTATCCCATGCTGAACAGGTGACGCTTTTAATCCAGGGTGGCGCCACGCTGATTCAGCTTCGCGAAAAAAACCTTAGTCCTCGCGAATTTTTTCATCAGGCTCAGGCGGCGCTTGAAGTTGCCCGCGCCCACGACGTCCGCATCATAATTAACGACCGAGTGGATATAGCCCTCGCCATTCATGCTGACGGCGTACATCTGGGGCAGGACGATATGCCGCCTCACGCCGCGCGCGAGATACTCGGTGATGAGGCGCTGATTGGTTACTCCACGCACAATCCGTCTCAAGCTATTAGCGCGAGTACGCTCCCGATCGATTACCTCGCGATTGGCCCTGTCTTCCCTACCTCCTCGAAAAGTAAAGCAGATCCCGTTGTAGGTTTAGCCGGTGTCAGCGAAGTCAGGGATACGGTTGGGCATCTGCCTTTGATCGCAATCGGTGGCATTACAGCGGAAAACATCGAGAGTGTCCTAAAGGTAGGCGCTGATTGCGTTGCTGTGATCGCAGCCGTCTTAGCCGACCCTCTGAGTATCGCGAGCAATACTGAACGCCTAATTTCATTGACCCGGTGATTCGTTGCCGGAGCGTGGCCAACACATTTTTCTTGCGTTTAGCAGGGTTATGCGCGAGAATTCACCTGCCTTTCCTGGGTCGTCGGCCAGACAACCCCCTTCCTAAAAAGTTTCTTTCATCAGATGGAGTCCTAAGAACGTGCCTTTTTTCGATCTGCCTCCGATTATCGAGCGAATGCTGGTGCTCTCCGACCGGATCAGTGACCTCAATTTTTCCGTGGGCCAGCTGCCGCAGGTCGAGATCAACGGCAAGCTCACGCCCGTGCAGCCGCTGGGCATGCAAAAACTCACGCCCTACCAGACCGAAATCATCGCCATGACCCTGCTGCAAGGTAATCCGGACGCGGCGGAACGTCTGGCACGCTCTGGCACAGCTGATCTAAGTTACTCGTTACCTTCTCGAGCTCGTTTTCGCGTCAACATTTTTCAGCAGCGCGGCGTGTACTCCATCGTGATGCGCGTCATTCCCACCGACATTCCCACACTTAAGTCTTTGGGCCTGCCCAGACATCTTGAGGAGATTGCCGAACTTCGCAACGGTCTCGTGCTCGTTACTGGACCCACCGGCTCCGGAAAGAGTTCGACCCAGGCTGCGATAATCGACACCATCAACGAGACCAAGCATTACCACATCGTTACGATTGAAGATCCAATTGAGTATCTTCACTCGCACAAGAATTCCACGATCAATCAGCGTGAAGTCGGGCACGACACCAAGGATTTTCCTTCTGCCTTGCGAGCGACCTTGCGGCAAGCGCCCAAAGTAATCCTGATTGGGGAAATGCGAGATTTTGAAACTACGGAAATCGCTTTAGAAGCAGCAGAGACGGGTCACCTGGTGCTGTCAACGCTGCATACCATCGACGCGTCGAAGACAGTCGATCGAATCATCGGTCTTTATCCTAAGAATGAGGAGCGCGTGATCCGCACGCGACTATCGCAAACGTTCCGTTACATCATTTCCCAACGCTTGATTCCGCGTGCTGACGGCAAGGGGCGTGTTGCAGTTGCTGAGGTGTTGCGTTCGAGCCCACGAACCCGGGAATACATTGACGCCGGTGAAGCTGACGGTAAATCTTTGCTTGATGCGATGCGCGACGGAAAACTTGACGGCATGCAGGACTTCGATTCGGTGATTAGGGAATTGATTGAGACTAAAGTAATCACATTGGAAGACGGACTCACCTTCGCCACCAACCAAAACAATCTGCTGCTGTCCCTTAAAGGCCTTACGTCCGCGGAAGAATTCATTCGTCGCGATGAGGAGCACGCGACAGTCGGCGTCCCCTCTGATTCCGGATCGATGCTGGGGATGCTCGATTAAGCGTTAAGAGTACAAAATAATGATTGTCGTTTGTCCAAAATGCTCATCACGCCTGCAGCCGAATGGCAACAAGCCGCTCGTCCATCCTTTCACGGTGCGCTGCCCGAAGTGCAACAGCACTGTAAACTCAGAGCCACCCAGTCCAGCATCAGCCCAGAGCGCTTTGACGCTCGGGACGTCGCCCGCCACGGAGCACCAGCGTTATCAGGAGTCTCAGCCGGCGCCGCTGTTTCAGGAAGGAGGAAAGCAGGCGACTACGCAGAATTCCATTGATGAGCTGGGTCGGCTGCTCGGAAGTCTGATCGGGCAGGGCGGTGCATCGGGGGCCAACTCCGCAAATGTCCCGCGCCCATCCTGGAACCCCAGGAAGATCCTGATCTGCGCTACTGAGGAACATCGGCAAAATCTGGCTTCGCAACTCACGCAGAACGGCTACCAGGTTTTTGTCGCCCAAGATACTCGACAGGCGGTCGAGCGGATGCGCGAGAACCGTTTGGATGTTGTGCTGCTTGATCAGGAGTTTGATCAAACTGAACAAGGCGCGGCTTTCGTTACGCGTGAGGTAACAGTCTTGCGGCCCGCGCAACGGCGACGTCTTTTCTTTGTTTTGCTGTCTCCTGTCTTGCGCACAATGGAGGCTCACGCTGCGTTTCTTAACAATGTGAATGCAATCGTGAATACAAAGGACATCGACGACGTGCCGCGAGTTCTTGAGCAGGCATTGCGCGACTACAACGAACTCTACAAGGAGTTTAATGTCGCACTGAATGTCGGGGCGCTGTAATCAAGTTGTCCAAATTTGGAACTGGAAGAAGGGCCACCGCGGCCCTTTTTTTTCTTTCTCCCTGCTTATTTCCCACTGTCCTGCATTTCGGGAATTTGATAGTCTTTACGCATTCAATAGTCTTCAAACCCGGAACTTCAAATCATGTCAGCCAAACCAGAAGTTGAAACAGAAGGTCTCGCGCCTGCGACAATAGCGGTCCACGGTGGCGAGCGCCCTGAAGAGCAGCCTTTCGGCGCCGTGGTCTCGCCAGTATTCCACTCCGCAACGTTTAGTTTTCAGAGCTTTGACGAGATGCGGCGCTATGCTCGAGGTGAACTCCCTGAGGCTTATTTCTACTCGCGTTATGCCAACCCGACAGTTGCCGAAGTGGAAAGGAAGATCGCCCAACTTGAAGGCGCTGAAGCTTGCGTTGTCACGTCTTCCGGATCCGCCGCAACGTTTTGCGCGCTTGTTGCCTTGTGTCAGGCCGGTGATCAAGTCATCGCCTGTGATTCCGTCTATGGCGGCACGGTGAAGTTATTGACTAAGATCCTGCCTAAGTTTGGCATCACGGCACGATTTATTGCTTTGCACGAAATCGAGCGGCTGCCCGATCTGGTTGAGAGAAACACCAAGGTCTTCTGGTTTGAAACGCCGGCCAATCCTATTAATCGTCTCGTCGATTTAGGCACGGCCGCGACAGCGGCACGTAAGGCGAAAGTTACATCGGTTGTCGACAACACTTTTGCGACGCCAATTCTGCAAAAGCCCATCAGCCGTGGCATCGATGCGGTAATGCACAGCGCCACGAAGTATTTGGGCGGCCATTCGGATCTAACCGCAGGCGCTGTAGCCGGAACCAAATACTTCACTGATCGCGTCCGCCATGTGGCTGTGGCAGTCGGGGCTACGCTGGATCCGGCGGCCGCGTTTCTCTTGTCGCGCGGAATTCGAACTCTCGATGTGCGAGTGCGAGCAACTTGTGACAATGCAATGAAGCTCGCCCAGTCACTAACAAGGCATCCGAAGGTGGCACGCGTTTATTATCCCGGGCTGCCCGAAGACCCGAGTCACGAATTGGCCAAGCGCCAGATGGGCGCGTTTGGCGGAATTGTTGCGATTGACCTGGCCGGAGGCGAGGCTGAAGCTGAAAAGCTATTCGACTCGTTTCAACTCGTAAAGACGGCGCCTTCTCTCGGTGGCGTTGAAACCCTCGTAAGCTATCCCGTCTATTCGTCACATGCAGGCTTCTCAGCGGAGCAACTGCGCGCGGCCGGAGTCTCTCCAGCAACAGTGCGCTTTGCTGTTGGTATCGAAGGGGCCGACGACATCATCGCTGATGTCATGCAAGCGCTCGATAAGATCTAAACTTGCAATGGGTGAGATCGAAATAACATCTAGTCGTCAGGAGTCAGCTAAGGCGCATTCGCACGCCGGTCATAGTCATGCTCGCGCTGCAGACAGTCGTCGCAAACTAACGATGGTGCTGGTGCTGACCGCAGTTTATATGTTTGCGGAAGCAGTCGGCGGCTGGTGGACAGGTTCGCTCGCGTTGCTCGCCGATGCTGGTCATATGTTGACTGATGTGGCGGCGCTTGCTTTGGCGTTGACTGCCTTCTGGTTTAGCTCGCGCCCGGCGACGTCCAACAAGACTTTCGGTTATCACCGGCTGGAGATTCTGGCTGCACTAGTGAACGGCGTTGCTCTCATCGTGATCTCGATGCTGATTCTTTACGAAGCCTACCAGCGTTGGTCGGTTCCGCCGGCAGTGCAGGGCAGCGTCGTAATACTAGTTGCCACAGGTGGATTGGTCATCAATCTCATAAGTGCGTGGATGCTACATGGTCGACATGAGATCGATCTCAACATGCGCGGCGCCTGGCTGCACGTACTCAGCGATGCACTCGGTTCTTTGGGAGCGATCATCGCCGGCGTATTCATGTGGCTCTATGGTTGGTATGCCGCCGACCCACTCTTCAGCGCGCTGATTGGAATCTTGATCGTTTTCAGCTCTTGGCGGCTGATCCGCGAATCCACAAACGTGCTGCTCGAAGGAACGCCGGCACACATCAATCTTGCTGCCGTTGAAGACTCGATTTTGCACACCGACGGAGTTTCCAATGTCCACGACTTGCACGTGTGGACGATTACGTCGGGTCGTGAAGCGCTCAGCGCTCATGTGATACACGCCTATGAGGTATCACAGCCGGAATTATTAAAAGAGCTGCGGGCCAAGCTCTATGACCGGTTTGGCGTGGATCATTTGACGATTCAGATGGAGACGCCTGACTTTGAAGATGAGACATTTCACTTCTGTCATGCGGGCACGGCTTGTTTTCGGTCTGAAGCGCGGCGGTAATGCCGCGAGTTCCTGGGAAACGGGGCTGCCGGCCGCACTAACAATTTATTAAGGTCAAGAAAAGTCCGAAAAAAACCAAACCAAAGCCAAAGACAAGTCATAAGACCAGACTTTGGAAATCAATCTCCTATTAACGCTTGATCTTCGCGAACAAGCTGCATTGCAATCCGCGCTTGTTACGCATGGCGCACCCGACGCCCTGGTGACATTAGCGCTAACAGGAGCTTGTCGTATTTCCTCAGCAGCTGAAGCGCGCCAACTTCGCGAATGGCTTGCCGCAGCGCGCACGGCAGGCGAAACCGATTTCGCTTCTCTCCACGTGATCGAACGCGCCCTCGTCACTTTTGGTCTTTAAGACGGAGCATGTTGGGCAGCCTGTTAGCTTGCGGCCCTTGAATCGCGTGCGTTGACCTTACGACTTAGAGCGCATTGAGACGCTATGCAGGAGATGCAACTTGCTTACGGTTCCGGAACCATCAATTTAGCTTTTGCCGAAGATCGGTTTGAGGTACTCAGTAGTAATGTCACTCAACGACAGCCGCTCTCCGATCTGGAAATAGGGCAAGCTCTCGATGCCCCGATAGACTCCCCACCGCTGGAAGAGTTGCTGAAGCCGGGTGAAACTGTGCTAATCGTCGCGTCAGACGCGACGCGCGCTACCGCCAGCGCTCAACTGATCAATCTATTGGTGCGCCGCGTTATCCAACAAGGCGTCTTGCCGGCTGACATCACGATAATCTTTGCCAACGGAATTCACCGTCCCACGACCGCAGCCGAAAAGCAGGAGTTGCTCACGCCTTTCATTGCGCAACGAATCAAGGTGATCGATCACAATGCGTATGATGAAAAACAGCTCACCCTTTTGGGAGAAACTGAACGCGGCACGCCAGTCGAGTTGAGTCGAGCATTAACCGAATTCTCACGCGTGATTCTCACCGGAGGCATAAATTTTCACTATTTCGCAGGTTTTACTGGAGGCCGGAAGTCCATCTGCCCCGGACTCGCGTCAGCCCGAACGATCGAAGCGACGCACATGCTGGCGCTCGACTTTGAGCGCGGCGGCAGGCGCTCAGGCGTAGGCATCGGAAAGCTCGACGGCAACGCGGTTCACGAAGAGTGTGAACGTGTAGCGGCGCTAATCGGTCCGGCGTTTAGCATCAACGCAGTTGTCGACGAGCGCGGACGTGCCACCCAGGTGTTTGCGGGAGACTGGCGCGCAGCTCATCGGAAAGCTTGCGACCAATATCTGGGTGAGCATTCAACAAAGATTGCAGAAACGCGAGATGTGGTGATTGCTAGTTGCGGCGGCGATCCCTACGACATAAATCTCATCCAGGCGCATAAGACACTTGAGATGGCGGCCGGCGCTTGCAATGAAGGCGGCACGATAATTTTGCTGGCGGAGTGCCGCGATGGTCTGGGCCGGGCTGATTTCTTGAAGTGGTTTGACTTTGAAGACGCAGCAGCACTGGAGAGTCGCCTGCGCGAGTCGTACGAAGTAAACGGGCAAACGGCGTGGTCGCTTTTAACCAAAGCCGAACGCTTTCGCGTAGTTATAGTTTCACAGCTCGCAGATGAAGAGGTGACTCGCATGAGAATGACTCCCGCGCGTTCACTTAATGATGCATTACAAATGTTAGCTGGGACGGAACGCGGGTTCATTCTGCCGCGCGGTGCTGCGTTGTTGCCAACCCTTCAGAGCTAGCTAGGCCGTTGCTACGATCACGTGCGGGGGCTAGAATCTGAAAGCCAACCCGACCAGCTTTGATCAGGAGAAAGCCAGTGAGAGTCAAAAACATTTTGATTGCTGTCGCCGTCCTCTCGTTGAGTGTAATTGCCAGCTCAGCTCAGGAAACAACTCAAGACGCTTCCGAACGGCAAGTGCCATTGTCTGAAGCGGCAGTAGCTTTGGATGCGCAGGGCCAGGCCGCGCTCGAAGGAACGCTGCGGACCACCGCGTTGAACGGCGCTCCAGATCTACCTGTAATGAACATTCGGCTCGTGGTTAAGAATGTGAGTTCGCGTGCCTATGGCTACGTTTCCGGACTAGTGACTTTCTACGACGGCTCGGGAGTGCGTTGCGGTGAAGGTTTGCTCAAGGCCGACGTCCTTGCCATCAATGAAGCAATCGAGACTGATACTCCCGGCATTAGGATCAGATGCGCTCCCGCTACTTGGCGATTTGTCGCAACCAACCTGTTGCCGCGTATTCCACCCGGGCCGGTGATATTGGAAAGAGCCGGAGCGCCGGGGAACTTAATTATCAGCGTTGATGGAGAAGAGCATCCGCTGCAACTTGATAAGCCTATGATTCTGAATCTTGGCGAGCGGCAGCGAACAATCATTGTGCGCCGCACCCCTTGAAATCTTGACGGTCTGAAGCAGCAGTCTTACGATGAGTCTAACCACTTAGAACGAGCAAGGAGTGATTTGATGGCAGAAAAAGAATCGGGCAAGTGTGCCCATCCAGCCTGCGATTGCCGCCCAGAAGAAGGCAGCAAGTATTGCGGTGAGTACTGTGAGAACGCAGAGAAATCAGGTGTGATGGAAATCGGATGCGGCTGCGAGCACGACGGCTGCTGAACGAGATTTTAGATCAACGGTGCGAGCCCTCCTTTAACGCGCGCATAGTTCCCCCAAATTAGCGACTACCTCTTAGTTTGATTTCCCACCGCAATCAATTTGTAATCTCGAGCCTAATTTTTGCTGAACTATTTTTATGCTGGCGACATTGATCGAATTGCAACGACTAAAGCGACTTGATCGCACTGGTTGGACACTACGCGGCTTAGCGAACGGAACAGAATCAGTTGCAGCGCATTCCTTCGGCGTCGGTGTCGCGGCCATGTTGCTCGCCGATGAGATTAGAGCGCGCGGGACAACGGTGGACGTGGAAAAGGTGCTGCGCATGGCGTTGCTGCACGACTGGTCGGAAACGCGCGTTGGCGACATGCCGAAGACCGCCGTCACTTACTTTGGCCGTGAGGCCAGAAAAAAAGCGGAGATGGCTGCGTTTGCTGACGTCGTTAAAGAAGCAGGTGCGGGCAGCGAAGGATACCGGATCCTCTACGAAGAGTATGAGTCAAGAGAATCACTCGAAGCTCAGATCGTTAAGGCTGGGGACGTGATCGATCTCCTCGTGCAGGCGCTCACCCTTGAGCGCGGCGGAGCACGCGGACTGGACGAGTTCTGGGAGGTAGCTGAGACAGATGACCTACCAATCGACGGGATACCGCGCGAAGTCTTTCGTGAGTTGATATCTGAGTTGACCGAAGCGCGGCGAGCCTTACCGCGGTAGGATGATCACCTCGATGGAATCCATCACGCAATTCTTTACTTCGATGACGCTGCGCGGCGCCGCAATGGGCGTCGGCATTTTTCTCATCACCTTCTTTGCCAATCTCGCACTCGTGTCCTTCATCCTCGTTAAGATTCCCGCCGATTACTTTCGCGAGTCGCAGGGCAAGTTTCTAGCGAAGCAGTCCCCCGTTGTTCGAATGCTGGCGTTGATTGGTAAAAATATTGCAGGAGCAATCCTGGTTGTCCTGGGTGTCTTACTTTCATTGCCGGGAGTCCCTGGGCAAGGTGTATTAACAATTCTGCTCGGTGTCATGCTGCTCGACTTTCCTGGCCGGCGGCGTTTTGAGCGCTGGATAGTGAGCTCGCCGAAAGTCTTAAATGCAGTTAACAAGTTGCGCCAGCGATTCGATAAACCACAGCTAAAACTCGACTAGATCACCTTATCAGCAAAAGTTCATTGCGTTGACAATGAAAAGTCTCTTTGCTAGGTTGAACTCGCCAAGTCTCTGGACGATATCGATAGGCGAATTAGGATTTGTATCTGACACCTTCGTTAATGCCCATTTCATCCCTCGTCCCCCGCTCCTCCGGCAAAGCTTTACGATCTCGATTATCACTCCTGCTGTTGCTGACAATCTTTGTGACGGCAATTAGTGGCTGCGGCCTGTTTGATACGCACAAGAAAGTGCAGGTGCCGCTGCTGCTGACTCCTTTGGCCGACGCCAGCACCAACCAATTGATGGGCGAAGTCAACCGGCTTGCCGCTGTCAATTCAGTTCACGGCAAGGTGGACATTCTTTTCGAGGACACCTCTTTCGCTGAGCAGGGCGTCGCCGACAAATACCGGCAAGCTGACGGCACTCTTACGGTGCAGCGTCCCGGGAACATCTATCTGATCATTGAAGTTCCTTTTATTGCGACTCATATTGCGCAGATGACTTCGGATGGGCAGTCGTTTCGCGTCGCAGTTTTGCAAGGGGAAGAGAAGTACAAGCGCTTCGTCAAAGGCACTAACAATGCTGTGTACCAGAAACTGGACATGGATGGCGCCGAGACTGATCCGGGCAAGAAAAAGAAAAAGATGACCGGCATGGATACGGTGAATGCGCTGTCGAATCTAAGGCCGCAACACCTGACCGAAGCCTTCATGATCAGCCCGGTTCTGCCCCCTCGAGATACGGGGATGATTTACTCAAAGAGTGAGTTCTTCCAGGAAGAGCCTGACACGCGACCGCAAGCCAAGAAGAACTCACGAGTAGTGCGCGGTTATTTTCTGCTCGAAGAAATGTCGGCTCCAACATCGGGAGAGAGCCGGCTTTTACGGCGCTTCTGGTTTGACCGCGTTGGGGGAATTCGGCTGACCAGGATTCAAACCTTCGATGAACGGGCACAACTGATCACCGATGTCGCGTATCTAGACGACAAAGCCTTCGGTGCGAATGCAGTCAAACTTCCTTCTCGTATCGACATCACCAGGCCGCACGACCACTATCGTTTAAGCATTACCTACCAGTCCCCAACGTCGGTAGACATCGACCGCGAATTCCGCCCGGAAGCCTTCGTCCTGGAAAACCGTTGGAAGCTTCCCGAAGTCGACCTCGATGCCCGGCGTGCACAGCCAACCCCAATCAACCAATAGCTGAATTTGGTATCGAGCCTTTGTAACGCAAACTGTTAGTTTGCGTGCGCCTTGAATGCCATTCATTTAGCGCAAACTGAAAGTTTGCGCTACAAATCACTACCTGAATTTAGCTTACTAGGTGATAGGCGAGCCCATGTATTAACATTTGGCGCGCTTACTATCTAATTCCCGATGAGAACGATTCTTAAAGCCTCGGATCTAGTTAAGGTGTATCGCGTGGGCAAAGTTGATGTCCCCGCACTACGCGGCGTCTCGTTTGAAGTGCAGGAGGGTGAGTTTGTAGCGATCATGGGTCCCTCGGGTTGCGGCAAGTCAACGATGCTGCATCTGCTAGGTGGTTTGTTAACACCGACTAGCGGACAGATTGTGATCGACGGCGAGGACCTTACCGCAGCGTCCGACGCGGCGCGCACGGATATTCGACGAAGAAAAATTGGCTTCGTGTTTCAGCGCTTTAACCTCTTTCCGACATTAACGGCTGAGGGGAACCTGAGGTTGGCGGAAAAGATTCACGGCAATGGCGGCGACGATCCCGCACGCCGCCGCGAAGTGCTCAAACTGCTCGGACTTGAAGACAAACTTCATCACAAGCCCCTGGAACTTTCGGGCGGCGAACAACAGCGAGTCGCTCTAGCAAGGGCTGTTGTCACGCGGCCAGCCATCGTTCTGGCAGATGAGCCTACGGGAAACCTCGACTCAGAAAACTCTACTCTTGTCCTGAACATGTTTCAGGAACTCAACTACCGCTTCAATCAAACCATCGTCATGATTACTCACAATCCTGAAGCCGCAGCAATGTGCCGACGAATAGTACAAATGCGCGACGGTCACATTGTGGCTCCCTCGGCAGGGGTCCGCATGTAATTAGTGATTTACAGGGGATTTAACACAAGTTAGAATCTAGATGCCTTCTATTCTGAAGGCGCGCTTTTTGCCCACTCATCCGGCAGTAGCCCGGGAGTCGTTTCCATGGACACAATTAAGAAGGTCTTTCTTTGGACTTACGAGAGGAATACCTGGCAGTGGGACACGTTGTGCGCGTTGATTCTGGTATTTATTTTTTTGACACCCAAAAGCTGGTTTTCCGGTAGCGAACGGCCCGGGGGCTCAAGGCATCAAAGCCCAGTCCCAACGACAGTGCTTGTTGGGGCGGAAGTTGTTGAAAATGAAAACGATAAGGCGCTTTTGCTGAGTCGTGTTAGGGCCCTTTCGGGGAAAGATAATGCCGAGATTGGGACCATTCGCAAGGTGGTCGATAAGGAAGGCAGGACGGTGGGCTATCAGGTTGACATACGTTGACCTTCACCTATAATCACTGGGTTTTTTTACCCTCAGCCAGAGGGTGGTCGGCTTAAGTAATAATTCGAGGAGAAAATATGAAGAGATTTGGTTCGTTAATGGTTGTGATGCTGGTGCTTGCGGGGGCGGTCTTGGCCGGCTCGCGAACCCCAGTAAATGGCCAGAGTGCAGGTTTGGTGAGTTCAGTGCTGAACAAAATGGAGCGCAACCGCCAAAGCCTGAAGACGTTGCGTTCGGGCATCAGCATGGAGAAATACAACTCCCAACTGCGCGATTCAGAGAAATATAACGGTGTGGTTTCTTACGTGCCGGGCGCCGGTCGCGAGGCTTCAGTACGCATCGAATGGCGCAGCCCCCAACATGAGATTTTGACTGTTAACAATGGCAAGTTTGTCTTGTTTCGACCCCGCTTGAAAATGGCCTACGTCGGGAATTCAAAGTCGAAAAACAACAAGGCCGGCGGCGTGTTGGAAATGATTTACATGTCTCGGCAGCAATTGGAATCGCGTTTTCAGCCGCTTCAGGATGTCCGCGAAGAAACCCTTTGGGGCGGCGTCAGCACGATTCACTTGAAACTGGTTCCCAAGGGCAATGCCAGCTTCAAATACGCGGAAATCTGGGTTGATGGATCCGGCATGCCAGTGCAGACAAAGATCGTGGAAAAGAACGACGATGCTACGATCATGCGTCTGACTGGGTTGGAAAAGAATCTCAAGATTTCGTCAGAGGATTTTAGCCAGAATCTGGATGGAGTCAGAATCGTAAAGAGCTAAACGCGAGTTCAATCACAATAGCCTGGAGGGCTCTGGCAGTTTGACCAGAGCCCTTCTTCTTTGTGAGTAGTGGTGCAGTTTGAGGATAACGCTGAATTAGCCAACGCCTTTGGCGTTAAAATCAAACTGCATCTGAACCTGTTGATGCGCCGTCTTGCGTTCCCCGGTTCGGTCGCCTATCCTTCGTGGTCTAACGAAGGGGTTAATATGTTGTCCGGCTTTCGGCGACTTTTTCTACATGATTAAAAAGAGCACTTTTCTGAAACTTAAGCTGCGCGAGGCCAGCTTTATTACTCGCGGACTACTATCGAGCCGCCATCCGGTGCTTGCGCACCTGATTCCAATGCGGCGCTGTAATCTTGCCTGCGGCTATTGCAATGAGTACGACCATACATCGTCCCCGATACCGTTAGACGTGATGAAGCAGCGCATTGATAAACTCGCTACTCTTGGCACTTCCATAATTACGATTTCCGGCGGCGAGCCAATGATGCATCCACAGCTGGATGAGATCATTCATCATACTCGGCTGCGCGGGATGATTGCAGGACTGATCTCCAACGGCTACTACTTCACACCGGAGCGCATTCAGCGCCTCAATCGAGCGGGCCTCGAGTACTTGCAGATTAGTATCGACAACGTGGAGCCGGATGAAGTTTCGCGCAAAAGCTTGCGTGTTTTGGAAAAGAAGCTTCGTTATCTGGCCGAGCATGCCGACTTTCACATCAACATCAACTCGGTGATTGGCGGCGGAATCAAGAATCCGCAAGATGCGCTCGTAGTAGCGAAACGTGCCGTGGAACTAGGATTCTCCAGTACGGTTGGGGTGATTCACGATGGCGATGGAACTTTGAAACCTCTTTCTCCCAACGAGAAGGATATTTTTCAGCAGGTGAAAAAGGTTGGCAACAAAGATCACGCCCGTCTCAACTGGTTCCAGGACAGTATCGCGGAAGGCAAACCCTATAATTGGCGTTGTCGCGCGGGGGCGCGCTATCTCTACATTTGCGAGGAAGGCTTAGTTCACTGGTGTTCGCAGCAGCGGGGCTATCCGGGAATTCCCCTGGCAGACTACTCGATGGACGATTTTGATCGTGAGTACAACACCGAGAAATGGTGCGCGCCAACCTGTACGCTTCAGTGCGTGCATCAGGTGGGTATTCTCGACAACTGGCGCGACCCGCAAAAGAGCGCTGCGCAGATTGCTAAAGAGCGTGAACAGAAACTGGGCGAAATGGTCAGCGTAGAATGAGCGCCGGGCCTAGATCGTCCTTTTCGCTCTATTCCTATTCCTCATGAGTTCCAGCTACAGAAGTATCGTCTTAGTTCGCGCGGTACTTGTCTTTGGCCTGGCAACGATACTCTCCCAGACACCCCAGCGAGCACCTGTTCCGGCAGCCAAACCTCAAGATAATCCACCAATCCATTTATCGGTGACGGTTACGAATAAGCAAGGCCACGTGAAAGGCTTAAGGCAAGAAAATTTCCATATAACAGTAGATAAGGTACCCTCAAATATCGTTAACTTCAGCAACGAAGATTTGCCCGTAAGTATAGGAGTTCTGTTAAACGCTTCAGCGTCGATGCGGAGATTGGCAACTGATAAGGGTAAAAAGCTACGTATTCTTCAGGAAGCTTTAGCGTCTTTCACCGCGCTGTCGAATAGCGCGAATGAGTACTTTCTGATTGGGTTTAATGAAAGAGCACAGCTCTTAAAGGATTGGTCGACCTCTACGACGCCCCTTGTTACCGACGAGATCTTAAACCTGAAACTGTCTGGCAATACCGCTCTTTTCGACGCATGTCAGGTGGGCATAAACAAGCTCCAGGATGGGCGTCATCCTCGCCGCGTGCTATTTCTAATTAGCGACGGTCAGGATAGTCAGTCTCGCTATACCTTTAATGAGCTGCTTGAAGTACTGAAGCAAACGGACACAGTGATGTACTGCATACATTTTTCCGACCCACAGCCAGGTTCTGCTCTGGAATTGGAGGGTCAGGCGATCTTAGAGGAGCTTGCTCGACCTACAGGTGGTAAATTCTATTTAGCGTCAGCTTTTAAGCCTAAAGAGATTGTCAGCATCTTTGAATCGATTGCCGCCGAATTGCGCAGTCTGTATATGATTGGTATCGAGTCTCCAAGAGTCGCAAATGAGAAGAAATGGCGCAAGATCAAATTGAAGGTTACGGTCCCGTCCGCCGTTGGTGAGATGAAGAATCTTTCCGCACGCACCCGCGAAGGGTTCTACGCATCACAAAATCCCATCAAGGTCCATTGAACTTGATCGAGTATTGGTTGAGAACGACTGAGCTATTCAGGCGGTTTTTCTAAGAGGCTTCTAGCGGTTCCACAACGCCAATCCGGTACCGGCTGCGTGCATAAGGCGCTCAAAAGAAATCGCTGGTACTCAAGCCTGGCTTGATGTGGTTGGTCGAGCGCATCGAGTAAGCTGCCGATCCGAAGAATCACCAGATCGTCTTGCTCGCCGCCGTGTTCAGCTCGGCGCAATTCAGAAAGCGCTTCCCTCCAACGACCCGACTCAAACAACTCAACTCCGAGCATCTTTCGAATGTGAGGATCGTCTTCCGTTTGCAGGGCCGCGCGATACTCGGCGATCGCATCAACGTGATTGCCGCGGATCTTTGCGTAAGCAGCTCGAGCAAGGTGGGCATCGACCCCGCGGTTCTGTTTGTGTAAATAGAGCGCGATGCCGCCGACCACCACTAATCCGTATGCCAATGGCACAGAGAACCGCCAACGTGGCTGGCGAGACAAAGGTCTGCCTCGCCGAAACAGCAGGACGACCAGATATAGCGGCAGCACGATTGGCGTAAAGAAGAAAGTTGCTGCAGCCCAAAGCAGGGCAATAAGAAATGAAAAGCGTTTACGCGCGCTGGCCAGGACCCAGACTGAAAGCAATGCTGAGAGAATCAACACTGCCGGCCTGATCAGGTCAAACAATTCACCCGCCGAAATGTTTAGTTGCCCGCTCACTTGCGAGCAGTGGCGGCAGGTTCGCCGACAGTGAAGAGTGTCACGGAGCTGGAGAGTCCCAGCCCGGAAAGACGGCCCGCCATGATCACGATCATTTCACCTGGCTGAACCACTTCGGCGTCGAGCAAGGTCCGCTCTCCGAATTTCAGCATCTGTTCGGTTGAGTCCGCCTTAGGGGTAAGCAGAGATTCGACGCCCCAAATCAACGCCAGTTCGTCTTGCACCAAGCGGGAAGTAGTGAGCGCGACAATGCGTTGCTCGGGACGCAGCGCCGAAAGCCGCCGCGCCATCAATCCGGACTCTGTCAGGACTGCCGTCACTTTGGTGCCCATTTCTTCAGCGGCAAACGCAGCTGCTTCACAAAGCGCGCGGCTGACTCGTCCGGATTGTCTCCCGCCCCACTTTGCTGCGTAGTCTGTTTCCAGCACTCTGCCGGACTCCGCTGACTCAATGATGCGACACATAGTCTCGACAGCGGGAATGGGGAACTGGCCCACAGCGGTTTCGTTAGAGAGCATGAGGGCGTCGGTGCCATCCCAAACGGCATTGGCGACGTCTGAAGCTTCGGCGCGAGTTGGTCGGGGACTGGTAACCATCGACTGCAACATTTGCGTGGCTGTGATTACCAACTTTCCCGCCCGCAGAGATTTCTCGATGATCCGTTTCTGGTAAACCGGAACCAGCTCCACACTCGTTTCCACACCCAAATCACCGCGAGCGACCATGATGCCGTCGGCTGCAGCGATAATTTCATCGAGCTGGCTGATAGCTTCAGCTTTCTCGATCTTCGCCACCAGCGGCGCCCGTCCCCCAGCTTCATTGATCATTTGTTTCGCGCGCGTGCAGTCTGCGGCGCTGCGTACAAAGGAAAGCGCGATGTAATCAACATCCTGCGCTACAGCCCATTTAAGATCGGCGATGTCTTTTTCGGTGAGGGAGTCGATCGGTAGAGAGATGCCGGGCAGGTTTATGCCCTTGCGTTCACCGAGCACGCCTCCATTGATAACGCGGCACACCACATCGGTCTCGGTTGTGCTCTCAACGACAAGAGCGATGGCGCCATCGTCAAGCAGTAAACGAGCTCCGGGTTTCACTACTCGCGGCAGGTCGGAATAGTTAGTTGCGACTTCCTTTTCGTCACCGAGGATCTCTCGCGTGGTTAGAGTGAAGGTGGCCCCGGTACTAAGGATCACTGTTTTGCCGTCTTTAAGCTGACGCGTGCGAATTTTTGGTCCTGAGAGGTCTACCAAGACAGCCAGCGGAAGGGCCAAACTCCTGGCGGCAGCGCGGGCGCATTTTATGTCCTCGGCCTTTTCTTCATGCGTGCCGTGCGACATGTTGATGCGCACCCCGTTAGCTCCTGCCTTAAGCAGGGCTTCCATCACCGCAGGTTCGCGGGTTGCGGGACCCAGCGTTGCCAGGATTTTTGCCTTCCTTTTATTCAAAGTTTCCCCTTACTCTGTTTGACTTATTACAAACCGGGCAGCAGCGCCGGAACTCTGGCTGCGTATGCTTCAAATTCAGCACCAAAAGTTTCACGTAGCAAACGC
Organism: Pyrinomonadaceae bacterium; assembly: GCA_051002415.1. Classification (GTDB taxonomy): domain Bacteria; phylum Acidobacteriota; class Blastocatellia; order Pyrinomonadales; family Pyrinomonadaceae; genus PSRF01. The sequence continues at coordinate 18,448 of JBPCMI010000060.1, forward strand.
TCTTCACTACGGATGCGATTTAGGGTACCGGCCAGGTAAACGGCGACTGCTACTACCAGAGCGGGCCAGTAACTGAATGCGATGCCATTAGCTAGTAACATTCCTAACATCGCTGTGTAAATCGGGTGGCGAACAAAATTGTATGGCCCATTCGTCGCGAGCTTGTGTCCAGTCACAACTCGGGCAGTAAGGCTCCACTCTTTCCCCAAAGTTCTTACAGAGGCGATTATCAATAATATCGATGCGATAGCCGAGACTATCGCAATGATCTCGAGTAAGTCGGAGATTGCATTACTAGAAGGCACAAACGAAGTAAAGAGAGGACGCCGCACAGCCCACACTATCAGAAGGGACAGGGCTTGCAATACGATTCCGAAAATCGAGTTGGGATCACGCTTTCGGTCGGTTGTGACCGGCGGTTTCTTGCGCAGCAGGAATGTCAATACGAATACGAGCCAACACGCCAACACAACTACAAACACAACGGGCGCCAGATTCATCTTGATCATCTTTAAAGCCGCCGTCGAGTTAGGCTGATTCAAGCGCCGGTGTTGCAGCGATCTGCTTTTCCAGACTCTTCCGGCGTCTGCGCGTGCCCCAACCGTGCACGGTCATGACTATGCCGGTGAACATGTAGATCGTTCCGGCAAGTCCGGCCATTTGCGGACCTCCGATGAGGACCAATGCGATTGAAATGATTGCAATGCCACAGTGCAGCAAGTTTTCCTTGACGCTGCTTACGGTGTCGAAGATCTCGAGCGTGCTTAATTCGAGCTCGTTACGTTTTTTGTACGCATGCATATAAAGAAAAACAAAGACGGTGAAGACAGCGAGGTAACCAATGCTGAAAATCAACATCAGCTGGCTTACCTGGCCGGCTTCCATAATTGCTTCTACAGTGCCGTTCGGCAGGCGCACCTCGCCATGACCACCCAAGAATCTGTTTACGATGGCGGTGAACAGAAACTTCAGCGGGTAAACATAAAAGAGCACCACAAACAACAGGGCTCCGTTCAATACGACAGTGATGGTGTCTTGTAGTCCATAGCGCCGAAAGAACTTGTACTGGTTGAACCAGACTACAAAAAGCAGCATGAAACAGATGGCGAAAGCGCCAAAACCTCGCATGGCTTCAAGAAGCTCATTGAAAGTCTTGGGTACCTCAAGCGAAACCACTAACAGCGTGATCGCAAACCCAAATACTGCGTCGCTCAACCCTTCGATTCGAGAAATCTCGCGACCACGCCAGCGAAAAGCGCCGCCGCCTACTTCCTTCTTCATCAGTGGTTCTCTAAACATGCGCTGCTCCAGGAATGGTGTTAAAGAAAACGCTTGTCACTTCGAGTCTGAAGCTAACTCAGACTTAATCAATTCTTCCAATTGCCCCGGCATCGATTGGTCATACCCAATATAGCGCTTAATTAGCCGGCCTTCGCGGTTGAAAACAAATGTTTGCGGAATGCTGTTGTCGTCTGAGAGGAAAAGATCAGTTAAAGACTTGTCGGGAAAGCCAAGCGGATACGAGATGTGAAACTCTGAGGCGAAGCCGGCAACCTTTACTCGATCGTCAGGGCCGCCGACGTTCAAGCCAACCAGCGCCAGGCCCTTCGCTTCGTAACGTTCATGCAAACCAATCAGGTGCGGAATACTTTGCCGGCATGGTTCACACCACGTGGCATAGAAATCCAGAACCACAACCTTGCCTCGTTGTTCCGATAGGTTGACGCGCTTGCCGTCAGCAAGGGTCCAGCCCAGTCCGGCAGTCGAGCCATCGCTGCTAACTGGCGGCATCGGGAATGTGGTGGTTGGAGCTTCGGAGAGTACCGGTGTAGGTTCGGAATTGTTAGCGCCTTGTTGCGAGCAGGCGGCAGCTAAAGAAAGGACTGCGGCAAGGAGCAAGATGGCAACGCGCCGAGCGCGGGCTTTAGCAGTAAACATGGCCGTCGCTCAACCGTCGTCATAGGAAGGTTCGGGTGGTGGGTTATCGTTTGAGTCCTGAGGAAGCGCTGATCCGGGAACGCTGTATTCGTCACTGACCCAGCGGCCCAAATCCACCAGCTTGCAACGTTCTGAACAAAAGGGACGAAACGGGTTGTCTTTCCATACAACGGGCTTGCCGCAAATCGGACAGTTCATAGAGGCTGCAGTTCGCGAACTAACGAATCCTCGGTAGGCAGTACGGGCTCGTGAACGAGTGATTCGGGTCGCTTGACCAGGATACGTCTATTTACAAATTCGATCGTACCTTCCCGGCGCATCGCGTTCAAGCGCACCGTTACACTTTCACGGGTTGATCCCACTATGGAAGCAATCTCGCGATGAGGCAGGGGAATATCAATCAAAACGCCTTCACGCTCGGGCACGCCGTAGCGGTGGGAAAAGTCCGCGAGCAACCGATCGAGCCGGGCGGGAATCGCATTGAGGGCGAAGTCGGCAAGCCGGCGCTCTGCATTTTCAAGTCGTTGACCGATCAAGCGGAAAGTGTAATCATGAAGTTGACTGTTCCCCACCATCCCCTTTTGAAATTCCCCCGCAGGAACTCTGATTAGCCGCGAATTTGCGTAGGTAATCGCGCAATTCTCGCGGCGTCCGGCTGTAGAGTAGAGAGCCGACTCGCCAAACAAGGAGCCTTCCGAAAGGATGTCAATCACGGCTTCGCGTTTAGTTAGTGGGTCAATGCGACAGAGTTTGACGCGCCCCTGAACAATAGCAAAAAGGGAGTCAGCGGGATCCCCCGCCTTGTAAATGAAACGCCGGCGCCGGAAATCGAGAACGACGGAAGTGCGCGCCAGGTCTGCGACGGTGGCGTCGTCCATGGTCGGCCCAAAATCGAGCTTTCGGATAAGAGTTGAAAGATCCGCGGCTTTTAAATCGCGGGCACGCTTCGGGTACATGGGTGTGTTGTCCCTGTCTCTCATGGGAGATTGAGTTAAAGGCTTCTTAAAAAGCTAAAAGAGGCTTCTAACTACAAATTATGATGTTCCTGACGTTGGGCAGCGGTACCGAGTAAGGAAAACCCCTGGGAATTTGTTCGAGGTCGCTGTCTTTGCTATTGCACTGAATGGTAATTGGGGCAACGCGAAACAGACAATCACAGAATGGGCCAAACTCTAGCACGAAGGTTAAAGTGGCGCAACAATTAACTAGAAAGAAAACACTTAATCCATGGTAGGCAAACCACACGTTCTGGTTGTTGACGACGACCCCGATAAACTCATTTTGCTTCAGTTCGCCTTAACTCGAGCTGGCTACCAGGTGCGCACGGCCTACGATGGGGAGGAAGGACTGGCGGCCGTAAACTCTTTTGAGCCCGACCTGATTGTTTCCGACATCATGATGCCGCGCATGAACGGCTATGAGCTGGCGCGGCGCATTCGTGAGAATCCTCAGACAAGATTCATCCCCATCATCCTGCAAACGGCCGCCGGATTTCGAGCAGAAGATCAACGGCTCGGATCGGAAGTGGGCGCGCTTGGATTCATTACCGATCCAACCGACCTGGATTTGCTTTTAGCGCGCGCACGCACGTTGCTCGACTTCAAGGCCTATCTCGATACCTGCGAAGAACAGGCGTCCACAGATCACCTTACCGGCCTGGCTAACCGGCGCCGGTTTGAGCGGCAGTTGGAAAGGGAAGTGGCGCGCACGGCCCGGCACGGCCGGCCATTCTCTTTGATTACGATCGACATCGATCACTTCAAGCAAGTGAACGACACTCATGGTCACGAAACAGGCGACGAAGCCATCAAGAATGTTGCGCGGGTATTGCAGCAGGGAACTCGCGGTATCGATCTGGCTTCCAGAATCGGTGGGGAAGAGTTTGCCGTGATCGTGACAGAGACAAATTTAACGGGCGCGATGGAGGTTGCGGAACGGTTGCGCCAGGCAATCAAGGTTGTTGAGATTCAGGGCATGGGTGGGATTGCCGCCAGCTTTGGTGTGGCGGAATGTCCAACTCATGCTGAAACCGCGCGAGAGCTACTGGCCCGGGCTGATGCGGCCTTGTACGAGGCCAAACGCGAGGGGCGGGATCGAGTGGCCAGCGCGAGATTGGGCGAACTTACCTCGAACTCGATCGTTGCCGGCAGCGTACAATAGGTCGAGTTTCAAGTTTGGTTCCAAGTTTAAAGTCTCAGGTTTCAAGTTTCGGGAAATACGTTCATCAAATCTAACACCCGACACCCGACAAACCTGAGACTTGAGACTTGAGGCGTTTTTGCAACGATCGACACCTTTATTTACGATGGCTGACTACAAAGAAAGAATTGAAGAATGGCAGCGCGCGGCGAAACGCAAAGCGCGTGAGCTCGACGAAAAGTTTGCGATCTCCGATCTTGTCGAAGAGGGTTCTCGCGTAGCGGGCGAAACTGCCAAGCGCGGGGCTGAGACGCTGGCAGGCAGCGCTAAAAAGATTCGCGTCGAAGCTGAGAAGCTAAGTGAAGATGGCGACGTCGGCGATGCTGCGCGGCGCTTTGCTGGTGAAGCTCGGCGCGGAGCGCAGAAGGCGGGAGAATCGCTTCGCAGCGTTGCCGGTGATGCCGGCAAGAAAGCGGGCGAGGTCATCGATGATGCAAAGAAGCATTACGACCGCGCTTCGCAGATGTATGACACTGGAGCCAAATTCACACGCGCTTCAGCAGCGGCCACTTCTGGGCTTCTGAAAGCGCGCGACTGGATCAAGGCGAATCCTGGCAAGGCTGCTGCAGTTTCGTTTTCGTTAGTGCTCGGAGTAAGGATGGGCGCCGCGCTTCCGGGAGTCGATGCAGTGCTGCTGGGCGCTCATCCGCACTGGCTTACCCATTCGGCGTTGCCGATCTTAGGCATCAGAAAACTAGGTGAAAAGTTTGATGGATATCTGCGCAAGCAGGAAGAGCTGATCGCCAAGGGAGAATTGTCAGAAGCAGAACAGAAACGAGTGGAGTTTGAACGCAACGTTACCAAGTACGTCGGCGCTCCTCTACTCGGCGCTTTCAGTTGCGCGGCGGGCGCGGCGATGTTTGCGCAGATTCTACAGCCTGGCAGCGTCGTGGGCGCGCCTGTGAGTTGGCTGGTGGGCGGGAATCCTTTTCTCGGTGGCGTCTGGCTGTTTGCCAACGGCGTGATTTGCTTCCACGAAGGTTACAAGTTTTTCATGATAGCTCTTGCCGATCAGGACGACGTCGCGCGCGTCGTGAAGGAAATCAAGGGTCTCTTGCCAGCGGCCGCTGCCTCTTAAACGAAAAAGAAACCAGATAAAGAAACGCGGATCAGAACCGATTTTCTGATCCGCGTCTTTTTTGCGTGCTTGCAGTTAATTCAACCACCCGGGGCGCCCCACGGAGGACGCCCTACATCTCGTGTCAGATTCCTAGCCAAGCGTGATGGGAAAGGGGCAAAAGCAAAGCGCGAAAACCAGGAGGGTGATAATTCCCACCAGCAAGCGCGCTTTTCCCAGCGGCTCCATGATTCCCGGTTGAGGATGGCGCACCCTCAGCATTACGCCTAAAAGCACAGTGTAGAGAAATCCACTCGGGCTTCCATGCCACCAGAATCCCAACACGGTCAGCACCGCTGTCGCTACAAATGCAACTCGTCCGGTCACGTGATGGACGCGCTTGCCAAAGACGGCAAACGTGCCGTGGCCGCCATCGAGTTGGCCCACTGGCATTAGGTTGAGGCTGGTTACCAAAATGCCAATCCACGCTGCCATGTAGTAGGGATTCGTTGGCGCGTAGGGATCAAGTGGGACATTGATTAGTTTGGCCAACAGCCGAAACAGCAGTGGATCATTAAAAATGATCGAATAATTCACATTCGACGTTGACGGCTGCAGGTAGAGAATGCCGAGAATTGAAATCGGGATTGCGACTACAAACCCAGCTAACGGACCCGCGAGTCCAATATCAAACAAAGCCCGGCGCGAAGGGATCGACGACTTGATCTTGATGAATGCGCCAAAGGTTCCCGCGAGAAAAATTGGTGGAGCCGGAATGAAATAAGGCAGTGTGGCGTTCACTCGGTAACGCCGGCACGCGATGTAGTGGCCCATCTCGTGAGCGGTCAGAATGGAAAGCAAAGCAGCAGAAAAAGTGAGACCGTCGATCAGCAGTTGCGGGTGTTGAAACGAGAAGAATAGAATCCCGAATACGTTATCCAGATAAACGCGCGGGATGTACAGCAGATAATCAATCGCACCGGCCAGCGGAGGTTCAGGGATATCAATTTCCGGTGCGGCGATAATTAGTCGCGCGATGGTGGTGGTGACGACAGTAACCAGGAAAAGCGCAATATGACGCAGCCACTCTCTCGTAGTTGGACGAATGACTGGACGCGCGGCTGCCGGGATGTTAACAAACGGGGAAATTTCCTGGACTGATTCTGCCATGCTTAGTTGCCGCCGGAGTTTTACTTCCTCGAAATCTGTCTCGACTCCTTTAGATATCAAAGGCCAGAACTGGATGCTTAAGGTTCCAGCTCTGGCCTCGAGGATTCTCTATAACTCTTCGCTTTATAGTTCCGCGTCACCGCTCTCTGTATCGTGAAACTCGCCGTCCTCATGCGCCTGCAATTCCTTACCTGGTTTAAAGCGAATGGTCTTGCCGGAGGGAATTGCCACCTCTTCTCCCGTCCGCGGGTTACGGCCGACGCCGCGCTTGCGGGGTTTCACCACGAAAACACCAAAGCCGCGCAATTCGATTCGTTCCCCTCGCGTTAAGGCTTCCTTCATCGATTGGAAGAGGGCATCAACTGCCTGTTCCGCTTTCATTTTGGGAACGCCGGTCTTGTCTGCTACCCGGTTTATGATGTCCAGTTTGATCACGGCCTTGGGCCTCCGTTGAGTTTTCCGAGAGGAGTTGTCCTACGGCTTGGAATGCGTTGGGATGATAGAGAGCGCCAGTAAAGACTGTCAAGGCGATTGCC
>JBPCMI010000061.1:0-47093 GCA_051002415.1 Pyrinomonadaceae bacterium
CTCGCTGATCTCGACGCCGCGAGCAAGCAGCTCGTGGCGGGCGGCTTCGATGTCGGAAACGATCAGATACAAACCCTGGGCGGAGCGGGCGTCACCGCCGTGACGTTCTTACCGAAGATAACCGAGCACCCGGAACCGGGCGGCGTAAACTGCATAATGCGAAGGTCCTCACCAGCAGCGAACTCGGCGTCGAGCCGCCAACCGAGTTTAAGGTAAAACTCCTTGGCGCGATCTACATCAGAGACGGGGATAACGATCACCTCGAGCTTCATGTCGACGTTCGCACCGCTCGCGGCGTTACTGCGAATTTCATCTTCGAGATTTTCCATGTTCTTTTTTCTCCGTGCACGTGCATGCTGCCGAATTTTCGTTCTGTTCCCGTGTATTCACCTGAATTGAAGCTAGCTCTGCGTCAACCCAACGCCATGAACTTTTGCTCTCTTACTGACGAAGCAGCGCTTCTCTTTGGAGTGCGGTGACTTGTCAGCGCTTTGGTCGGCTGCGACTTGTTGCAGCCTCGGCTGAATGCGGAGGTAGTATCCGACCGTGGCGTCACCGTTAACGCAACGAGCACAACGAGGAAGCGCGAGAGGGGGCCGATGACCCCTGATGCAGGCTTCGCCGTATGCTGATCCTTTTTCGAGTTTGGCTATGATGTCTACTCCTTTTGTTAATGGCTGTCCATTGCAGGTATCCGATCGATTCGCAAAACAAGTTTCGAATCTAATCAGTCAAGCTCAAAGGAACTGATAAAAGGTGGGAATGACTATTCTTCCGTTGTATTTCACGAAATTCTAATCAATAGGCTTAAAAGATCAAGATGATTTTCCAGATGGTGAAGATTACTATGCGATTTTGGGTGCGGGAAAAACTGCGTCACATGATGAGATTGAACGGCTCTATAAACGTCTCGCCAGGCAGCATCATCCTGACCCTGGCGGCGACGCAGAGCTAATGAAGGCGATCAACGAAGCTTACCGCATGCTTGGGAATGAGGACCTGCGGCGCCTTTACGACTTGCAGATCCCGAGAGCGTCGAACCTTTGGGACCGGTGGTGCCGCCTTTGTCGCCGCCCTCAACACTACTGCCCGAAACTGTAGCTGGTCGGCTAATGGGCGCGTTGCTGTTTCTGCTGGCGGGATTGACGTTTCTTTTCTTAATCAGAATCTATTACATCAGATTCATGTGGCCAGTCTTACTTGCGGCTGCGATCGTAGTTATCCTTGGGGTGCGGAAACTTCATGCGGTAATGGTGTTTGCCCGGAAGAGTCTTGCACCATCAGATTCCTGGCGTCACTACCTTTGGGCTCAGGAACTTGCTTTCTGGTTTATTGTCAGCGGCGGCGCCTACGGAATCTATCTACTGCTGAGGTTGATTTGAGAAAGACATAGACAGCTAAGGTCATTGGAAAGGCGTCATGACTACATCGATTTATGCTGGCTGGTCTAAGGAGAGTATTTGGTTAACCAATGCTTTCAACTCCGCTGGCTCGAAAGGCTTCGTCAGGTATTTGTGGCAGCCAGCGCTCGCTGCTTCACCTCGCAGATCGTAAGACTCATAAGCGGTCATAATGATAACCGGCACCGTGGCGAGCTCATCGTGTTTGCGCATTTTCCAGACAGTGGTCAACCCATCCATTCCAGGCATTCCGATATCCATGATGATCAGAGCAGGAAGTGTTTTAAGTGCCAAAGAGTGAGCCTCATAACCACTGGCGACACCAACCACAACATAGCCGGCGCGACGCAATAAACCCTCAACCATCGATCGCAGATCGTCGTCGTCATCCACGACCATGATGGTCCGGGTATGGAAACTCATTTGCGTCCTACGTCGGCCAATTCTTCCTAACACTAGTTTCTGGAGTCTACGGCGTCGCATGGTAATCGTTCGGCTGCTTGAAGCCTGCTTACTAAGTCGGCGTTCAAGGCACGAACACGGTCCATTCATGCGGCGTGCGCCTGGCCCGGGGTCGTGACATTTAGAATTGCCCTGTCGCAGAATCGCGGTGGGTTGAGGGGAGCGATTCCCGCACGCGGAAGGCGGACTAAAACATCCTGTACCTCTGAATATCGTTCTGGCCCTTTAGCTGAAGTGCCACTCCCCGGGCTCGCATTAGTTCGCTGAAAACAATGCCGGAACGGCGCGCTTCCTCATCGGGCTTTTCCCTTCTGCCGAGTGAGCGATGGTTAACGCGCCAAGCCGCATCATTAACCGTGTTGGCAATCACTGGGCCACTAGAAGAGACTACAACAGGAATTTATCCCATCAGCGGTTCTCGCCGGGCTCAAGCGCTTGAATTGCAATGACTTTAAGAAGATTTGCGGGGGGGAGGATTAGTTCTATTCGAATGAGTGTACAGTCGAGGAAGTTTCCAAACATTGCTCACGGGCGAGCACCTGTAGCATCCCGAGACTTGCTAGGCTCCCCGCCCTCAGGTCTTAACTAGGTTCTGCCATTCGAATCAGCATTCAGGAGGACATTCGCCGGACTTACCTTTAGAAAGCCTCCGACGAGGGTCACTGCAGATACTTCTTGGGCTTTGGTGTTGCGGCGAACCGATCGCCACTCGCTTCTTCAAAACAGATCTTGTCCGCCTTCAGTGAACCGGACTGAGTCTGCTCAATGCGAATGAAATTAAGTTGATAAGGAAAGTCTTCTTCTCGCTCCAGGTCTTTGATCGTCAGGTTCTTCACCTTGTCGAGATCAACGTAGCGGGTCCACGATCCCGGATTAAAGTAGCCACCATCCCAAGTGCCGTTTGAGCCGCGCCACTCATCTGGTTGATGCGTGTGCCCAAAGACAACCACTTCATAGGCGCCAGATTCCATTGCCAGGAAACCAATCGCTTCATTCCGCAAAGTCTCTTTGTCACTGGCCGCGATTGACGCCGCATTCTGGAGCGCCGTCCGAGTGACCTTTGCGGGGTCGATGACTCCCGCAGTGACAAGGGTTCTCAAACTTTTCAGTCGCGGCGTTGAATCCAAAGTTCCGATCCTTATTCGCCAAAACGCGTCGGAAGAAGCCTTGTTGAGTCATTCTTTCGCGCACCCGGGTGGTTAATTAAATTATGATCAAGCGAAGGAAAGGATTTCAAAACAATTGGGCAGCACCCGAATTGAAGCTGCGTCCGCTTTGGTAAGGGTCGAGATTGAGCCGGACGGGCCACAATCTATCATCGGAGTTCCGTAGGCTACAAGGGTTTTCGCGAAACGCGGAAGGCTTGAGGATGAAGGACGGACTCCCGTGACGGGAAATTTCAATACTTCCCACTTCTTAACCCACCGATTGCATCGGAATTCGCGCGGCAGAGTGCTTCGCGCACAATCACGATCTCGCCCTTGTCTTCTGACCAATTGTTTCTCGCTACAATCTGACGAAAATATTTTTGGTCCTGCGCAGGGCCGCGTGTCGACCACTCGGCAGTGGCAAACTCTTTACGCAAACAACACTCGGGCGTGGCATAACTTAAGTTCATCACGCCACCCGTCACGATCATCCCGCAACGCACCATCTTTGCTTCCGGATGCCGCGTGAAGGCATTTGCGAAAGTCTCGAGGTAGTTGGGAAACATATCGTCATCATCGTCAAAAAAACAGACCAGCTCACCGGAGGCGTAGAGCAGTCCAGCATTGCGGGCGTAACTTGCGCTGGCCCTTTCTGGGTGTAAGTGCACCTGGATGCGTGGATCGGCAAACTGATAATCGGCCTGCCCATCATTGTCTATAATGATCAGTTCCCAGTTTTGGTATGTCTGCGCCTGAATCATCCTGACTGTACGCAGAATTGCATGACCTCGATGATAGGTCGGCATGATGATGCTGATCTTTTCTTGTCCTGAGCTTGAAGGCAAGTTTGGTCTCAACGCTGTAACTTCGGATGGAGGCAGCAACACCCAAATACGATCGTTCTCGCTCCCGTTGCAGATTGACAAGCGTGCCTCAGCGGTCCAACCGTGCGCGGCAACTGGACCCTCGATGTCAGATACTGTCCAGCGTGTTTCGATAAAGTTTCCGCCTACGCGCTGCGACGATCGTGCGCCTGCTACAGCCGGAGGCACATAAAAATCTATAACGACTGCATGTTTCGCAACCCGCATTGCCTCGGCGAGCGCTTGCTTCATTAACCAGTGAGGTAAATGCTCCAACACGTGGTGCAACGAGACAACGTCAAAGGTTCCGTCGGCAAAGGGTAAACATCCCGCATCGCCACGCAAGCAGCCCACCTCCAGAAAGAGTCGATGCGCTGTTGCCAGCATCTCCTGGGTAACGTCTAGTCCAATCCACTTGAGCTGAGACTGAGCTTCCAGGTGTGGCCAAAGGGCTCCTGGCCCACAACCAACATCGAGAATCGTGTTTCCAAGCTGACCCAGTATTCGCGCAAGTCTTCGGCGCATGCTCACCGACGACTTCCGGCTTCGCTCATCGTGCACGATCTTCTCGATGCGCTTTCCGGTCCAGGTGTGCCAATTCTCCCAATCTCGACTTCGCTTGGGGAGCTCGGGATTCAACCTCGCCTCATTCTTGTATAGATCGAGATTGCCAATGCCGGCCCCATTTTGTCTTTCCCTTGTCGTGCTTAATTCATCAAAGAGTTTCTGATTGCGGCGTGCCCACTGATCGTCTTCTGCAGGACGCGGATGATAGAGATGGAGCAGCTTTCCTTTTAATCGATCGATTCTGACGACTCTCTCCAACCGCCGGCAGAACTCCCGGTCTTCCCTGCCCCAGCCGCGGAAACGCTCATCGTGTCCGCCAACTTCCCGATACAATTCGGCGTCGACCCAAATGGTGCCACCCTCCGAAGTGGAAAACACTCTTCCGCGAAACCCATTAGCGTCGATGCTTTTAGCGGGCGTTTTCAGGTAGTCGCTCACAGCGCCATCCGTCGCCGCCGCATCAAGGTAAAGAACTTCATCGTACGGCAACACAGCGACTTTGCGACCTTGTACGCGCTCGAGACAGCGACTCAGAAAGTCGGGCCCAATAAGCAAGTCAGCGTCAGTGAGACAGAGAATTCCCGAGGCGGCTTCCGGCAAAGCCGCGCCAATATTGAAAGCCCAGCCGCGATTGTAGGGACCGGGATTGTAAGCAAAGACATAGTTGTCGACATAAGGAGCAAGCGTGATTGGCAGATGGGGCGCCTCATCCTGTTCGACAACTACTATGCGATAACGCTCGCGAGCGAGGTCCTGCACGTTCAGCGCTTGCAAAGATATCAACGCATTTCTTAATCGTTGCGGGTCGTTTGAAGACGACCTCAATCCTACGACCACAGTGATCTCGCGCGGTTCGGCTGCGTAGCGCGTCAAAAGTTCGCGCAAGGAGTCGTCGATTGCACGTTGCGGGACGTCGTCGACCTGATGTCCTCCGCTGATGGCAGCACGCGTTGTGTACCATTGATGATGCACCAGGCCTTCGTACTGTGAACCGAGATAGACAGGTTCGGTTGCGCTCCCGCGCCGTTGCGCTGTTGTTCTCGCAAGGCCAGAGAGTTCAAAGCCTTTCGCCTTCAAGTCGACGCTGATTCGTTCAGCCACATCAAACTTGCTCGCGCGATCTTTTTCGTTGAGAAAGGTTAGGTGCAGCTCATCGAGCGTTTGCCGAGCTACCATGAGACATGATGGGTGAATGTAGTCGCGATGATGATGAATCCCGGCCACCCTTTACGCGGTCATTCAGACGCGCTCGTAAGTTGCTGAGCCATTCTTCGCAAAGCGGAAAGGCGTCGCTATCGAGCGTTACTAGATAAGGAGAGGTCGTTTCTCGACGCGCGAGTTCAAGAGCGGGTCCGTGACCGGTATTCGTATCGCTCCTGATCAAATCAATGTCGCCTCGTGCGGCGAGCATCCTGAGCCACAGCTCCGTGCCATCAGTTGAACCGTTATCGACGACAACCAGGCGTGCGTCCTGCTTTCTGATATTACGCAGCGTTTGCAGGGTTGCTAGTTTTGTCATCTCAAGGGCGTTGTGAACGACCATGATTACGCTGTATTCAGGCGGAGGCACGTGCGAAGCTGTGCCGCTCACAAACGGCATTGGTTGACTCGCTGGCGAGGGGGGCGTAGTTCCATTCAGATAGAACTCGATATCGCTTCCCATTAGCTTTTCGAGATCGCCCGTCCACTTACTCCAGTAAGGCCCTGAGCAGTTTTTCCGGCTGGTATTTTTCGGATGGATCATCCCGATGTAGAAAGTGTGGTCAGCGAGCACCGCCCGCTTATCAACTTGCTGCTCCCAGATGAAACGCGTGTCCGAAGCAACCTGGATATCCGGAAATGGCGAGCGGCGCCAAAACTCTTTTGTGTAAAGTAATGAACCGCCTGCCAGCCAGGGACGCTGCCCATCCGGATATGCATAGAGCCAGGTCTGCCGCGTACTGGGTTCGTAAAAGAGCATTCGTTGCAAACCGCAAACTTCTGCCTGCTCTTCGAGGAGGGCCGCAACCTGATAACTGATGCGATGAGGCGCCATCCAGTCGTCATCGTCCCAGTGCATTATCAAATCGCCGCGCGCGGCTTCGACGCAGAAGTTCCGTTTCGCCCCAAGGGTCTTCCTCGCAGGCATGGTTACACGTCTGATTTGGGGATGCGTGAAAGGAAGATCGAGCGGAGGCTCGTCATCGACTATCAGTAGCTCTTTGTTTGGATAGTCCTGTCGCAGAAAGAAGGCGATCGATCGCCGCACAAACTCGTGCCGATCTGAGGTCGTCGGCATGACACAGGTGACGAATGGTTGTGAAGACGGCTCACCCATAAAGCTAGACTAGTAGCGGAGGCTAAGGGTTTAATCTCCTAACTCGTTCGTTGAGGTTATCAAGCAAGTTACGCGAGTTCGTAATGTTTGTCCGCAAATCGCTGATATCCTTATCGCGCGCGGCAAGCTCCTGTTGATGCGTTTGCCGCACCTGCAATAGCTCCTTCCGCAGCGAGCTCACTTCCTGTCGCACGGTAAGCGCCTCAGCAACAGCAGCCTTATTCTCGGCAAGAGCAGCATGGGCCGCGTCAAGACGGGCTTTCAGGTCGGTGATCTCCGGCGCCGACTTATCGACGGTGGCCACGAGCGTCTCGAGACGCGGCAAAGCCTTTTCAATCGTTTCCTTGTTTGCGGCAAGGACCGCGGAGTCGGCAGCGACTTTCGTGCGCAGGTCCTCGAGCTGTGGTGTTAGTTTTGCCAGTGCAGCTTTGTTTGCGGCCAACTCAGTTTTGCTCTTCTCGAGATCTGTGTTGAAGCTCTCGAGGCGAGGCAGCGCGTTGTCAATTGCGGTTTTATGTGTGGCTAAGGTTGAAGAGTCGGCATCCAATCGAGTCTTCAAAGCTTCAACCTGTGGCGAGATCTTTTCTAAAGCTGCCCGACTTTCTGCCACGCTCGATTTGTTAACTTCAACCTGGTTACGCAACCCTTCGAACACCGGCATTGCGAGATCCAGCACTGCTTTAGTTTCAACTGCGACGGCACGCGTGTTTTCAAATTCAGCGCGCAACTCCGCTACGTTAGTCGGCGCCTCATCGGCAATGGTGTAGAACATTACCTTGTCGTCTTTGGTGATGAGGTTTACGCGCGTTCCAGGTTCAAGGTGCGCGGGCGTTTTCGTCATTCGCAAGAGGTTGCGGCCGGCCTTCGCTGGATCGTAAGCCTCAACTTTGTCGACGATGATCCGGTTCTCTGCCAGTTTCTTACGCGCCTCCTCAGTCGGCTTGTCTTCGATATCCGCACGGTGAATCGCCGTGTCTGGAGCGCGCGTGAAGGTCCGGTTAGCGGAGCCAGTCAAGACATCCGTCATCAACTTCCGCGCGGATCCAGAACTCGATAGCACTTTTGAGAACGCACCCTGGAAGTCGGCCTGCTGAGCGAAAGTGATTCCCGAACGCATCTGATTGCTCTTGAGCGTGTTTGAAGCCGCGGGTGACACTTCATTTGCGGTGTCAGGTTTGAAAGCCTGGAATTTCCCGAAGAAGCCAGGCAATACTGAGCAACAGAATTTCTCCACAGCCATCTTGATCATGGGAATCACGGGCACCACGGATAACCAATACTCGATTGTCGGGAAGCTATGGACATACTTTCGCAGCGAGAAGTTACAAACCTTGAATACCTTGCCGTTCTTAACCGTGATGCAGGCGAGATAGAGTTTATCCGTCTCATCACACGTCGGACAATTGATCAGGAAGTGATCGCAGAAACAGTCCTTTAGATACTGAAGCAACCCACCCAACAAATCGGCGAAGGCGTTAAGTACCCCAGCCCGATAATCCACGAGCGGTTGCAGTGGAATCTGCCGTTGCGGGTCCAGGAGCTCTGCCGGAATCGAGCTGATCGTGTTGCTCGTGTAGTTAAGAACATACACCCGTTTGCCATTCGGTGAAGTTGCTATCGAGCCGGGAGCAATCTGCACAGGGTGGCGGTACTTTGGCAGGAACTGATTGTTTGGACCGATCAATCCCACGCGATAACTATCGTCAAAAGTCAGCATCGTATTGCTGGTGGTGGGATTAAATGCCATGCGAATGCCCGTGTTGTCTTTTACGTCACGAACCGCAATTGGCGCCTGGGGCTGTTTCAAGTCGAAGATTGCTACATGCTTGGTCGACTGACCCGGCGGCGGGTTCACCACGATGTATAGACGCTGATCGTCGCCTGAGGAGATCGTGATGTCGTCATCGCCGCTGAGCTGTGCGTTCCCTAAGGTGGGCACGTAGGCCGGTGGCACGGATTCATGCGTTTTTAGATTGAGCCGCAGCACGCGATTGTAAACAGTTGTTTGGCCCGCCTGATTGGTCGCCGTGGCAAAAGCGAGGCTGCCCTCATCAAGCATTTCGAGATGACCGATCGCGTTAAACGGGTAGAGGGCATCTGGGGTGGCGTTCACTTGCGCAGGATTGATCTCGTAAAGTCCCTTTCCCTTTCCGGTAGCAAACACATTTTTGGAACCGGCAATCGTTCCTAACGACTTGAACAGGATGTCGCAAATCATGGTCGGCTCGCGCCACTTGTACTTAAATCCCGAACCCACGTCTGCGACTGCAAACATGCTGTCCTTATCTTTTATGGTCGCGACGGCGAAGAGTTGCTTGCCGTCTTTCGAGAAGGCGACGTCCTGAACGATTGCGGTTGGGCCGCCGGGAAACTCCAGCTCGGCTGCCATCTCATTCTTCTTAAGATCAAACACGTGGATTTTGTTACCAGCGCCCAGTGAATATCCGATGTTGCTGTTGGGCGAAACACGAAAGCGCTTTTGGAATCCCTTGCCGAAGATCGTCGCAATCTTCAAGGAAGCATAAGCTTCGGGATAATCGGGAAAGGGTCGTGCATTCTCAAACATCGCGCAGAAGGTGTGGCTTTGCAGCCGCTCACGGAGTTTCTTGTAGAATGCCCGCAAGATCGCGTCTTCAGTGCGCAGGTCCTTTGTATTTTCTGCCGGTTCGTCTCCACCCGACAAAAACACGAAGCTACCGTTCTGCTGATTCACTAGTTGAATGAGCAAGTTGCTAAACGTCGTGACCCGTTTTTGGGTTGGGCCGACGAGCAGTTTCCCTTCCTCGGGCTTTGTCGTGAACTGCTCCTTGGCGAGGTCGATCAATGGCTGCAAACAGTCGTCAATAACGTCCTGCCAAATAGTTCCGTTGAGCAACGCATCCAGCTTATTTTTTGGCGCCTTAAATGGTTCGAGACGGAAGCGACGATTGCCTGACTCGTGTGGCTCCAGAACCAGACACACTTCTCCATCCTTCAGCGTTTCTGGCGGTGACCCTGCTTCGGGTTGAGTCATCAAGTCGAGGAGATTCACGTCCTCAACTCCCTTAAGGATCACATCTTCACCTTCGCAGGTGATCGCGTAACCCGGCCGCACGCGCACATTCGTGTTGGCGCCACATTCCACTTGCAGGCCACACACGATTCCCCAACCGTGCAAGTGTTTATTGTGAAAGCGCAGGTCGCGCGCAGCGCAAAGTTTATCGAGCGCGTCCTGAACAGTTTCGGCGCCGGCAAAATCACAGGTCTCATTGTCAAAGCAGATGTCTTCAGCGCAGATGCCCGTCAACGGTGGGAAGCGCTTGCGGCAGTCTTCGATGACCGTCAACTCACCCGCCTGTGACCGAACCAACGCGAGACGGCAGAAGTAGTGTCGAATACCACGCGGAGGTTGTGGCTCCGGATTGTTGTTGGGTATTTCGTAAGGCGGCCATTCAATCTCGCCGGTCGCAGTGCGCGCCGGAATCAACCAGTAGTCGCCGGTGTGATAGTCGCCGTCGGAAAAGCGGACCTGAATTCCGTTTTCCAATTCGATCCAGCTAGCGGTTGCAGCGACTCCATCGGCATTGGCACTGTTCGTGTCATTCTGGTCCCAGCGACGCAGCTTCTTGCCCTCGAGACTCGCAAGGGCGACGGCAGAAGTCTTGAGCGTGATCTTGTTTGTATCTTTATCTACCTTGTCGATTTGAAAGAGCGCGCGCGTTGTTCCTTTAAGCGTCGACTCGTCATCGACAATTTCAACCCATTGTCCGCCGGCGAAACTGAGCAGCTTATCCTTACCAGTGTCTGCGACTGTCAGCACCTTGTTGGAGATGTTCTTGATCTTTGTTTCGACTGAGGCATTGTCGCGCGACCACTTGAAAGTCACCTGCGAGCGAGGCCCGCCTTTCTGTACTTCAACGCGATAGAGCTGATTCTCGAGCCGTGTGTAGCCGGTTTGCGCCGGTAACAGGCAGGGATTGTCCTCTGGTTTCGGCGGTTGTGTTCGCGCATTCAACATTCCGGTCGAGGGTGCGGTTAAATCATCAAACGCCGGAATCGCTGTATCGCAAGCGACAGTTTGCGGAGGACTGGTTGCACCGACATCTAGCAGTTTTACTTGCCAGATGTTCTGCAGTCTCGTCGTGGTATCAGGTCCACCGAGTGCAACCTCTCTTATTAACGGATCGTCGAGTGCCGAAATTTCCCTTTGCCAGGCATCAAGCAAAACTAAATAAACGCCATCGTCCAGATCCAAATTAGTTTGAGGCGGACTGGAGGGCGGACTTGCGGGACCAGTAAAGTCAGGATTTGGCAAATAGGGCTGACTGGTATAAGTCGTTCCCTCCTCCAACTCACACAGCAGCCCCTCGACATAAATGCGACCTTTCGCGATCGTTAGATTATGTTTGTTCGCCGAGACTTCAACCTTGAAACCATCATTTTTCTTCGGAACACCCGTTTGACCGATAACATCAATGGTTTCGATTTGAGTGCGGTGGCCCGCGATGTCGAGCTGCTCGTTAAAATCCGCATCGAGTTGGACCCTGCCCTGCTGCATGAGGACGCCGCTGTAATGTTTCTTTGGTCGGAAGATTTTGCGGCTATAGTCGCCTGGCATAATTTCACTCCTCTGAGTTAATTAACTCGCGTAGAAAATTCCCGCTTCTAATCCGAAACGAAGATACTCGTTGAGAGCAGCGCGAAGATTTGCTTCGCGTCGGGGCTGGTAAAGATCGTGAAAGGCGCCCATCTCAACCTGATCGTCAGCACCCCGCGTAATCTCCGGAGCACACGACAGATCCAACTGGCAGTAGCCCGCATCGCCATACTGCAATGATGTGAATGACGGTCGTACGCGCTCAGCATCGCCTGGGCTTACGGGCTGACAGCGGTGCGGACTCGGCAAGCGTGAACCTGGCGGAATAAATGAAAAGCGCACGCAGCCCTGTTGCAAAAGCGCTGCTCGAACTGGCGCGGTCCAGTTGTCGATTTCCTCAAGGTCAGCAAGGAAGATGGTGTTACTGGCGAGCTCCATCGTTTCGGTGAAGACCTTGCCGATCACCGTTGAATTCTCTATCCGCAAGCGCGCACCTGGATCATTTTCAGTCAAACCCGAGTAGGCGACCGCAGACGTGCTCGAAGCATCGATGATGCTGTTGGTGATGTGTACTTCGGCACCAGCGATCGCACGAATCGGCCCCACGATGCAGCGATCGATTTCGACGATGGTGTTTTCGAGTTCGATTCGCAGTCGCGGTGCGGCTGCTTGTTGAGGTAAGACCGCAGGTGGACTCGATCCGGGAACACTTAACTCGGCTATTGGTCCGGGCACGAGAGTGCAATGACTTAAGCGCAACCTGCGGAGTTTGTTGGACACTCCGGAGCCAAGACGCAAAACTCCGCCACCGATCAATAAGCCATTGATAGTAATCTCGCCTTCGTCGCCCCCGCTTAAGGCTATTTCTTGATTGGCTCCTAACACGATTACCGGTCGCTGCTGATTGGCGCCGCGCAACTCCAGTTTCTTTCCTACCGTCGTGCCGGCAATCAGATTGAGCCCGCCGAAATACTGATCGTTGTTGGTAATCTCAACAACGCCACCAGAAACCTTGATTTCGTTCAACGCCTGCTGAATCTTTGGTCGATCATCGGGCACCTTAATTTTGGGAACGGCGCTGGAGAGAGAGGCAACTCGCGCATACTCGCCGCCACCCAGGTCGGCACTGAATGCGTACTGATAGGTGACGTGAAGATTCTCCGGAATCTGGTTTGGGGGAAAGGTGATCCGTCCCAGGACTGGGTCAATCGCGATCTTATCGTCAGGCAAATGGGCCCACAGCGCCTTGCCGTTCATATCGTTAACAACATTGCCGCTTGCATCTGTCAGGTCACTGAGATCGCACACCTTGATGCGCTTGTCATTAATCGGCTTTAGCTTCTTTGGCGCCGCCGGATCTCTCTCACTCAAAAGAATGCTCTTTGCTTCGTCGTCCGCGTCTACACCGTAGTAAGTTTCGAGCGCCCTATCGAGCAAGCGTCGTCCTATTCTCATCGGCACGTTGAGTGGCTCAGCAAGATGAGTGATCTCATCCTCGGGTTCAGTGTGATTAAAGAGCTGCAGATTTTTGCCAAGCGGGTCGAAAAGATAGCGGCGCCCATCAAACTGATAGGGCTGGCCGTTCGTGACTGAATAGTCAGCCAGGCGCCAGAGAAAAATTCCCACGTTCTGGATATTGTATTTTCCTCGACCGCTTTCAATCCGGCGCGCGTCTGCCGTTCTCGTGACACTGTCGAACGGCGTGTTAATCGTTTCGAGGAGGGCGGAATTGCGAAGACCGGCGATTGCGTAATTTTCGAGACGGATGTGATTCAGGTACTGCGTGGTCGCGAGCTGTTGAAAATATTCCACCACGCTTGCGTCCCAGTCGGTAACGTCGCGCGCCAGTTGCTCAAGCACGGCAGCCGTACCTTTGCGACGCCGGTACGCCATCGTGTTTGCGACAAAAGCCCGTTGCGTAAAACTCGCGCCAGGAAAAGCCGAGATGCCGCGAGCGCCAATTAACTCACCTATGTAAGGCACCACCCACTCGGCACACGTCTCAATGAACAGGTTGTCGTAGAGCTGTTCGAGATCATCCTCGAGGACTAAAGCTTGTTCGGCAATCACGGAAAGGAGCGCTTTGAGTGGTCCGCGCTGGCGCTTGTCTTCCAGCTCGCTGAGTCGTTTCGTTTCCTCTTCAGTCAGGGTATCCAGCCCCTGCAGCGACTGCAGCTCCGCAGATTCCGCTTCTGTCAGCAGCCCTTTTAGTTGCTGGGCCAGCTGCAGATCCCGAATGCGATAGACAGCCGGAAGCAGCGAATAGAGTTGTCCGACATCGAAACTCATTTCGCGACCTCCAGATTCAAACCGTTCGGTTCGAGCAACAACAGCTCAGCCGCAGAAACTGAGTCGTCGCTACCCGGCTGCGGCGCGGCAGCGGCGATTCGCGCCAGGCGAGCAGGCGTCTGGTCGGAGCGGTAAAACTGATCGACATCAACTGCAATCACGCCCTTAACGTTTTGCATGACAGCAATGACCTCGCTCAAGTGCACGGCTTGACCAAATTCCCGCGTTTCGAATGAGAAAGCGGCACGCAGCTTTTGCTCAACTTCGGCCTTCACCTTTTCGGGTAGCAAATCGGGATCGACACTGAAGGTTGCACGCAAGCTAAAGAATCGCTGTTGGAATGACTCTACTTTGAGTGATACGAGCGAATCTCCCGAATCACGCATAACCACAAGTAAGTTCTTAAAGAGCGGCGACTGTTCAGTCACTTGCGCTCCGTCTTCACCAGCAACAGTTACAAAAACTCCCCTTCGCTCGCCAAACCATGTCCAGGTAGCGAGCGCTTTGCCGATGCCGGCAAATCCTCGCGCAAAGTCTTCGTAGTCTTTCAAGGAAACGACGCGGCCGAGAGTTAACACGGTCAACGGAGCATTTCGGCGGGCGTCTTCGAGTTTCTCGGCATCGGCAGCACCCGACGAGGGGATTGGGTTCGTCACACCTTTGACCCCGAGTGGGCGCGTGAGCAGTTGGGTCAGCTGATCGGCGCGCACAATCCCTCCGAGTCCGATTCCTTTCCGGTACTTCGCTTTGACGTTTTCCTGTCCGGTGGGCAAGCGCACTCCAGTTTCACCGTCGCCGAAGATGACTGTGGTCTTGCCGTCATCGCTCAGCCGAGTGACGTAAATGCGCTCTTGCGGCTCGTGTTCATAAAAGTCCGGGACTTCATGCCAGAGCACGTCGTTGACTCGAACTTCAAGAGTTGATTGACCGCCGCTGGCGCTCGAGGAGCTGACGTAAGTAAGAGGCGGTTGCTTGAGAACGAAGCGCTGAAAAGCCTGTGTTGCGTCGCCCCCGCCGAGCACTTCGTTGGTTGTCTCGCCGTGAGTGGAAAGGGCAACGTTAGCGGAAATGATCACCGATGAGGCATCGTAGACATTTGCCAACTCGCTGGTGAGAATCAGTCTAGTGTGTTTCTCATCTAGCGCGGTTGCCGTATCGATCACTGCTAATTCGCTGACCGCCTTCTCGGCTTCTTCGATTGTGGTGAGGAACGTGACCGCATCAGGCGAGGCGAAAACAGTGGGCTTAAAACCCGCCGCATTGATAACGTTCCATTTCAGTTTATCGAAGCTCGCATCTGTCTTCCGCGGAGGTGTGAGTAAAAAGTATTCTCCTGACGGTAGTTGATTTTTCGATGACTTGAAGCGGAGGCGGCGCAGCAGCTTGCCAGTGACAACTATTCGGCGACCGCTCTGCAGACCTTTAACCAGGCGATCGAGGGCGATCTTCTCTTTCCACACCGGGCTTTCGAGCGGTGTCTCGGCGAGTTCGAGCTCTTCGCTCTCAACAAATGCTGCCGTGGTGCGAACTGAATTCCGGAAGGCGTCGAGATCGATGCCCTCCAGGGTTACTCGCGATATTTTCCCGCTCAGCAGAAAGTCAGCGCGCGATGCCTCGCTTACCCGAGTTGCTTGATAGAGACGCTGAAACTCTTGCGGCGGACCGCTCCCCGCACCAGGGTCGTTTGGCAACGAATGCAGCACCCAACTATCCACCGTAATCTTCTGGTAAACGGCATCGAGGTCAATGGTGTTCGAAGACTTTACATATCCGGGTAGCCGTTCGATAACCTTTAGTTTAGCGGGACTATCGACGACCATCATTTCCAGGACTTGATTCTTCACCTCAGCTTGCAAGTCGGCCTTGATAACCTTGTCGCTTCCTTTCTCTTTGAAGGGGAAGACCGGGGCAAAGATTGTGAAGTCTGGCCACTCTTTGCGATCAGGTGTGGTCAGGAAGGCTTTATCCGGAAGGCCGAGGAATCCGGCCTTCATTTCGTCTGGCAGACTTCGCCACTCCGGCGCGTTGTAACCAAAAATCGAGGCGCGACTTCTAAAGACGAACACACGCGACTGATCGGGTGGATCACGATGAGGTGAGGTTGTTCCGAGCTTTCGTTCGAGAACTACTTTGGTGCGATCCTCTGTGGCTTGAACTTCGATTGCCTTGATTCTGCGCGCATCCCAACGATTGCTCGCGGCGCCGGCTAATCGCTCTTCCCCGACAAACAAGAGCATGTCTCCAACTTTGAGATTGTTAGCGACCCCTTTCAAATAGACAGTGGTATCCCCAAACACCGGGTAGATTAATTTTCGGAGGCGAGCTTTTAACCCGTTCCATTCCGGACGTGCGTCGATCTTCTCAACAGTCTCAAACGTTTGGGCCTTTTCATCGGGGCCGGGAATGCTCTGCACTTTTGTACCAACCTCGATAGTGATGGGCGGTAGTTGAGCCGGCGCGACTTGAGCGGAAGTGCCAGGCGTCAGGGTTTGTCCCAACGCACCGGGTGCATCTTCAAGGGTAAAAGCAAGGTAAGTGCTGCCAGCGACGCCGGGGCTCAACTGGTAATTGATGAGACCCGCAAGCTCGAGAACTGAAAGTCGCTCAGTTGCGGTCCGTAGGTATGCTTCGTTTGCAATTCTCTCCTGGTAAAAAGTCAGAACATCGCCGACTGTCGCCCAGGCATCGAGCAGCGCGATGGGAAAATCGTCATCATCACGCGCAGTGAGCCCGTTCAGTGACGGTTGTCCCGATGCACTTAAACGTGCGAGCAGCGTTTCCCTGAACCGCGCGTGAGTGCCCACCCGGTATGCAATCGCGGATAGCCCGGGACGATTCACTTCGGACGCCGGAGTTTCGACTGACGTGCCTTCACAGCACCCGCAATCGTTCAGCTCAGTTTTGAAATCGACTGATGAACTCATTTTCCTAAGCTCGTTTTAGAATGAAGACACCGCGTTCGGGAAAGTTCGGATCGTTGTCGAGGCGGGCGATCTCGTGAATTCCCATCTGCAAGCGCCCGGAGTCCAATGCCTCTTTACTGTTCACGCCCTGCCGTTGAAATTTTGCGACCACTACTGACGCAACCCCGGTTACAGCCTGAGCCACAGCGATGATCCTGCTTAACAAAACCGGTTGTCCGAAAGTGAAGTTGTCGGGATGGAAGACGCCCCGACTCCCATCAGGCTGTGAGCGATTGCTGAAGACCTTGAGAAGCGCCTGCTGCACATGCTCGAAGAAATGGCCGGGCTTGATGCAGACCAGCATTACAATTTCGAGCGCCACGTCACGCGGGGCGTCAACTTCCAGATCCTGACCCGCCATCCGATATCGCTCGAGACAGCGCCGCAGTCCTTTCTCAAAATCATCATCGACGCGGCGGCCACCTAAGCGATCCATTGTCAGAAACATCGTGTGCCAGCTTCCGGTCCAACGCAGCGTGGCAGCGGATCGCTGTACGTCGAGTCCGCACCGTTGCACTACATCTCTCCGCACTGTCAGCGCTTCGTAATCAGCAGGTGTCACGGCGCGTTCCTGGCGACGGAAGGCGCTCGTCGCGTTTTGTCTGACATGTTCGATGGTCTCGGGATCCACACCGCCGGAAGCCGGCAAGGGATTACTAACGCTGACGATCAACGGCGCGGTGGGATCGAGAAACGTGGCGTCGCTCGTAACCAGATGTCTGAGGGAATCCGCGCCGACGTTTCCGGCCGTACCATTGCCGGTGCGGTAAGTGGCAAAAAACTTCGCCGCCTCCGGAGGCTGCCTGCCCGTGCCGCCATCGCCGAAGCGCAAGTAGGCAGTGCCATCAGTTTCAACTTCGACCACAAAGACTTCGTCGGCTGAATCGGTCCCGAGAAGATCTCGACGCGGTTCCCAAATGTCTCCAGGTCGACTCAAATCCGCGAGCTTGATTGCAGGTATCGGCAATGCAGCTGAATCTTCGAGAAGCCCGCGCGTGGCTTTTGCCGATTTGGGAGGCTTGGATGCGTCGTAGGGACTTGCCTGGGTAATCGGCGCGTACTTAAGTCGCGGGCGATAGCGTGGAGCTACCGTCGTCACTGTCGCCGCGTCACAACGACTCGTAGTCGATCGCGAAACTGGAGTTAGCGCTGCGATGGGCGCAGCGACCACCGCAGGATCAAGTGACGTATCAGCGAGCTCGAGATCGGCTAAGGGATTAGCGGGCTCATCAGTGACGGTGTAACCATGATCGGCGAGGACAATATTTCCCAGGGAAAAGGCGCAATCATCGAAGAAGTTGTTGCCTACCAAGGTTGAAACACACAGAGCAAACGGGAGTGCATCCTCGCTGGACCACTTAATTTCTGTGACGGGCCCTGCGTTGTCGTCTGGCGGGGTCTTGAATCGTCCTCCCAAAGGATCGCTCGTGCTTTGCACGGACGTGAGACGCACGGCATGACGGCGAGTTCGATCCGCATCCTCTGGCCTTCCCGTTTCAGGTCCACGATTCTCTACAAAAACCAACACGTCGCCGGGCTTCAAATCCGCGAAGTCGCCGTCGAGTGCCGCCTTCAATGCGCCCTTGGGAAGACAGCACTCGCGCGCGCCCCACGTGTAGAACCCCATTTTGTTATGCGACTTGAATAACGTTATGTCGTGCAACAACTCGAACACCTGCGGTCTTTCGGAAAGGGCATTTGCAAACGCATCCGAGTCCTGAGGAATTACAGCAACACCGTCGAGAGCTCCAACACCGGTGAGGAGTTTTGTGGTGTCGCGAGCGGCCCCGCGCTTCAACTCAATCCCGTCGGCTGCAGCGGCGACTTCCAGATGAATCCACGCCCGCGCGTTCCGGCCATCGTGCATCGGATAGTCGACCAGGCGCGCATGGCGTCGAATCGAAGTGCGGCGGCGGGCAGTGTTTAAGTAACTCTCAGTCGCAACCGCATCCTGCTGATAGCTCAGGTAGTCGCCCACGTAGGCCAGCAATTCAACTAAAGTAATGCCAAGATCGGCAGGACTGCGCTCGCCCCATTGCGGTATCAGCAACGACATCCGATCCAGCATCAATTGCCGGAAACTCGCATAGTCTTTGGCCAGATAACTGATCTCGGGATCGTTGCCAGTTTCGGAAGCACAAACGCGTTCCGGCTTGCAATCAAATGGTGAGGGACAATTGACTTTGAATGAGAAGTCGACGGCCGAAAGAATTGGATCGAAACCGTCGGGAGCACTGCCGGAGTCGTCATCAGTGGTTATAAGGCGCAGGGTGTAAGGAGAAAAGTCGCCCCGCTCTGATACTTCAACAACCAGGACGTTTGGTCCAAGTGGCGGCGAACTCGATTGCCCGTCGGTCACTGAACTGACAGTGATGTCGCGAATTCTCTCGCCGCCTTCAACCCGCACATTCTCCGTTTTGATGGTTGCCGCCGTAACATTCTTGAAGAAATGGACGAAGAGAAAACGCTGTCGATGTTCCAGAGAATCCTGGGGATCATCTGACACTTCCAGAAAATCGATGCCATTGATCGATGGGTGGTTTCGCACCGCGTTGCGACGGCGCTCATCATCGCAGCAGAAGTAGATCATTAGAAAGTTCCCTGGCGCGCAAACTGAGCTGTCTGTTGTTGCTGCGTCCGATTCACCGTGTACTGAATCCTAACCAGCAATTGCGCGTCGTTGCTTTCCACCTGAACGTCGTTGACTTGAATAAGATTGCCGAGCCACTGCTGCAGCGACCCCTGGATCAAAAACTGTGTTGCTGCCGCGAGCTCATTGCTGTTCGGAGCAAATACCAGGCGACCAATTCCACAACCAAAGTCGGGCCGGTTAACTCGTTCGCCTGGCGCCGTAAACAAGACCTGTTCGATCAGATCTCGAATATGGTCATCGTCGTCAGTCGCCGCAGTGCGACCGCGTCCATCGAACCTAAAAGGAAAATCGAGGTTCATGAGATTCACATCCCGGTGGCTCTTGTTTGCGTTGCCACCACGATCATGGGCGTGCCTGACGGTGCGCAGATGGATTGACTATCCAGCAATAAGAGCGGCATCCCATTCGAAGTTATGCGAGTGGCGGCGGTGATGAATTGACCGGTAACGCATGGCCCATTCGCCGCGGGCGGCGGCGGCAACGCACAGCCGGCGATAACGTAAGGGCCAGGAAGCGTTACTGTCGGTTGACCACTGACGAGGACGCGCGGATTGACTACCACCGGAGTTGCCTGTCCTGCGTGTGAACATAAGACAGTGGCGCCAAAATGAACCAGAAAACCAGGCATCGCCTTCTCCTTCGAATAGAGTTCTTCGACTTAAATTACGGTGAACGCGCCGTTATTGATGGTCACTGTCGGGCCAATCATGGTCAGCATCGCGCCTTTGCCGTTCTGAATGTAGATCCCCGTGTCATTAACGATCAGCGTGGCCCCGGTGGTGCTCTTGAGCATGATTCCGCCCGTTGGCCCAGGCAGGTCGCTAATCACGAGTGAGTTTTGCAGTCCAGTTTGAAAAACGATGCTGGGACTGGCGGGATTGCCTGCGAGCGCCAGCGCCGGAACCTCGGCAACCAGCCCATACCAACAGCCGCTCCAGATCGGGTAATCCGGATTGCCCTGCTCGAATTCGACCCAGACACCGGTGCCAATTTGCGGAATCATGTAGGCGCCCATCTGCTTGCCGCTGATCGGAAAACACGGCATGGCCCAACTGGAAGGAATCAGCCCACCGACATCAGGCACCTGGACCATCAACCTACCTATTTGTAACGGGTCGAGATTGTTCAGAACCGTGCCTCGATACTTGCCATAATATTTTTGAGCTTCGCTCATGCAGGAACCCTCGGTGTAATTGAAACCAAACCGTTTCTGGTCAACTCAAAACTCTGTTTCAGCTCTCCCTGTTTCAGCGCGGTGGTAACGCTCTTCACGTAATAGAGACCATCAAACGCCATCCCTACGCCGCGCACACCAACCAGTTGCCGCGACTTCAGCAATCTCCCGTAACGGACCACATCGAGCGAACCCTTGCCCGTCACAGCGTCAGCCGAACGAGAAGCCACGGCGAGTCCTTTGCCGATGGCTGCCATGGGCGAGAGCTTCGCTGTGTCTTTCAGCACAGTAACGTTCGTGATGGGCGCGGGTATTACTCCCAATGGAGGTTGAAGTGGATTCAACTTCGGAATCGGAATGGGAATTGGCACTTTGGATAGTGAGTTTTGAATCAGGACTATTGGCAGCGTCGTGTTGGCGCCGTTGAAATTGAAACTAAGAGATTCGACATTCGTGTGGGCATCCATGTCGTGATTAAGCGCCGGCTGCGGAACCCCGACTTTTATTTCTGGGCCCCAATAAGCAGTGTTGGTGCCCGGCACCGGTCCCGGGTCGACATAGAAAACGTAGCCGACATCGTCGGCGAGTTGCTGCACGTACTCGAGGTCTGTCCCCTGGTGAATAGGAAGTCGTTCAACCGGAATGGGAACGTCAGAGAACAGCGATGGAATTACGAGAGGGATCATCCCAAACATTGCGTACTTGGCGATGATCAACAGGATGCGCAGCTCGGGCGGCATGGCCGGGTAAGGAATGCCGCTGAAGTCGATCAGCCCCATCATCTTGGATAAATCTTCGCCCGTGATCGTGAGCGTGGATTCACCGGGAGTGCTTCCCGGCGTCACCTGCTGATTAGTCATAACGCCGTCCATCAGCACGTTAGGCGTTCCGTTTATGGTAAGGATGATGATCACTCGCAACAGCGGCGTTTGGGCGCCGGCGACTAGAAACAACGTGTGCAGCGGAGAACGATTGTTTAAGGTGAAGGTAAGTTGGAACAAACTCGGACCATCTGTCTTTGCCTTGACCTCAACGCCTGTAAGAGCATCAAGCACGGCTTTGGGTACCGGCGCAGGAACGACCGGTCCAATCATTAACGTGAGATAAAATCCCTTAAGCATCCGAAGTCCCTGGTATACCTTCGGGAAGAGTTATTCTGATCCGGAGGCCCACCGTTTCCACCAACTCTTGCGGACGAATAGCGCCGTTTGCATCACAGACGCGCCAGAATTGCTCAGGGTCCCCGAGATAATGTGCGGTGATGTTGTCGAGCCGTTCGGCTTCTGAGACTGCATGCTCCAGGAGCAACGCGAAATTTTCCGGAGGCGGCACAAACCTGCGGCGCAGGTAAGCTATTTGCCGGCCATCCGCAGGTTCCAAAGTGGCTGTTGGCACGCTGTAGTAGCGACTATTGATCGAGAACATCATTACCACCTTAAGGAATTCGAGTTATGCCCAATGAATTAAGAGTGCCACTCGCTGCTTTCTTCGCCAGACTTTCTTTCTGCTGTTGATACGCCATAAACAGACTGCTGCCTTTGTGACTGAAAGGCAGGTCGTTAACGCTCAGCACTCGCATACCGATACTGACCTTTGCACGGATCGGATTCAGTGCCGGATCAAACGCTTCTTCAGTGATACTGAAGTCGGTCAGACGCACCGGCAGCACGCGGTTCTTGCTCCAGATAAACAGAATGAGCGGCGTTTCCATCGGGATGATTTCCAGCGTCCCTGAACTGGCAAGTGAATTGTTCGACTGAATCTGAGCGCTGGACGGATAAACAATCGTCTCTAGCGCAGCAAGCTGTGGTTGAATGCCAAATTCCGTCGTGTTTGGATTTTGATCCGGAAACTCCAATTGGTCAGTTGCGTCAATTTCCACTTCGAGCTTTATGGTCTCAACGGGGGGCCCGGTCAGCCGCATCGCGTCCGAGCGATCTCCACCTTCGGCGAGGGCTTTAATTTGCAACGAGCGGGTCAATGAATCGGGGTTGTATTGCAACGGAATCGTCCGCAAGACGGCCGAGGTGTTGGGATCGATCAGCACGAGGCCGCCTTTCAAGAGTCGTGGCGAGTTGGGAAAACTACTCATCTATCTCGTCCTAATTCTGTTCACAGCGCAGAGCGTTGCCGAGCTCCTCGCGCTGAACCGTTGTCAGGTCCAGGTTATGGAGCGTGGACTCCTGTCTCCCTTGATCTCGAGCGTGGCTTGCTTTTTTTGCACCGACTTCCCCTGGCACGAATCCCAAATCTCGTACTGAAATGGATGGTTCACATGGATGTAAATGCCCTCGCGCAGGCCGGCGTCCGCCCCTGGACCATCACCGTATTCCCACTTGCACCGATGCTCATTCTTGTCTCCAATGCACGAAATGCGCTCTTCGGTAAATGAGCCTTCTTGTATTGCTATCGGGTGGCCGCAGGACTTGAGACTATAGACTTTCGGCGTGCTCGCAATAGCACGGTCCAGCACCTCTTGCGCGGTCGGGTTTCCCTGTGTGCCTGCTTTTCTTCGCTCTTCCACCAACTGTTCTCGTGCCCTGGTAATCTGGTCAGGCCCAACACCTTGTAGAAAGCCGCTGATCCAGTGACGGTAAAGGCCACAATCACATGAGCAGTCTTTCTCATCCTGCTTCCCAGTGTTCAGGCCCTCGAATTTAATGATCTGGGACCCTTGAGCAGCACTCTCGCTATTTTTATGAACCCCCGTTGTCACTACGAAAGTATTGGCCTTGAGGCAGAATCGTTTTGACCTGTTCGTAGGACCAAGGCTTGTCCCTTCTGGTGTCGTCGCCGGGGCTGGTTCCTCTTCAGCCTTAGCCTCGGCGGGCTTCGGTGTCGGATTGGGTTTTCCTTCTCCGACCGGAGTGTCTCCTTGCATCATCAACGGTGCAGCTCCGAGTACCCGCACGTCGCTGAAGTTGTGTCCGAGACCGAGTTGACCCCCTCGGGGCAAGTCGTCAGCAACTATATGAGGGTCCCAAGACGAGGTTTGATTCCGTGTGTCATGGGGAAGACCTGTGCGCTGTTTGACGCACTCCCCACATTCAGTCTTCAAACCAGCGGATCCGCCGCAAGCACACTTCCGTTGTAAGAGGCCGCC
Organism: Pyrinomonadaceae bacterium; assembly: GCA_051002415.1. GTDB lineage: Bacteria > Acidobacteriota > Blastocatellia > Pyrinomonadales > Pyrinomonadaceae > PSRF01. The sequence goes on from JBPCMI010000061.1 coordinate 23,516, forward strand.
CGTAAGGATTGGGAGCGGCTTCGCGACAATAGGTCGGGCTACCGTTTCCGCGTGCGTCGTCATCTCGTCAGTCCTCTATGAACGCCATAGCGCGCTCGGATTGTCGACGTGTTGAGTTCAAACAAGTCATTACGGTATTAAAACGATCTTGATAATCTTTACTTCTTCGGTGCCACAGGCGACTTAACCGCCCCTCCGATCTTCGTCGCTGTCACGGTCAGTGTGTTCACAGGGCCAGGTTGGCTGTAGTTCGTCTTCTCTATTTCTACGTGATAGGAGATGCTTGCGAGGATTGATTTTGTCGGAGCGTCCCACGCATACATCGAGAAGTCAGCTCTGTAATTGACCGGAAAATCCTGGTCCTGGAGAGTCTTGCACCAACCCGGCGCGTCAGCGATCACCATCTTGTCCTTCGTATAGAGATACTCGTGACCAGGCGGGCCGTCATAGCCTGATTTCGGAAAAGGTAGCCCACGGCGCAGTGACGTTCGATTCACCATGCGCGTGGCGCGCAAATCCCCTGGGTAACCCTGCGACAAATGGAAATGAACCTGATGGACGTTCGCTACTGATCCCCTGAATGCCTGGTCGTTATAAGGTCCCGGGCTATTCAAGCTGGCCAGGCACTCGATTTCTTCAAAGCCTCCGACTGCTCCTGTTGAGGAGGTCACCATCTCGACCGAATCTATGACCGGCAAGGGTGGGGACTTCGTCTCCTCTGCGCCGAGGTTGATGTCTTGTTTCGGCTCCGCGCCCGCAGCCGGTTCAGGAGCGGCCCCTTCGGTAAACTTGTCATCGAGACCGCCCGATTGCACAGGTGTCTGATCATTAGCATCTGATAGAGAGCTATCGCCTCCGAAGTGCACTCGCACCTTGCCAAAGTCGTGGCCGATTCGTGGTTCCATCAACGCGCATCCTTCATCAAGCTGGCCCTGCGAGATAACTTCGCGATCGTTAGGCGATTCATCATCGCCAGTCTTTCGAGATCCAAGTTCCAGGTCTTGAGTTGGCCGTACTAGAGGCGAAAGGCGTTCATTGCTCTTCTCACGCGCGTTGCACTTACCCGATGCTGACATGCGCGATCCACGGTAGTCGGATCGCCTGGACAGCCCGCCACCAGAGCCCGGTATGAACGATGAAGGCGACGGGGCTTTTTGCAGAATGTGCAATCTTCTTTCCATCAACTTCACCCAACTTCCATTACTCAAGTACATACCCGGCAGTAAGGGACCCCGGCTCGCAGACTGGGAGCATCACTTCTGAGACTAAGGCCCGGTTGTTCCCACCGTGACGGCTCCAGTGCTATCTCGCTCTTGGTCGTGTCAACGGTCCAGGAACCGGTCGCTTTAGTAATCCACATCGTCGAGTGCCACTTGAATAAGTTTGCATCACTTACGCCGCCACCCAAGGCATCTACGATTTCAACCGATTCAATGAAGCTCGCTTTGTAGACACCCTCGGTTGCGGCGGCGTTCAAGCTTCCGTCTAATTTGACTGGGCAATCTCTCCCATTTCGACCTTCTAGTAGCCGACCTCTTGTTTCGCCTCTTTACAATCCGGATCCGCCGAAGGGTCAGACGATTTCAACTTCCCGCCTGCAGCGGTCTGATGGAAGTTAACTCCAGCGAAGAGGCCCTGATCGCGAAATCGTTGAGCAATCTCCTCTGGTGTTCCGCCCATAGCGAAATAAAGATTGCTCTCACAATCGAAGTGGTCATGACCTTTGAATTTTTCTTGAATTAATTGCGCCATGGTCAACTTTGAATCCCACTTCAATATTGTTGAATTAAAGACTTTTTCGTCGTCGGTCGCATGACGATCCTCGTGAACTCTGGTTGCCGTTGCCACGGCCGCATCCGACGGTTTGCCTTTGACGGTAAGCTTGGCGTTGCCTTGCTCGTTGAAGCATTGCCCCAACCCGAGCTTGTCCCAGAGATTTGCCTTTGTCGTGACGGTTTCCCATGGGCCATTATTCGGCACGGTCATCTGAAAACTTCCGACGTTATCCGCCACGCTATCGACCCAGCACTCTGACTCCGACGGCTTGGACAGTCCGCCGATCACCGGTTTGTTAACGGCTTCCCACGCATCGGGCTCAGTCTCAAGGGCGTGGCCATTTAGGGTCATCCACGTCGTACCGGCGTCGCCGCCAGTAGCAATCTGCACGGCAATGTTGTTTGCCGGGTCTACAGTTCCAGCTACAAACTTTGCGGATCTCTGGAGCATAGGAGCTTTGAGAACGCTCGTCGCCTGCCATTCTTCAACAGTTGCCCGACCGGTTCGGGAGCCAATGCCACTCTCATCTTTGCCGCGTTGGCTAACGGCCCTCGATTCTTCCTTTCTGTTACCCGAAGCCTCAGCGCCGCTTATTGGATGCTCACGTCGTACCCTTCCATCCATAACTTCATTCGCAGCGCGATCTGCCTCCTGCTCGAATTGATCAGCGGGTTGATTAATCTGCAATTGACGCCGACCGGCGGACAGATGACCACTTTGTTGCACTACATGGGCCAACTCATGCGCGAGCAACTTCTTGCCTGCTTCGTTTCCTGGGGCATACTGTCCTTGCTCGAACACGATGTCGGAGCCCACCGTGTACGCCAGCGCTCCGACGTCTCGCGCTGACTGTGTTGCCTGTGTGCCTGTGTGAACCCGCACCTTGCGAAAGTCATGACCGAATCGCGGTTCGAAAAAGGAGCGTGTCGGGTCGTCGAGCAGCCGTCCCGCTGAGCCCAGGACATCGTGGACAATGGGCGGCACACTGCCCGGATTGGGAACTTGAACGTCTCTCTTTTGCTGCGCGCGCAGGAGCGACAGCTGAGTCTTGCCGCAATCTTCAGCGTCTTCATTTTTCCTGCCCGACTCGCTGAGTGCGCACTTGGGCTGCATCATCAAGACCGGTAGCGACTTAAGCGGCACTTCAATCCTTGTTTGTTGTACCGCTTTCGCTTGAGTTTGCAGCGGAGCGTTCACTGGGCCAGCCCTCCGTAAATCTTTCTCGCCAATTGGATACCAGTCGCTTCCCCGTTTGCACTCGGGCTCACGTCTATTGCGCCTCCGTTCAGGTGCGCAATCTCAACATCGTCTGTGATCGCCACTGGCGCGCCCTCCTCGGTAAAGAGACGCGTCAGTTCGCGCTGCATCGCATCGCCAATTGCATATCGTCGTGCTGACTCAAACCCGTGAAGCACTAACTCATCTATGTGAAAATTAACTGACGGCCGTGAATGATTCGAAGACCCCAACCCTCGGAGTAAAGCTTCGACATTGGAACCTACCAAAGAAGGTCGCGCCTCGACCTCAATGCTACCGATCGGTTCCGTAACAGCATGAGGCGGTTCCCTATTCATACCCAGCCTCCGACTTCAGCGTCAGTCAATGATTTCTCCAACTTCGTATATTCGCTCTGCGCGGCTCGCAATAGGTGCGTCATGCGCACGGCGTTGCCCTCGTCGGCCGCCAGAAAAGCCGCATTGAGAGCGATGTTGCGAATGTGGCCCCCCGCAACGTTAAGCCTTGAGAGCCGTTCGAGATTCAGGTTCTCTGTTGGGGTTTCACCGGGAAAAATACGCCGCCAGATTTCGGCGCGATGCGTCGCATTCGGGAATGGAAAGTGGATGATAAAGCGAAGGCGACGCAAAAATGCCTGATCAAGAGCGCTCTTCAAGTTTGTCGTTAGGATCGCGAGGCCGCGATAGGCTTCCATGCGCTGCAAGAGATAACTGACTTCAATATTCGCGTAACGATCGTGACTGTCCTTGACTTCGCTTCGCTTGCCAAAGAGCGCATCCGCCTCGTCAAACAATAGAATTGCGCCACCCTCTTCGGCCGCATCAAAAACTCGGCGCAGGTTCTTTTCGGTTTCGCCAATGTACTTGCTTACGACTGCGCTCAAATCAATGCGATATAAGTCGAGGCGCAGTGCGTTAGCGAGCACCTCAGCGGCCATGGTCTTTCCGGTGCCACTGACTCCGGAAAACAGTGCACTAACTCCCAAGCCGCGCTCACCCTTGGTTGCGAATCCCCAGGTTTCATAAACGGTCATTCGGTGCCGCACGTGCATCGCAATGTCATGCAAAGTTTGCAGATGGGATTCAGGCAAAACGATATCGTTCCACGTCGCCACTGGTTCGATCCGTTGTGCAAGGTCGTCCAAACGTGGGCGCGCTTGCATGCGACAGGCGTCCCATAAGGCCTTCGCGAAATCAACGGCGTCGTTTGCAGCACCCTTATCGCTTGTCACTTGCCGGCCAATAGCATCAGCGCGCGCTCCGTACACCTTTTGAACAGTAAGATTGAATTGCGAGACAAGCGTCTGGATATGACCGTTGAGATTGACCGGTATCCCATTCAGAGCCTCCTCCCAAATAACTCTTTGCTCGACAGGTGTAGGTCTGCGTACGTCCAACGTAAGGATCGACTTGCGCGCGGCGCGCCGCCGTTCGACAGAGCTAATGATTAGTGGGCTGGTCAACCCATCGATTAGCCGATTGATGGAAGCGGTTCGTGACGTGTCCCCGGCTTCCAGTTCTTGACACTCAAGCAGCAGAGCGCAGTTGCTCAAGATTGCTTCCCGTCGCCAAAGCAGTAAGAATGCGTCGATCTCGCTTGGGGTTACCGGGACAGACTGGGCCGCGATCGAACCCAAATGCATTCCCATCGCGGCGCATGCAGTTACCGCGATAGCGCGTTGATCCGGCGCCGCGTCACCACAAAGTTGCACGACTGGCAGATCAAGGCCTGCTGTTGATTGCGACCAGAACGCAATCAGGCGCTGTGCTAATTCCTGATGAGAGGGGGCGAGTTTGGCTGACTCGTGCAAGTGCTCGATTAGTCCCGCGAGCCGCTCATCGGTGTGCTGCACACCAGCGAGGTAATGCAGTATTCGCTCATCAATTCGCAGCGGGCTGAGCGTCAGCGCCGATCCGCTTGCCACGTCAACCAACCGCCAACGACGCAACGGAGCGGAGGGAATCATTGCGTTCCAATGAGCGTCTTGAAGCGCGGCTAAAGCAAGGCTAAAGGTGGGATAAGCACGCGACGAATCACCTTGCGCCTCTGCACAAACGGCTGCAAAAGTTGAATCAAGCTCGATGCCGGCTGCGAGGAGCAGGATGTCACGTTCAAATGATGAAAGACCGAACTTCGAACAAAGCAGCTCCAGCGCCGGAGGCGACGGCATAGCTGCCCGTGCTTCAGTTAATTCCTGTTGCGCTGCGCTCGCTTCACTCTTGCGATCCTCTTGTTGCGGAGTCTCATTGTTCTTCTGTAACCGAAGTGTGTGGTCCTCGAGCGTGGCGCGCACGACGCCCAGCGCTGCCATCAGGTAGCGTTGGTTAGCCTCGCTCCAGTTGTTCGCCTGCTCGATCAAATCGTGACCTTTGGACCGATGTAAAGCGGGTTATTCTCGTCCACTGATGTTTCGAGGGGGCTATCAGCGCCATCTACTTGCACGCGGACCAGATAATCGGCCGGCTTTACTCGACTGATGGGAAATATGAGCGTGTCTGTCACCTCAGGATCCGCCGGTTTGTTGTGCGGCGCGGAATCGAAACTGTAGGCGCGGGGCGCTTGATCGCTGGGCGGTAGCGGCGGAACGAGCTCGCTCAATAACAGAACCGCGCGTTGCTTCTTGGCGACGGTTGGGCTCACCTTCACCGTTACGTTAGCCGAACGCATGCCGTCAGCGTCCGTAACCGGCGCCGATACGGTGATGTCGGGTGAGTCGTCGGGCTTCCTTTCAATCGTAGGGTGGAGCACGAACGCCGCAAGGTTTGATTCGAAACCCTTATGCGGAACAGGCGGCGTCCCCATGTTCAGTAGTTGGACCACCTGCAGGCCTTGCACGCCAGCTCGGAGATCCGCCGGCAGCGCTAAACTGATTTCAGTGTCGCTGACGTTGGCGCTTGCGGGCGTTACCTCAAGACCGCCAACTCTAATTCGAGTCACATCACCGCGAAGCCGCTGCCCTGAAACAACAATTGTCGAATCGGAAAGTATGAGGTTCTCGATTCCCTCCGCCGACTTGACCTGCTCAACAAGAGGCTCACGAAAAGGGATCGTGTAGATATTCCGCGCGCGCACAGGCAGCGCTGCCTGTGTTGAGTCTTCGCTCTCAATCAAAACCACGGTGCCCTGATATGCGATCGACAGGTTGTATGCCGTTTGGAAGTAAACGGACCAGAGCTTTGAAAGATCTTCGAGTGAGAGCGGGAGGGGCGTGAATTTAACCAGCTCGATTGCATCTGCGAGGTTTGAGGTAGCGAGAAACGGGGCGAACTCGACTTTAGCGATCGTCCGGCGAATTAACTCACGAGTTAGCACCGGTCGCGCGTGCAACGTGCGCACAACGCTGCCCAGCACCCGTTGCGGCTGAAGTAAGGTTTCGTCTCCATAAAAGGTCAACAAATAATGCAGATCAAATGCGGCCTGTGGCCTCTGAATCAAATCGCCGTTCCCCCGACGTGTCGGCAAGTCAGCGTTGCGCCAGGCAGCATTCGGCGTCACTTGATATAGAAAAACGTTAACGCCGGTTGTGGGCAAGTCGGCATCAACGCTGGGGCGCAGTGTGGAGACTTCAGCCCCGCTGACGTCCGAGACGACCGCTTCCCATAAAACCTGACTGAGCGCGGCTGTGACTGTAGCGATCGCCAGGAAGTTACTCATCGATGTCTCTCATCTTTTTTCTCGAGGTAATCGTCAAGGGACATGGCTGCCGGCTGTTTACCACGACTCACTCGAGCCGCCGCTGCGGGAGCGAAGACTGCGCGAACCTCGACACGACCGATCGTTACACTGATTGTGGGGGGCGCTTCGCGGGCTATTGCTGGCTCCGCAAAAGCTCTTCGCAAAGAAGTAACTGGCAACTCGTTCGGTTGCAGCACAGGGATCGCGCCGGGCAATTTATGTGTTTTATGAGCCGGAGCGGGTTCGGAGCGCTCGCTACGGTTCGAATCTAACGCTCCGCTTTGATCAAAATGGCCGGCGTCTTTTTGACGGGGTCTAAACCCAGCACGCTGTGAGTTCTCATTATTATTCGCCTCCCCTTCCGTAAATGGCAGTGAATCAGCCTGTTGCTCATAAGGCTCGTGTGTTTGTGCACGAAGCCGCCGCGGACCCTCACCCGGTTCGGATACGTGTGGCCAAGGTTCCATTCGTAGGTTGCTAAGTGAAGCAGCTGGCCCGACGGGTGAGCGGCTAATCATGGTGTCAAACGGCTGCTCTTGTGACTCACCTTCGTCGGCGTTCCAAACAGCTCGGTCGATTCCGCGAGGTTTCCTCTTCCCAGTCATCAAGCCTTGTTGTTCGTCTTGCGTCATCAACGTACGCACAGATACTCCCGACACTGTATTCCCCGGCGATTGGTCGACACTTGCGGTTTCGCCTGCAACCGAAAGAGGGCCCGCGTTGATGGCTGCAAACGAATGTGGTTCGAAGAACGAGCCCAGCCGCGGCTGGACCACTGAGGCCAGGCCCAACGTTCGCGCAACGATCGTGTTTAGGTAATCGCTCATCCGCCAACCAGACCCAAATAGAACTGTCTGCGCCATGGGCTAAGATTGAGAATATCCATCTCGCGCCAGCCGTATGCCCTGGCGAGGGTGTGCACCTCTAATAGAATGCGCTGAGCCCATGCATTAATTTCACTCCAGAAAAAAGATTCGATGTCGAACAGCGCTCGCCAACGATGGCCGCACGCTGGACATGCGAGGTCGACTTGCATGTCGGCTTGCGGATCAACTTCACCCATACGGTTAACGACAGCATTCATAACGGTGTGAGGCAAATTGCTCGACGTTATGTCCTGACCCTCCAGTTGCACCGCCGAAATACATCGTTCCAGTAGTGAGCGGCGCGCCGTTTCCGCGTCAGTACATTCGGCAACGGCGGCGAGATCCAAACTGTTGGGCAGACGAAAGCTGACGCGATAGTGATCTACTTCCAACGAAAGCTCACCGGGTAACTCTGGCGGTTTTGCAGCCCACAAGTCCCTTGTATCAACCGTCCATTCCAACTGTTCACTACATTCAGAACAACTGGATACGCTCGCCAGTTGGGGACCAAAGGTCCATTCACGTAACGTTAACAACGAACGATCGCGTTCGCCGATACTGAGGACAGCAACCGTCTCCGGCGAAGCATCCGGTGACGCCGCGGCGAGCAAGGGGAGCGCCCGCCTGCAAGCAGGTTCAGACAACCCTTGTTCCCATGCATCCAACAATTGCGCTGCAGAAAGCGGGCGCATAAGAATTTAGACGGGCGGTTCGGTGAAGGTCGGCTCGGATGGTTCAGTCACATCGTAGTCGCGCTCCCAACCTTCGTTCTCCAGTTTCAAGGTCTGAATCGCCACGGCGTTGGCGTTGGCGTCAAGGTCGGGGAGCGCTTGATATTCTGAGACCCAGCAGCGGTACAGTTTGTAAGAAAGCGCGAGTTGGCCGGCTTCGTTATAGAAATCGATGATGATGTCTTTGCGAAAGTCTTTGAGTGATACTTCCGCACCCAGACCGGAGCCGAAGTTCCAAACCTTGTTGGCCCATTTCTCAAATTCAGTGTCGTGGGTCACGCCTCGCTCCAGGGTGATCGCATCGTACTTAGTGCGGCCAGGCGATTTGCGCCCGGTGCTGGGATCGCCTCCCTCCCGATGCTCGACAACCTCGGTGCTGCGTTTGAGGCCGCCGACCTTGCTGACCCCGGCGACATATTTCCCGTCCCACTTCACGCGAAATTTAAAGTTCTTATAAGGATCAAAACGCTGCGCGTTGACGCTGAATTGAGCCATTACGTCCTCCTTCTAATGCCGATTAGCGCTTAGTCATTGCTGAACGATGGTTGAACCTCAAACTCCGGGAAGTTCTACGTCTCGATTTGTCCTGCCAGCTGCTGAATCTTGAGTACGACAAACTCAGCCGGCTTCAGCGGCGCGAAACCAATGAGGATGTTCACAATGCCCAGGTTGATGTCGTTTTGCGTAGTCGTCTCTTTGTCGCACTTGACAAAGTAAGCTTCACGCGGCGTCTTGCCTTGGAATGCTCCCTGCCTGAACAGGTTCTGCATGAACGCTCCGACGTTGAGGCGAATCTGCGCCCACAACGGTTCGTCATTCGGCTCGAACACCACCCACTTAGTGCCGCGGTACAAACTCTCCTCAATGTAAAGAGCAGTGCGTCGCACCGGGATGTATTTCCATTCAGACGCCAGTTGGTCAGCGCCTTGCAGCGTGCGCGCGCCCCAAACAACGCGGCCGATGATCGGAAACGCTCGCAGGCAATTCACTCCGAGCGGGTTCAACTCACCATTTTCATCGTCAGTCAGCGAGACGCTGAGCTGTGGCACTGCGACTAGGTTTGCGTCTTGTCCTGCCGGCGCTTTCCACACGCCGCGTTGGGCATCGGTGCGGGCAAAGACTCCGGCTACTGCTCCACAGGGCGCAAACTCTTCGAGCTGGTTATCGTGTAAGGGATTCGTTTCGCGTAACCGTGGGAAGAAGATGGCAGCGTGGTCACTACGCGTGCCGACAAAATCAGTCGTGGCGTCGCTGAACTGGTCCTTCGCTGTCTTCTTTGTGGTCCAGGAGCTGGGCGGATCGACAAGCAACATTGCGCGGCGGTCCTCGCAATAGCTTGCCGCTGCCCCTACGACCGCCGTGCTCACGTCGCTGGTGAAGGAAAACGGCGGGATGCAGAGCAGGTTGAACAAGTCAGCCTTTTCAAGGGCAAACAAGCCACGCTTACCAGCCTGGAAGCCTGGGCCATTGATGTCGTTATCAGAAATGGCGCCCCCATCAACGCCGCCAACAGCCTTAACCGGAGTTTGTAAACCCGGTGGGCTGGACGGGGGGCTGGCTGCTGTCGTCTCAAAAGGTCGGCCGGTCGGCATCAGGAAAACGCCGGAGTTGTTTTTGGCAACGCGGACTAAACCGGAACCCTGATCAAGAACGCGAGCAACGAATCGTGGATTCGCGGAACTGACTGAGACGTTCAGAAACCGCTCGCTGTTCAAAACCTGACTCGTATTCGGATCAATCTCCTGCACCGTTAGATTAAAGAGACTGCTGTCAGGATTGGCCGAGTTTTTGTCTTTGGTGTTGTGATCCACCAGCGCCACCAATCGTGCGCCCCAACTTCCCGGGCTCGCCGCGTCGATCAGCAAATTGTCGCCGGGCGGAACCGGTGAAGGAGGACTGCCGGCTTCGGTTGGGAGCGTGATCCGCGCCGCAGTGGCGCCGTTATGCACCCTCACGATCACCGCCTGGCTACCGCCATTCAAATAGAAGTCGCGCACGGCAAAACTCATGGGACTCAACAATGACAGCCCGCCGAAGTTTCGTTCGTAGTCGCCGAAGCTATTGATGGTGGTGGCTTCATCCACCTGCCCGCGCTCCGATCGACCAATAAAGGCCGTGATGGAAGTGGCAACACCGGTGATTGTGTGGACGCCACTCGGAATCTCCTCAACATAGACACCGGGGTAAGTAAGTGTGGCTGGCATTAACCTTCCTCCTTAGCGATTTTCCTCATCACTTCCCGATAATTAATGAATTGTGCGGTGCACCAGCATTGGGGGTATCGGGAATTATCTGTTTGGGTAACGACGGCGCCTGGCTGCGTCGGAGTTCTCCGAAAACTTTACGTCTGTTTCCTGCAAGCCAAGGGTCGTAATGCGATATGAGACTTGCGCGTCTTTTCCTCGGTGCTCACTTATGAACTCTGCGTCGATCAGCTTTTGCAGCGCCTCTTTGATCGTCGCAACTCGCGGCGTGAAGTGCTGCGCCGGCAACCACCACTGAACGATTCCTTCCAGGGTGTCCTGCGCCTCAGGATTTCTGCGCAGATAATCCAAAATTGCCTGCGCAGTCTCGGATAGAGTTTGCTCATGCATCGGACTTGTTATTGGCCTGGTTGTGCCCGAACGCTGCAATCGTTGAGCCAACAGAAAAATCACGACTGTTTTGCGTTGCGACTACTAAACCCGGTCTTTTTTGTCCGAGACTCTTAGGGTGGAGTGATGAGTGGGCTTTGATTTCAGAGGGTTAACGGTAGGACAAAATTGTCATAGCGGAAGTCACGCTGGTACGGGTGGCGCCGAATGGCCGCCCCTTACGAATGCAATAAGTTTTCGAGTTGGGTGTAACCTGAAGAAGGAGTGGTCACGGAGTGCCGCCTCTACAAACCTCAAGAGGCTCTGCGCTTGAAGCGGGCAACATCGATCTCATGTTTTTGAATCAACTGCCAAAACGCCCGGCGGTTTTTCTGTGCCACTTGCGCTGCTTTCGTGATGTTGCCTTTGCAGACTGAAAGAACACCGAGAATATAGTTCTTTTCGAAGCGAGCAATCTCTTTTGCTTTCGCTTCCTGGAGCGATTCTCGTCGGCGATCGAGGTCAGTGTTAGAGAGGAGCAGATCGCCTACTTCGATCCGCTTACCGGTACATAAGACTATGGCGCGCTCGACGGCGTGTTCGAGCTCGCGAACATTTCCCGGCCAGCTATAAACCATTAATAGATGTAGCGCCTCCTGTGAAAATCCGCCAATCTCCTTTTCATATTCCCGCGCATACTTCGCCAGGAAATGGTGTGCGAGCAAAGGAATGTCCTCTTTACGCTCTCTTAGAGGGGGCAACGCAATCGAAATGATATTTAAGCGATAAAAGAGATCTTGTCGCACCTTGCCGTGCCCGACCGCCTCTTCCAGATTGGCGTTGCTGGCCGCAATCACGCGCACGTTGGCTTGCTTCATCTTGGGCGACCCAAGCGGGCGGTACTCTTTTTCCTGCAGGAAACGCAACAACTTCACCTGGGCCAGCACCGGGAGACAGTCGATCTCGTCGAGAAACAAAGTGCCGCCGTTGGCCTCTTCAATCAGGCCGGTTTGCAGGCTCACCGCGCTCGTGAAAGCTCCTCGTTCGTGACCGAACAGCTCGTTCTCAACTAACTCAGGGGGTAACGCACCGCAGTTAACCGGCATGAAAGGCTGCCCGGCCCGCGCGCTGGAATAGTGAATCGCTCGAGCGTAAAGCTCTTTTCCCGTCCCGGTCTCCCCCGTCAAAAGCACGTTCGCTTTCCATTTGGCGATTTCCGGAATCTTTTCAATTAGGGTGAGAAATGCTCCGCTTTCTCCAATCAAACCTCTACGCTCGTGCGCCGTAATTGAAATTGAGCGACGTTGCTGTTGGGACTCTGCCTTGCCGACCAGCCTCAATGTACGCGTCAAAACTTCGCCCGCTTTCAGCGGTAACGTGACGAAGTCTTCGCACGCAACTGTCGCAAGGGCAGAAAGTTCTTCGGGTTCGCCGGGCTCGATGATTAAGACAAGCGGTGCGGCGCAGCATTGTCGAATCAAATGGACAAGCGTGGCTATCGAATCCAGCTGCGATTGTTTTCCGGGCAGGAAAATGATGGCTGGTTCAGAACCTTTGATTGTTTCCGCCAATCGCCACCGAGTCACAGCTTCTGCCAATCGCACTGTGCCTGTATCCAAACTGAAATGAGGTTCCAGGATCTGCCGGAGGGGGATGGCCAGCTCTAGGTTTGCCTGCCCGTCATCGTTCAAGAGCAGGGCTTTCTTTGGTTTCATCCCTTGCCACCGGAGAATAGGAGGTTGCGGTTTGCGCGATGCCAAAGCCAAAGCGATTTGGTTCGATCAAGCCTATGGTCGTTAACTCAACTTAACTGTGCGGATCGAGGGGGGAACCCGCGGGGAAACATTCGAGGAAATCGAGAGAAACATCCTGCGCTACATTTCGCTAAAAGGTCTCCGCGTTTGAGTTGTACGTAATGCGAGGAGTCGGGTTTTTTGAACAGCGCGAATCTACTCCAGCGCTCCGAGGGATGTCAATGATTTGCGCGGGACGGTTTGCACTGAAATTCCATTCTGATGAGTAAACTAAAGATCGCTCAAATTTTTCTGACCACTAAACGCGACGCGAGTCGGGAATCAAAGAATCGTGAATATGGATCGCGGCCATCGCTCCTTCGGCGGCGGCGACGACGGCCAGATGTGAATTAGGGGTAATGTCTCCCGCTGCGTACACACCTTTGACGCTTGTCTGCAGCGTATGATCAACCCAAATGAACTCATCGGATGTTTTGCAACCTAGCAACTCATGAAGTCCGCAGGCCTGCTCGGTTCCTAAATTAAAAAATAACGCGTCGCACTTTAAAGGAGGCCCATCGGTGAACCGTACTTGCTGCAATTGTCGCGTTCCCTTGTCGCCTTCAAGAGCAACGACTTTCTCGTTCCTAATCGGGATGTTGAAATCAGCGAGCTTGGCGGCAGATTCTTTATCGATTTCGTCTGCGTGTCCGTCAGCAAGAAATGTCAGGGTGTCAGTCCAGGTTAATAGTTCAAGAGTAAAGCCGACGACGCGATCTTTATGCCCGAGTACCGCTACATGCTTGCCTGAGTTTTCGTAGCCGTCGCAATCAGGACAGTGGTGAACACTGGAACCGTAGAACTCACGGAAGCCGATACAATCGGGAGTGACGTCTCGCAGTCCGGTTGCTAATAACACGCGACGAGTTTCATAAGCATGATTTTCATCAGCGGTAGTAACGGTAAACAAATCCGGGCCCGAGTCTTCAAGCTTTGTAACGAGAGCTTCGCTGATTATTCCACCGTGACTAATCACTTCCTCAGTTCCACGCGCCAGGAGCTCGGCCGGAGGAATGCCATGATGACCGAGAAACCCATGAATGCCTTGGGCCTGGATATTTCTAGGCCTGTTATGGTGCAGCGTCAGCACCTTGCGACGATAACGCGCCAGAAAAAGCGACGCAGAAAGACCGGCTGGGCCAGCGCCAATAACGATGCAATCGAAAAGGTTGTCATTCATTTATGAATTAGACAGGATTCGTTTTACCTGGGGGGCTTGCGTTACCCTCTGGTTCAGGCAATCACGGTTCGAACGAGTCTAATTCATTCAATTTCCCAGACCGTGTTCTCTTTGTAAAGAGGTGATCGAAAACGTAGTCTGCAACTCTGTTTCCTTGCGCAATTCCCTCTGTCTTATCAAAACTCCAATGAATGCCAAGATAAATGCGACTCTGCCCGTTCTCCTCTTCGGCCTGAGAAAGCGATGAAAAGCTTCTTTCTATTAGAGGACGTGGGTTCTGATTGTTGTCTTGGGTTACTCCATTGAACTCATCAGAGATGAACTTGAAGGGAATCTTGTCCCTTCCGTAAAAGCGACGAAGCGTTTGAAAAAGCGCTCCGCCAAAACCAGCGTGGCCGGAAGGATAGGCGGGAAAAGGTGGCGTGAAATTTGGCCCATCAAGATTACTCGCCGGCGCCCCCAACGGCGAAAACGTTGGGTCGCCAATCGTCGACGCATTGCCATCGCCAGTACCGGTCGGACCAGTACCAGGATCTGATTCACGGATTCCGGTTACTGGCCGCCAAACGTCGTAGTAAAACTTCGACTCCCAGATTGCGATCCCTGCATCCGCCATCGAAGTATTTACCAAGGCAAGCAGTCGCGCGAGCTCTACAACGTCGTGCGTATTCTTAAGGTCTGCAATTGTCATAGCAATTTGGTTATACAGACGAGGTGGAGCACACAAGCTCGGAGTACCGTCGTACGCCCAATAGGTTCCGATAATAGTTTGCTCACTGGTTCTCACAGTTGGCGTAATAATCCCGTCACCGCCCAGCGCTTTCGCCTCGTTATAGGCACTGGCATAGGCAACACTGTTCAAGGCCGGGGGCGGTGGAGTCCGAAACTGACTTGATGAGGTTAAGACGAAAGGAGTGACCTCTCCCCAATGAGCACCAAGAGCCACTGGTAGGAGACTGATGGGATCCTGACGCCACCTGCCGACATCGTTACTGGTCATCCAGTCAATGCCAACTTGAGGTTCGAGATGCTGAGACCCATCGTTACCTCGAAGTGCAAGAATGGCCGCTGCTACATCGCGACCTACTTGAATTCCTCTCTCCTTAGCGTTGCCGTCAGGAATATCATTGAGTTCTTCCGCCAGCAGCTGATCGAACGTTGGTACCTGCGAGGGAAACATCTCGCATAATGTGTCGTGAGCCGTCTGCGCAATTGCACACTCCTTTGATGCGTGTTTGTCGGCCAGCGGAAGTCCAATGTAACTTTCATACTTGCCCCCTATCGCATTGAGTGCTTCGAACACGGCTATGTGAACGATTGCCATCGCCCTTGCGGCACGACCCGGCCCTAACTGATGACCGAACAAGTGAGTGTCGCCGGGTTGTGGCTGTGTATGGTCGAGGCCGCTAGCATCGATGGCAATTTCATTCCAGTGGCGCAAGCGTTCTGTCGAGCTATTACCATGCTTGAAAGGATGCTTTTTGGGTAAGGGTTGCCTGCCTATCGCTTTGTATTGCGGTCCCCAAATCGCCTCGGCTGGTGACCTTTGCTGCTGAGCAGAAGTTGAGTAAGAACTGATGAGGGCAGCTATCGTCAAAAAGACAACAACCAATTTCCCAGTCCAGGAATTTTTAGTCCTTTTCATCTTGGCCTCCAAACTGGATCTCGGTAACGATAACTTCTTTCTTTTGTGACTCGCAGACTTGTGAGGTCGCGCTCTGGTTTAAGATTGAAAGGTCCCTGCGGCGTTGCTAGAGCGAACGCCGCAGTGTGCAGGGTAAATCAAAATTCCGTCGTTATGGAAAGAACAGAGCCGCCTGAACAGTGGCGCACGGGGGCGTAGCCACTGAACATCCACCAGGAAATGACGTGAGTTGCTGTTGAAGGATCGCCGGATCCATATTCGGGAAGCCGTGACTGCGAACAGCTAGATGGATTTGCGCCTTCTTTGCGTCGACAATGCCCGGCGCTGGATTCGGTAAATTGGGAAACATGGGATGGGCGTACGCCCCAGTGTTGTCACCTTCAGCGAGATAGCCGCTAAAGCTCGCTCGGCCTCCAAGGTCGACGATAGTCCCACCTCCGTATTGCAGCGAACCGTTAACCGCGGGGTTGTTAAAATCGGAGGGGGCGCAAGTGGGACCGGCGCAAAACTCAGGATTATTAAAGATGGCCCACCAGAGGGTTACGACGTGGCCAGGTGCTAACCCCGATGTAGAAATGGTCCCAAATACCTCGTCATTATTTCTCGAGAGCGAAGCACCGGCGGCTGGTATTACGGTTGTACTACCGAAAACGTATACCGGCACGATGGTGGTTTTTAGATTGCCGCTTCCCTTGCTCTGCGAGGATACATTCCCGGCAAGTGCTAAGGTCACGAGTGCTACACAACAACACAATACTGTCAAACGATTTCGTTTCATATGGCCTCCTATTTCTGTCAGGATGCACTAAGTAGGAATTGGTTCTATCGCGGCATCCGAGGTAGGCGATAGAGGGTTGACGATTGTCGCGGCTAAAATTCGGACAATCGGTCAAAGCGTGAGACAGGCTCCGCACGTTGCTTTGGACTCGCGCCTGGTTTGTTGCTCCCAACTCTGGAAGTGGGTGTGTCACATTCTATCTGCTGTTTCGGAGTCCTGCAACTCGCAATTTCCGATTTGATAAGCTTCACCTATCTATGAACGCGAGAAATGACAGAAGAACCTTTAATGGGATCCAGGTTTTTTTTTGTTTTTTTTTGACTATCTAGTCTGACTCCACTCAACTAATGAACAACTTTGGCACAAGTGGGGTCACAGTGGCTTTAAGGAACTCCAGGAGGGACAGCAATTACAGGTGATCGACTAAACTGCATGATTAATACATTTTTGTGTACAGCTGCATTCCCGCAGAGCTCTAATGACCGTGGAAGAATGTTTTTGGCCTGCCTGTTTCGCAACTCGCCGGGCGGGGCCTTTTCACTGGTTACTTACACCTTTGGCCCGCTGCGGCCTCGCAATCTTTAGCTGCTTGACCTAGGCTTACGTCCCTGGCTCATACTTCTCATCAGCTCGCAGGTTAGGACAGGACAACCAACTGTCCCAAAGAGAAAAGGTTCGGATGTCGCAACCGGCACCAAACGAAATTACCGGACTCCTCGTGGCTTGGGGAGATGGTGACGAGTCCGCGCTCGAACGGCTTATTCCCCTGGTTTACGCGGAGCTGCGGCAGCTGGCCCACCGTTACATGAGCCGCGAGCGTCCCGGCCACACCCTGCAAACCACTGCGCTTGTAAATGAGGCCTACCTGCGACTCGTCAACTGGAAAGAGGTCCAGTGGCAGAGCCGGGCGCACTTCTTTGCGGTCTCGGCCCAGATGATGCGCCGCATTCTGGTCGACTTCGCCCGCGACCGGCAGTACCTCAAACGCGGTGGCGGCGCGCTCCGCGTCTCGCTCGGCGAAGCAACAGCTATTGCCGAGTGTCGTAGTTCGGACTTAGTGGCCCTCGATGAAGCGTTGACGGCGCTTACCGAGATGGATCAACGAAAGGGCCAGGTGGTCGAAATGCGTTTCTTCGGGGGGCTGTCCATCAAGGAAGTGGCGGAGGTACTGAAGCTTTCAGAAGAGACAGTAATGCGCGATTGGCGTTTGGCGAAGGTGTGGCTTTTCAGAGAACTGGGGCGGGAGGTTGCTAGTGAAGCCTGAACGTTGGCAGCAGGTAGAACAGCTTTATCATTCGACTCTGGAGAAGGAAGTGAGTGAGCGCGCCACGTTTCTGGCGGGAGCGTGTGCAGGAGACGAAGCCCTGCGCCGCGAGGTTGAGTCGCTGCTCGCCGTTGAAGACCGAGCTGAAGATTTCATCGAGTCCCCCGCCCTCGATGTTGCGGCAAAGCTGTTGGCCGATGGGCCCGATCCGACTGTTCCCGGTCAGACGATCAATCAGTACAAAATCATTTCTCCGCTTGGCGCCGGCGGTATGGGCGAAGTCTATCTCGCCGAGGACACGCGGTTGGAGCGCAAAGTTGCGCTTAAGTTCCTTCCAGTTCTACTCACCCAAGATGAAGGACACCTGCGCCGGTTTGAGCAGGAGGCCCGCGCTGTCGCTGCCCTATCACACCCGAATGTCTGCATGATCCATGAGGTAGTTGAGACTGGAGAGGGCCGTCACTGCATTGTGATGGAGTACGTCGATGGTCATACGTTGCGAGAGCGGATAGTTCAAGGAAGAATGAATGTCGGTGAGGCAATCGATGCCGCGATCCAAACTGCTTCAGCACTTTCGGTCGCGCATACCGCAGGTATTGTGCACCGCGACATCAAACCAGAAAACATCATGCTTCGCCGCGATGGTTACGTGAAGGTCTTAGACTTCGGACTGGCGAAGCTGGCCCAACGAGAGGTCCTGCTTGGGAACGCAGAAGCGACGACTAAGATGCTCGTCAACACTACGCCGGGCACCGTTATGGGAACCGTTGCGTACATGTCGCCCGAGCAAGCTCGCGGTCTGCCCGTCGATGAGCGCACCGATATCTGGAGCTTAGGTGTAGTGCTCTATGAGACGTTGACTGGAAGGCGACCATTCGAGGGAGCAACACCGACGGATGTAATCATTTCAGTCGCTGAACGACAACCCGCACCACTGGCGCGCTATGAACCGGAAGCGCCAACTCAGTTAGAACGAATCGTCAATAAAGCCCTGGCGAAAGACCGAGGCGAGCGGTATCAGACGGTGGATGATTTGCTAATTGATCTGAAGAACCTGCGACATGAGTTGGCGGTCGGCGCTGAAGTGGACCGTTACAAGCAGCTCACACCGAGTAGCCAGCCTGCCGACACCACAAGCAACAGCGCGGCTATTACTTCACGGTACTCTTCACTTTGGTCTACGGGCAGCCGCAAGTTACTCATAGCTCTTGCCGGAATAATCATCGTAGCGACGTTAGTTTATGTATTCGTCGTTCGACGAGGTTCGATTCCATTTCAGCAAACAAAAATTGAATCGCTTGCGGTGCTTCCGCTTGAGAATCTCTCCGGCGACACTTCACAGGATTATTTCGCCGATGGGATGACTGAATCGCTGATCACGGACCTCGCCAAGATCGGCGCGCTGAGGGTAATTTCACGACCATCGGTGATGCAGTATAAGGGAGGTAACAAGCCGCTTCCCGACATTGGCCGCGAGTTGAAGGTCGATGCAGTGCTGATCGGTTCGGTAGTGCGCTCTGGCGAACGTGTGCGGATTGCTGTGCAGTTGATCCACGCGGCAACTGAGCAAAATTTATGGAGCAACAGTTACGAGGGAGATTTGCGCGATGTACTGGCTCTACAAAAGGAAGTGACGCGGGACATCGTCGGCGAAATCAGGATTAAGCTTACGCCGCAGGAGCAAAGACAATTCGGAAGCGCCCGTCCGGTCAACCCGGAAGCCTACGATCATTATCTGCGCGGACGGTTTTATCTCAACCGCCAAAACAAAGACGATAATCTCGCTGCTATCGGCGCTCTGGAGCGCGCCGTGGCTGCAGACCCAAACTTTGCTGCCGCTTATGCGGAACTGGCCCAGGCATACACATGGAGGCTTTATCTGTTCGCGCCGGAAGAGGGGCAATGGGCGGAGAAGGGTTTTGTAGCGGCGGAGAAAGCACTCGCGTTAGATCCAAATTTGGCCGTGGCCTATCTGGCCCGCGGCCGACTTCTTTGGACTCCCGCCAACCATTTCCCTCACGAGAAGGTGATCCGGGAATACCGAAGTGCACTCGTGTTGGATTCGAGTCTGGATGAGGCGCGAAATCAGCTTGCGCTCGTCTACTGTCATATCGGAGCTTTTGACGAGGCCCTCCAGGAATCGCAGAAAGCAATCGCGATCAATCCTAACAATAACCTGGCACAGTTCCGCATTGGAGAGACGCTAAATTTTCAGGGCAAATATGAACAGGCGCTACCAGTCCTGCAGGGACTTCCTCACGACGTCAACCCGGCGTTGGTCGGACACCAGATCGCTTTGGCTCAGTTCAACCTGGGAAGGAAGGCAGAGGCAGCCGCCACGATTGCGCAATTCTTGAAAGATTACCCGGAGGACAATCGCGGCTTGTTTACGAGCTTGGAGGCCATACTGGCAGCTTCAGCTGGGCAGGAACAAAAGGCTGAGGCCGCTATTAAGTTAGCGTTCGAACGAGGAAAAGGATTTGGTCACTTCCACCATTCGGCTTATAACATCGCCTGTGCTTATGCGCTCATGAACAAAACCGATCAGGCAATAAAGTGGCTGGAAGTTGCTGCTGAGGACGGGTTCCCGTGCTACCCGTTGTTCGAAAGAGATAATAATTTGAATAGCCTGCGCCAGAATGCCCGCTTCATCGCTTTCATGAGTAAGCAGAAACAGCAGTGGGAGCACTACCGAACCATTTTGTGAGGAGTGAATAGATGCGGCGGCGTCCCTCCGCGGGCTCATTTTGGGGAGTCTTGTACGTTTCGTCGTGGGTCGGCAAATTTAGAACCGCGAGCGATAGCGACCGGCTCTTCTCGAATGCGGATTGTCGATTTCCGATTGGCGATTGGCGTGTAACCAAAGAATCATCGCAAATCATCAATTGGCAATCGCCAATCAGACGACTCGGTCGCTATCGCTCCCGGTTCTGACTTTGTCGACACAATAGCGTGTATGGTGGCTTGTCTAAGCTCCTAACCAACCACCCTTAAATCCCGCTCGCCGAAGTCCATTGATGATGTAGGGACAAGAACGCATTAGTCGCCACATGAAACCCGAGCGATAGTTTTCGATCATCATGACAATCGGACCCTGATCGAGACCGTAATATCCTTCCGAAACCCATCCTTTCTTCTTTCCCGACGTAAACGTTGGATTGTAGCTGCATTTGAAGCCGTACTTGCTCGTCATCTCTGGATAGTCCAGGTTGAGACGTTTGAGCGACGGCAGGACGACTTCAGGAGCAAAAGGTAACGATCCGGCAACTGCCCAGGGAGCAAGCGTGCCGTCATCAGGACCATGAGGAAAAGAGCGGGCTAAGTAATCGTAAAAGCGTATGGTTCGACCTTTGATGCGACGGACAGCGGGACCCGGTCCATCACTCGCCGTAATTCCCCAACTGTAGCGATCGTAACCAACAAACTGTTTCGGATTCCGCAGCGCATAAGCCTGCTGCGCATAAATCGCACGACGGCTATTTTCAAAATAATCAATGGCCTTCTCACTCATGTACTCGTCCTGGATGCCGCGAAAATCTATCCACATGTGCGAAAGGTGGTGAATAAACAACGGACCCGCGTAAAGGAATGCGTGGCCGTAGAGTTCTCTCCATTTGTAGGTTCGGGTCCAGGCGCGATAGCTATCTTCCGGAAGCGGAAAAGTCGGTGAAGCAAGCCCCAGAACATACAGAATCAGGGCTTCGCTGTATCCAGTCCAGCGATGCTTGATGAATCCTCTCTCGGGCTTCCAGCCGTGCGTTACAGTGAGCGCGCCATTCTGCGCCCAATGCCAATCGGCTCGCTCGTACAGAGCATTGGCAAGCCTGCCGATCTCTTGCTCCTCATTAGTGTCCCGCTTGAAATACATCGCCGCCGTGAGAGCGCCGGCAATTAAATACGTCGTATCGATCGTAGAAACTTCACACTTCCATACGCGTCTTCCGGTTTTCATATCGAGGAAGTGATAATAAAAACCCTTGTATCCAATATCGTCTTTACCATCGCCCTGGGGACCGTCGTAAAAAAAGCGCAGCGTGAGCAGACAGCGCTTGATCGCGTCATCGCGGGTAAGGTATCCGCGCTCTACGCCGATCGGATAGGCTGTGAGAGCGAAGCCAACCGCAGCAATTGAGCTCGGCGCCCCTTGCCGCGTGTTATCCGGCACCAGTCCATTGTCTGGATTCATCTCGTCGGCGAAGTACCTGAATGTGTCATGCTCAAGATGCGCAAGGTCTTCGTCTGAAAGAGATGGCTCTAATACGTCCATATTTCGTTCTAAACTTTGCGGCTGTGCGCCTTCGCGACTCTGCGTTATCTAGTCCAAATCCACAACTCGAGGTTTCGTCAGATAATATTTCTCACTGCGCGCGGGGTAAACTCCGCAGTCAGTCCATAGACCATATGTGACGCGAGGGCGTAGGCGTGCGTTGATACCGGATACTCAGTCGGCCCTTTAGAGAGTCCGAGCCACGGGACCGCCCCTTCATCTGCGACCATCCAAAAGGCTACGCCGAAAGGTAGGCCCAAGCCTGTCGTTACCTCAGGAGCAATTTCAGCGGCCGCACCGTACAGCCCTCCGGTTAATGTTCCAAAAGCATAATGAACAGCCGCTCCCGCGGACTTCTTCTCGGTCTCTCTTTTAGTTTGTGTCCGAAAACGCTCTCGGAAATCGCCTTCGCAGCTTTGACGGTGGCGTCATCCTGATTTTCTTTATTTTGATCAGAGGTTTGACCCGGTGCGGCGCCCTCACTTGGTTGCATGGATTGGGCTCCGTGTGGTTTTTTCGAAACCCTCAGTTGCTTCGCTCCATGCAGCCTGGAACTGGTTCATGGTCCAGGAAGCAACCAAGCCTCCGACGAGACCGGCAATAGTTCCCTTGACCATGTGGTGAGCATCGCGCTGACGTCTTTATTTTACTGATCTCATATTCTGGTCAATCCTTATTCAGCTCGGGGGCAAGCGATTTAAAGTTTGATTCTACTGCCTCCTGGCTCCTGCCGTCTGCTTTCTGTCTACTGACTGTTGCCTTCTGCTTTCGCCAATTTGCTTGTCGCTCTATTGCAACCGTGGTAAAACGCAGTCTCCCCAGGCACCCGCTCCAAACTCGAGGACTTCCGATGAAAAGCCTTCTCTGTAGAGTTTTACTAATCGTCTATCTCTTTCCTGCCGTCGGCTTCGCCCAAACTCCAGCTACGCGCATCAAGCGCGTCGAGCACGGACTCTTACCGGCAGTACTAATCAAAGGTGATCCAGCCTGGTCGCTCGCGGAGCGGATGAAGTTCTACAAAGTTCCAGGGTTGAGCGTTGCCGTGATCGAGAACTTCAAGGTTGTTTGGGCGCGCGCTTATGGCGTGAAAGATCTTGAGACAAAAGAACCTGTGACGACAGAAACTTTGTTTCAAGCCGGATCCATTAGCAAGTCAGTTAATGCGATGGTGGTAATGAAAAAAGTTGAAGAGGGCAAGATTTCACTCGACGAAAATATCAACGACAAACTTACAACCTGGAAACTACCGGACAACGACTTCACGTCAAAGAAAAAGGTCACCCTTCGCAATCTTTTGAGTCACACCGCCGGAACGACCGTGCATGGCTTTCCTGGTTATGCAGTCACCGAAAAAGTTCCGAGTCTGGCGGACGTACTTGATGGAACTAATGGCGCCAACACCCGGCCCGTCCGGGTCGACCTGGAACCGGGAACGCGGTTTCGTTACTCGGGCGGAGGCACAACCATCTCGCAATTAGCAATCATGGACATCGAGAAAAAGCCTTACCCCGAGATCGCGCGCGAGACCGTACTCGCGCCTCTGAAGATGACCAATAGCACCTACAGCCAGCCACTGCCGGACGACTGGCGCAAGAAAGCTGCTACTGGCTATCGCGGCGACGGCAGTGAGGTGGGCGGCAAGATTCATGTTTATCCGGAAATGGCAGCAGCAGGTTTGTGGACCACGCCCACTGACCTGGCAAAGTTTGGGATCGAAATGCAGCTTTCGATTGCCGGGCGCTCTAACAAGGTCCTGAAGAAGGAAACGGCGGAGCTGATGACAAAGGAAGTTGT
>JBPCMI010000062.1:0-48721 GCA_051002415.1 Pyrinomonadaceae bacterium
GCTACCGCAGTGGCGATTCGGGCGCAGCAAGAGTGCGCGACGCGCATTACTTTGCTGCAAGTGAACGATGTTTACCAATTCGCGCCAGTCGATCGCGGCACGCGCGGTGGCCTTGGCCGCGTCGTTACTCTCAAAAAACAAATTCAGAGAGACTCGCCTAACACGCTCTTCCTTTTCGCAGGGGACACGATTTCGCCCTCGGTCGAATCGATCACTCATAAAGGTGCTCAGATGATCGAAGCCTGGAATGTCGCGGGACTCGACTACGCCACATTCGGCAATCATGAATTCGATTTCGGTCCTGAGGTTTTGCTGGAGCGTATTAAGGAATCGCGCTTCGGTTGGGTGGCGGCGAATGTTATTGACAAGAAAACCGGGCAGCCGTTCGGCGGCGTTCCGCCTTACGTTATTCGAGAGTTTGATGGCGTGAAAATTGGCATCATTGGTTTGGTTTTGCCGGAGACAAAAACAACCTCGCGGCCCGGAGGTGATGTCGAGTTTCTCAGTCCTTGCGAAACTGCGAACAAACTAATCCCGGAGATCCATTCCAAGGGGGCGCAGGTCGTCGTGGCGTTGACGCACCTTTCAATGAACGAAGATAAAGAAGTGGCGCGCTGCTCTGATGTAGATGTGATTATCGGCGGTCACGAGCACACGTTGTTGGAATCAGCCGCAGGCGGTGCGCCGATCTTCAAGATGACGGCGGACGCGCGCGAGTTGGGAAGAATTGATCTGAATATTTCCAAGTCGACGGGGAAGTTGGAGAGTATCGATTGGAAAGTAATTCCAGTTACTTCCGACACTAAGGAAGACAAGGACTTCACTCCCGTTTACATTAAATATGCCGGTCTGTTACACGACTTATCTCAAGTTGTTGGGCGTTCAACGGTCGCCCTGGATGCGCGCAGCCTGGAAGGTCGCACTCGTGAAACCAATGTTGGCAATCTCATTGCCGACGCTTTTCGGAAAGCCATGCGCGCTGATGTGGGACTCATGAATGGTGGCTCAATTCGCGCGGACTCTCTGTTTAGCGCCGGCCGGCTCACGAAGCGAGACTTGCTTTCAATCATTCCCTTCAAGAACAAAGTCGTAAAGTTGGAACTAACCGGTGCTGCGCTCCGCACGATGTTGGAACACGGCGTAGCCCGAAGTGCAGAAGACACACAGCCGGGTCGCTTTCCGCAAGTTTCGGGAATTCGTTTTACCTTCGACACGGCCCGCCCTGCAGGCTCGCGGGTGGTTGAGGTTAAGGTGAACGGCGTTCCCTTAGACGAAACGAAAAAATACACCCTGGCAACGGCCGACTTCCTTGCCGAAGGCGGCGACGGCTACGAAATTCTTAAGAGCGCGCGGGTTTTGATTGGAAAGGAGCAGGGCCTGAGCGATTTTGATGTTGTGCGTGGGGCAATGGGCTCCCGACCGATCGCTCCGAAGGTGGACGGTCGCATCAAACGGCTGGATAATGCGCGGAAGCAGAAGCGGGGATGCCCGGAGTAAGCAATGATAGCTGACGATATTTACGAGGACGACACTTCGCCATTGGCCAAATACGAAGCGAAGGAATTGTTTCAGGAAGGGTACGAGGCGCAGTTGGCTCAGAACTTTGAGACGGCGATTGAGCTTTACCGGCGCTCAATCGAAACTTATCCTACTGCGGAAGCGCACACTTTTCTCGGTTGGGTCTACAGTTTTCAGAATCGTTACGACGAGGCCATCTCCGAATGCCTCGAAGCAATTCGCGTCGACGAAACCTTTGGCAATCCTTACAACGACATTGGCAGTTACATGCTGGCCCAGGGCGATTCTTACAGTTGCGTTCGCTGGTTCAAGCGCGCGTTGTTGGCGCCGCGTTACGAGTCTTATGCCTTTCCGCATTTTAATCTGGGGCGAGTTTACGAAAAACGACATCGTTACCTCGAAGCCGTGCGCCATTACTCACTCGCACTCGAACAACAACCGGGCTTCAGTGAAGCCAACTCCGCACTTCGACGGCTCCAGTCGCTTTTGAATTAAGTCACCTTGTTTATATGTAGGGGCGGCCCTCCGTGGCCGCCCCCAATGTTGGGATTCAGGGGCGCCCAAGAAGGGACACCCTTACATTTCTTACTCAGGAAGCTTGATGTTTGTCTTCTGCCGGTTGGCGTCGACTGCTACATAAACCACTTCCGCCTCAGTCACGCGCACGCGTTCGTTGCTCGATCCCACTCGCTCCGCTTCAACCACTACGCGCACCGTAATTGACGTCGTCCCAATGCGCACGGTCTCGCTGTAGAAACTTACAAGATCGCCGACAAATACCGGTTTATGAAAAATGACTTCGCGCATGGCGACCGTTACGAAGCGATCCATTCTGGTCCGTCGATGGGCTTCAATCGCGCCGGCCATGTCGATGTAACTCAAGATTACGCCACCAAAGATTGTGCCTGCTGAATTTGTATCACG
Source organism: Pyrinomonadaceae bacterium (assembly GCA_051002415.1). Lineage (GTDB taxonomy): Bacteria > Acidobacteriota > Blastocatellia > Pyrinomonadales > Pyrinomonadaceae > PSRF01. The sequence goes on from JBPCMI010000062.1 coordinate 2,443, forward strand.
CGGCAGAAGGGTTATTCGGATCGCGGGATCAGTGTAGGAATTCATTCAGTAATCCTAGAGTGCGAACTTAGCGGCGGCAAGGGCACTGCCATTGAATTGTAGGGGCGTCCCTCTGTGGACGCCCCACTTATATGGGGGAAAGGGGCGCCCACGGAGGGACGCCGCCTACGTTTCTGCCGGGAACAAGATCCGAAAAACTGTGTCTAAAGAAGTATTGCTGGCTGCGTCTCAGGTATCTGTAATGAGAGGTTGATCCTATGGTGACCGCAGCTCTGTTGATTCACGCCTTAGTTGTTATCGAGATCTTTACGTCTGATTCCGACGCATTAGCTGACATGAACGATCTCGGAACCTTAATGCTGGGAGGATTTATTCTCGCTGTGGTCGCAGCAGTAGCCCTGACCATTGTGCGGCTCAGAATTCGGGAGAAAAAACCGGAGCCAGCTCGATTCATTTCTATTAACTCGCGAGACGACGAGTGAGTCAGGCGGTCGTGGAGAGCTGTTTAGTCATCCATTCTGTAAGAGCTTGCTTCAGCTCGTCCAGATGCCCAGCAAAAAAGTGATCCGCTCCCGGAATGATCTTCACCTCAACGTCAGTAACTCGTCCCAACTGGCGTGCCAGCTGCTCGATCTCAGCCGCCGCCCCAAACTCATCCTCCGCACCGTGAACAAATAGTATTGGTTTGCGGCAGGCTTCTATGAAACTGAAATTGTATTTACTTACCGGCGTACCAATGCTGATGAGATTTGCAACGCGCTCGTCTACAACTCCAACCTCCAGGCCTACACGTGCACCGAAAGAAAAACCACACAAAGTAACGGGTAACTGCGGATAGTTTTCCTCGAGATAGCTTACTCCGGCGCGAACGTCCTCAAGCTCGCCCCGGCCCTCATCATGCTCACCTGAGCTTTGTCCCACACCGCGAAAATTGAGGCGCAGCGTGCTCAATCCTACCTCGTTCAGCGCAGCGGCCGCGCGAAAGACCACCTTGTTATGCATGGTGCCGCCGCCCAGCGGATGAGGATGGAGGACAAGGGCCACGCCACGTGCTGGATCACGCGTTTCTTTAAGAATTGCTTCGAGGCGCCCATGAGAGACGGGAACGTAAAGATTTCCTGCTGGATACATTGCGATTGAACCTAGCAAATCGTGCTTGCCGTGTCTACGACTAGCACCTGCAAAGTGCCGTTTTTCGTTACAGTTAAAACTATAGACACCAATCAAGGATTTCGGCTAAATTGTTTGCAGACTTCTGATCATCAGCAGACAAATGTGGCGCTGACAAAAGGTCGAACAATGCAGATACATTACCCTTCGGTTCCCACCGGCAATTTCCTGCTTCCGAATCTGCACGCCGAATTTCTACCAACGTCGCAAGGTGAAACGCATCAGCACTCCTATACAGATGAAGCTTCGCTGAAGAAGGAAAGAAAGCGACGCGCCCTTGTGGTTGACGATGTCGCTGATGTCACTGAGATGCTGTCAGTGCTGCTCACTCATGCCGGTTATGACGTTAAGACTGCCAGTTCGGCCGCTTCCGCTATTTCCCTTGCTCAGGAGGCGCAATTTGATGTGATCATTTCTGATATTGGGATGCCACAAATGAACGGCTACGAATTAGCGCGAGCGGTGCGAGGACTTTCTGGTTATGAAGCGGTGCCCATGGTGGCGCTGACCGGCTATTCTAAATTTGACGATCGTCAGCGATCGCTGGATGCAGGTTTCAATGCTCACCTCACCAAACCGATCGAGCCAAGGGAACTTTTAGATCTTATCGACCAACTGTGAATTGAGCTGCGCTTGTCGAGAGAGCACAGTTGATGTTTGATGCAGACTTCCCGAACGCTTCCAGCCTTTCTTAAATCAGACAAAACGATTTTTGCCGCCCAGTTTGTCACCGGCGCTGTGGTTATTGTGGCGGTGTTTATCGTGCTGCAGTATTCGACGCAGGCGATCTGCTGCGGCGACTATGACGGCTACTATCACATCAAGTGGAGCCGGATGCTTTGGGAAGGGCTGCGAACCGGTCACTTTCCTCCGACCTTCACCTGGTTGCCCTTAACCACGCTCAATCCGGACAACTACGTCGACCATCATCTACTCTTTCACATATTTCAGATTCCTTTCACCTTTGGGGATCTGCGACAAGGCGCGAAGATCGCTTCCGTCATTTTTGCCAGCCTCGCAGTCTTATCCTGCTTCTGGCTGCTGCTGCATTTCCGCATTCGCTACCCAATGCTCTGGCTGCTGGCCTTGCTCGGTTGTTCGGCGCCATTCCTCTTCCGGCTCAACATGGCCAAGGCGCCGCCTTTTGCGATCATCTTCATGGTGATTGGCATCTGGCTTCTCTTTAAGAAGAAGTACTGGCCATTAATTCCGCTCGCGTTTGTTTTTGCACTGACCTACGACATGGTGGTGCTACTGATCCTCGCGGCCTGCTTTTGGGTAGTCGTGATCGCCTGGACTGAGCGTCGCTTTGAATGGCGGCCTTTGGTGTGGGTGTTACTGGGAACCGCGGCTGGATTTGTGATCAACCCTTACTTCCCGCATAACCTGTATCTCTTCTACGAGCACCTGCACATCAAGATAACGTCGGGTGAATTCTCCACGAAGGTTGGTCAGGAATGGTATCCGTACAACTCGTGGGAGTTTCTCGGTAATTCTGTGGTCGCGTGCGTAGCGATGGTTGTGGGTTACGTTGCCTTCGATCCCGGGGATCGGCAACGCTCACAACACCCATTGTTCTTCCTGCTCTTTTCGACTGTATTGCTGATCATGATGGCGCGCTGGAAGCGCATCTCCGAGTATTGGCCGCCGTTCGCGGTGATGTTTGCTGCGTTTTCGTTACAACCGTGGCTGGTCGGCGCACGCTCGGCGTTTACTAACTTGCCCAATGATGTGCTGGACGAGCTGCAGCCTTTTCTGGATCGAGACGAGCTGGCGGTGTCTTCTAAAGAGCAGGAAAGCCGGGCGCTGACACGGACGCTGATCGGAGGCGTCGTGGCCATCGCGCTGGCCACAGGATTTTTTTTCAACGCCCGCGCCACGATCATCGACATAGGCACGAGTGAGCGCCACGATTACTACCGCGCGGGCGCAGATTGGATGCGCGCGAATGTTCCGCCCGGGGAACTCGTCTTTAATACCGACTGGGACGACTTCCCACGGCTCTTCTACTTTGATCCCACTCACAGGTATATATCAGGATTGGATCCGGCGTACCTGTTCGACAGAGATCCCGCGCTGTCGAAGCTTTACGATCACATCACACTTGGTGAGCAAGACGATCCGGGACCGCTAATTCGGGATCGGTTTGGCGCTCGCTATGTTTTCACCGACAATGGGCACGACGACTTTTTTGAGAAGGCCAATGCGAGTGGTTGGTTTGAAGTAGTTTACGAGGATGCGCAATGCACGATCCTGCGTTTGCGAGACCAGAAGTTGGAGCCGCCCCCTGAAGAACCCCTGATCGAGGGTCCAAGCGGCGCCGCTCCGCCGCCGTCTCTTCAAGAGCCGTTAATTGAGGGGCCTAGTGGCCGAGCGCCGGTTCCGTCATCGTCCCCTTCGGCGCAAGTGCCTTGAGGCGGAATTGAATAATGAAAATGAGCTTTGCCGAGTCACTCAATGCTGCAAAGGCTTCGCCGTTAGCGCTTATCTTGCTGCTCCTGTTGGCAAGTGCGGCATGTAGGGCGCCGGAATCAGGTCAGCCGGCCGAGTCGTCGGCGGGGCAACCATTTCCCACGGCCTCGCCCAAGAGCGCTTTCGAGCGCGACTTGCAGTTCATCCGAAACGGACAGTTTGCTTATGTGTGGGTATTTTCGCGGGCGGATGGCAAGCCTCTCGATCGAGAGGATGCAAACTTTCTGCGCCAGAACGCCCCGCAAGTTGTCGACTGGGTGACGACCGATGATGGCAGGCGGGTGATCGGCGGGACTAACTTTGATTTGGAAAAAGGCGGTATGCCGGAATTAAGAAAGCGATTCGTGGTCGAAGACTACACCGGGAAGTAAATTGCCGATTGCCGATTAGCGGTAACCTCAGAACTTCGCTTTTGGTCCACCGATTGCTGATTCACGGTACCAGCACCAGCTTTCCAAACTGGGCGCGGTCTTCCATCAACTCATGCGCGCGTCTCGCTTCGGCGAGTGGCAGAGTCTGATCCACAACCGCCCGAATTGCCCCTGTCTCGACAAATTTCATCGCTGCCAAAAGCTCAGCCTTCGTCCCCATAAATGATCCCATGATCGTAAGGTGACGATAGAAGATCTGTCGTAGATCGGTCTGCGCGTCGTAGCCGCTTGTGGCCCCACAAGTCACGATGCGGCCATTGTGCTTGAGGGCGGCGATTGATCCGGGCCAGGTGGCGGCGCCTGTATGTTCGAAAACCACATCCACGCCTTGACGGTTCGTGAGAGCTTTTACCTGTTGCGGCCAATCTTCATTGCGATAGTTGATTACTTCATCCGCGCCCAGCGTTTTTGCCTTCGCGAGTTTGTCGTCTGCCCCGGCCGTCGCGATCACGCGCGCGCCCCGAAGTTTTGCCACTTGAATACCGATTGAACCTACTCCGCTTCCGGCCGCGTGAATCAAAACGTCTTCGCCTGGCTGCACCTCGGCACGCGTCACGAGCATGTGCCAGGCGGTCACGGTGACAAGCGGCAAAGCAGCCGCTTCTTCCCAGCTCAAACTGACTGGTTTGCGAATGACATTCACACCCGGCACCGCCACAAACTGCGCGTAACCACCCGGCCGGCGATAACCCAGAATATCGTAGTCGCGGCAGAAATTATCGCGGCCACCAAGACACTCGGCACAGTGCCCGCAGGAAACCCCCGGTTGCACCATCACCTCGTCGCCCACACTGACCCAGTTCACGAGTGGCCCAACCTCTCTAACTATGCCCGCGATGTCGTTTCCGAGGATGTGTGGCAAGGGAATCTTGATTCCGGGCAAGCCACCACGAGCCCAAACATCAAGATGATTCAAAGCGCAGGCTTTGACTCCAATCAAAACTTCATCAGGCTTGATCGAAGGTGCCGGCACATCAAGATACTCGAGCACTTCGGGTCCGCCATGTTGTTTGAAGACAACAGCTTTCATAAAAGTTTCGTAAATTCTACCTAGCCGAATAAGAGAGGTAAGACGGGAGCCAAAGCCCAGTAAAGTTTGGAAGGCTTCGCGAGAGGCTTAATTGGCAAAGTTTTCCGCGGGTAAAAGTTCTGGTGCCGGGATGACTCCATCTTCCGCTTGTTGCCGGGCGTGATAAGAGGAGCGAGTCAGGGGACTCGATTGCACATGATGAAATCCCAGCTCCATCCCAATCCCGCGCCAGCGCTCAAACTCTTGTGGCGTGACATAGCGCTCCACCGGCAAGCGCTTCTCATAGGGTTGCAGATATTGTCCGATGGTCATGATATCGCACGAAACCGCGCGCAGGTCGTTCATCAGTGCAACAACTTCGTCGAACTCTTCGCCCAGCCCGACCATGATACCGCTCTTCGTAAGCATGCCGCGCTTCTCACTATCGCGCCGCTCTGCGGCCCGCCGTAACAAAGTAAGCGATTGTTGGTAAACCGCGTCGGGACGCACGCGGCGGTAAAGCCGGGCAATGGTTTCAGTGTTGTGATTGAGCACGTCGGGCTGCGCATCAAGTACGGTATTGAGCGCGGCTTCGTCGCCGTTGAAGTCAGGAATCAGGACTTCGATCTTACACTGCGGATTTAGCGCGCGCACCTCGCGAATTGTCGCAGCCCAGTGCGCGGCGCCACCGTCCGTTAGATCGTCGCGATTAACTGAAGTGATCACGGTGTGCGCGAGGTCCAGATGTCGCACAGCTTCCGCTACATGACGAGGTTCTTCCCGATCAAGTGAGCCGGGCTGCCCTTTGCCCACCGCGCAAAAACCGCAATGGCGCGTGCAGATGTCTCCGCCCAGCATGAAGGTCGCCGTGCGATCCGACCAGCATTCGAAGATGTTTGGACAGCGGGCTTCCTGGCAGACAGTGTGCAGGTTAAGGCCCTCAATCAGTTTCAAAACATTGTTCTGATTGGTGGGATCGCCCAGCCGGATTTTCAGCCATTCCGGTTTGGGCTGTCGCGGTTTGGGCGTATTGCTAATGACGTTTAATTCGCGGGCCAAAGATATAACTCCTGTATTGACTGCTTAGGCGGCATTCTAACATCCGGCTGTGCGAAAGCGCATTGAGCGATTCGTAGGGGTGGCCCGCCGTGGCCACCCCTCTTTTTTCATTGGAAACGCACGGAGGACAACATCGGGGCGCCCAGGGAGGGACGCCCCTACACTCGCCACCCGGTTTTTCAGATCAACCCTCAGCTCCGCTTAGGAGGGCAGCGAGGGCGTGCGGATCAATATTCCCCCCGGATAAGATCACACCAACGCGACGGCTTTCGGGCGGCAATTTGCGCTGCATTACCGCGGCCGCCGCCGCCGCTCCAGAAGGCTCAACCAAAAGTTTCATGCGGAAGAGCATGTACTTGATTGCGCTGACAATCTCCGCATCTGAGACCGTCAATACATCTTCTGCCGTCTGCTGCAGGATCGGAAAAGTCAGCTTTCCGGGCGATTGCACGCGCAAGCCGTCTGCGATTGTTGGCGGCGGCGGAACTGTAACGCGCTCCCCTTTAAGAAATGATTGCCTGGTGTCGTCGCCAGTCTCTGGTTCGACTGCGAAGCATTGAATTTTGGGATTGATGCCTTTAACGGCACTCGCGACGCCGGCGAAGAGTCCGCCACCGCTACAAGGCGTTAAGACGCAGTCGAGATCCGGGACTTCTTCCAACAGTTCCAAGCCGGCCGTTCCCTGACCGGCCATCACCAGGTAGTCGTCATAAGGCGGCACCATCACCAGGCCGTCGCGCGTGGCGATCTCAAACGCAACTGCTTCGCGATCCTGGGTCTGCCGATCGTAAAAAACTATTTCCGCGCCATACTCACGGGTAGCCGCCACTTTCGCTTTGGGCGCATCGTCAGGCATGGCCACGACGGCCCGCACATTCGCTTCACGCGCAGCGACCGCTACTGCCTGTGCATGGTTGCCGGAGGAAAACGCAACGACACCGCGCGTCTTCTCGTCCGCCGTCAGTGAAAGAATTTTGTTAGTGGCGCCGCGGATCTTGAAGGCACCGGCGCGTTGCACATTCTCGCACTTGAAGAACACTTCTTTACCCGCGAGGCTGTTAAAAGAGCGCGACCTGAGCACAGGCGTGCGATGGATGTGCGACTTGATTCGTGCAGCGGCTTCTTTGATTAGGTCGAGCGTAAGCATCTGTTGACTATTGGCGATTGACGATTAGCCCGTAGCGAATAAGCAAAGTCCACAATCAACCATGCGCCTTCGGCAAGCCCATTGATGGCTGTTTGCAACTACCGGGCAACATAAAGGTAACGAATCGATTAAGCACTTCACCGGACTCAGTGGCCGTCTTGTGTCCTTTGCGTCTCTGCGTCTTTGCCGCCTTTGCGACTTGGCTTCTTGGCGGTAAATCGGATAGTTTGCGCACACTAGACTGGTTCGCGATCGAATACCTCTCCAAAGTGAGTAACTATCCTATCTTCCACTGTGCTTAATGCAAGCTCTCGACCCAATAAATTCTGCATCGAACTTACCGGTTCTCCCTCGCAGGCAATGATCAAATCGAAGTAACTAAGATCGGTGTTCACATTCAAGGCGAATCCGTGCGTGGTTACCCAGCGAGCAATGTGAACTCCGATAGCTGCCACCTTTCCCAGCTCAGTGTGGACCCCCGTCAAACCTGGGATGCGGAAAGCCGCTATTTCAAAATCAGCCATCGTCCGGATCAAAACTTCTTCAAGATCGCGGACGAAGCGATGCACATCTTCGCGATCTGGGCTCAGATTGATAATCGGGTAGCCAACAATCTGGCCCAGACCGTGATAGGTGAGCTTGCCGCCGCGATTGGTTTCAAAAACTGTAACACCACGCTCAGCCAATGAGGCAGCGGGCAACAGAATGCCCGAATTATCTCCGCGCCGGCCAATGGTGAGTGTGTGCGGATGTTCGAGCAGCAGCAAGGTGTCGGGCTGCCGGCCGGTTTGCACAGCGCGCTCAGTTTCCTTCTGCAGCGCGAGGGCAGCCTCGTAATCCATACGCCCGAGGCGTCGTATAACGAGTTCTTTTTTCATCACCATCATGGGTTGGTACAACATCATACTGTTGAATGCGGTCAGTTGTCAGTTGTCAGTAGTTAAGTAGCGTAGATTGGAAGCGGACTTAGATAGCGGGCTCTGACAACTGACAACTGACCAGACCACCAACAAGGGACGACTGACTACCTTACTTGACTGTCACGCCGCGCGAGGCATACCTTGGCATACCCAATAAAGTTAACGCAGATGAAATCCAAGGAGAGCACACCTTGAAACGAACCACTCTTTTTCTGCTTGTTGCCACCATTCTGATTCCGTCCACTACGCTGGGACAGACACGCGGCCGTAAAACAACTCCGGGTCGCTCAACAACTACATCGCTAACCGACAAGCGAACCGCCGGCGCCGGTCGCGTGGCCGAACAAATAAAGACGCTGACTCGCTTTATCTATGTCCTGGGCGGCGTCGCTAAGGGATTGGAGGGCGTGGATGATGCGGCGCGTCGCAACGAAGCATCGCCGGCAATCCTGGATCAAGCCAAGCAGAACAAGGCAACGGTGCGCACGAGCATTCGGAAGGTGCGTGAGGGTCTTGATCAGCTCGAGTCTGAGTTCAGCTCGACGATGGAGTTGCGACGCTACTACACCAGGCTGGCAGGAGTTGCCTCAGGCGCGGCTGCTGCTGAAGAGCAGGCTGCGGCAAATCAATTTGATAGGGCCGGAAGATCGCTAATCGACGTCGTTAATCGACTGACGGATGTGCTACTAGAGATGCGATAGTTAGTTCAATGTTTCAGGTTTCAAGTTCCAAGTTGAACATGAGACTTGAAACCTGAAACTACGGACTTGAGGCTTTTTTCGGGTAATAACCTTGCCGCGCGCGCACCCGTAACTGAGCACGCGCGGGAATTGAAACCTTAATGTTTCGGAACTCCAGTCCCGTCTGCGAATTCGAGTAGTACTGCAATAGATACTGTCCTCTCAATTCTGCCGCAATCTCATTAAAAACCCGCTCCAGATGCTGCTCACCGTCGGGCACAAAAGCATTGCCGCCCGTGGAATCAGCGATCGACTCCATCGCAGTTTGCGCGCGCGTGCTGATCAGATTGAGACGCACCGACGGCCCACCAGGATTGATTGAATAGAAGGCCGCATCTGCTTGCTGAACTGCCTTTTGTGTTTCGATGACGGCGCGTGCGCGGCGCGTATCCAAACTGCGCTTGGCGCCGGCAGGCGTCTCTAAACCCTTCTTACCTGCCTCATATTCCGCCTTCGTCATATCTCTCACCAAATTGCTGAAGTTATCATCACCATCCGAGATCACAAGAATTACCCGGCGGTGACGGTCTTCAGATTTCTCCGTTAGATATTTTGCTGCTGCCCCAACCGTGTCGTAGAAGGCTGTAGGCACCCGTGTCGTTGCTGCAGGAATCTGTTGGAGCTTTATCGCTGCCGATTCCGCCGGGGCCAAAGGCGCCACCAGCAACGGTTGATCGGCAATCGTAAAAATTGCAGCCCGGTCAGAGGGCTTCATGACCTGGCGGAGAAAACTCGCAGCCGCTTTCTGTTGGAACTGAAAAAAAACCTTCTCGCTGACGCTACTGGAAATATCAAAAAGAATCGCGATGTCCAGAGGCACCTGATCGGGATTGCCCAGGTCTGTTAGTTGCTGCTCACGCCCTTGTTCCAACACGCGAAAGTCTGTGACTTGCAAACCCAGCACTGGCTGGCTGTTGGTATCCACCACGGAGACCGGAACCATCACCAGGTTCGAGCTCACGCGGATTATGTCGACATCTTCGTCTTTCGGTGGCGGTACCGGAGTGGGAGTTGGCGTTGGCTTAAGTCTGGGAGGAGCGGGAGGCGCCGGCAAGTCTTTCAGCCGCTGGGCCGCCGCGGGACTGATGTAGAAAAAAAGAGCCAGCGCTGCCCAAAGCAGCACTGGCCTCAAATGTTTTCCCCTGGGTTTAATGTTCATCTCGCCAATCCTCATGCCGCCGTCTGCTGGCCAAGCATGTTACTTCAATTCGTCGTGTTGAGCGACGGCATGATTCATGGCAACTAACTAGCTACGGGAGAAAAGAGTTGCATCTCCCGTGGCTACTCGATCACACTAATTTCCTGTCGGGCTGCTCGTCGTCATTGAAGGCGATGACTGAATCAGGCCTTTGTTGACCAGCAGTTTTACTTCGACCCGGCGATTCTGCGCGCGGCCATCACGAGTATTATTCTCGGCCACCGGATTCGTTTCGCCATAACCATAAGGCGTCACAATGCGGCGGAGCGGAATATTGTGAGTCTCGATCAGGTAACGAATTACCGTATCGGCCCGACGTTGGCTCAGCGCGCGATTGCGGTTCACGCTTCCGGTTGTGTCTGTGAAGCCCGAAATCTCAAGCACATAACCCTTGGAGTTCAGTGCCTTCGTAGCAACATCATCGAGCGTAGTTTTCGAGTCTTTGGTCAACACCGAACTGCCGGAACGGAAGTTCACAGCCGCAACAGTTTGCGGCTCATAATCGTCCAAAGCCGAAATGCGATCGTTGGTAGCATTCACCCCTGCGACTGCAGCATCCGCAGTCTCCTGAGCGGCACGAGCGCCACCCTTGGCAGTGTTGGCCACGGCCGCCAACTCATCCAGCTGACCGGAGAGACGCTGCGCATTCTGCTCAACCTGGCTAAGTTTTGTTTCAGTGGTAGTAGCTCGATCCTCTAGGGGCGCGGCACGTGATTCCACGGCACGAGCAACTCTTAGATCCGATTCATTGAATCGAACTTTCTCGGCTACGAGCTCACCGTTTGAACTGCCGCGGCCCTCGACCTCGAGGTTCAGTCCGCGGAGAATCTGCGTCTGGGCATAGTTTGCGCCACTGCGAAGGAAACCACCCTTCGCTTTCACACTGGTTCTGTCAGTCAACTGCACAATCGTGTCGACGCCGTTGTTGTCACGCACGGTGAACGTATCAGCATCGCGCCGCGTTACCACGCCCTTGATCTTCATCTTCTCGCCGCTGGCTACTGTGCGTGAGCTAACTGTTGTGTTGCCCTGCGAGAGAGCTACAGGTGCTGTTACCAGCATCAGGCCCATAACCAACATCAGCAAGGAAAACATCTTAAACTTCGGGATTGCCATAGAAACCTATCTCCTTATCTTCGAAAGTGGGTGACCCACAGAGATGCGAGCCGAAAATCGTCAACACATGACGATGAAATCTTCTAATCTTTGTCCGCATTGAACGTTAGGTCCTCATTTCTAGTCGGAAGCGGACCTTAAGTCAAGACGTTTTCCAGCGTTCGCTTCATTCTTCATCGAATCGCTACTTGATCGCAATAAGTAACACCTTAATTACAAAAACGCGGTGACAAAACCATTAAGCAGGTATGCCGCCGCGATTTGCAAAACAGAATTTTGATTGGTCTACCCCTGATCTAGATCGAGAATTCTCCGGCCTCCAATTGTTCCTTAATGAATGCGAGGAAGCGTTCAGCATCGGCGCCGTCAATCACACGGTGATCGAAGCTAAGCGCGAAATACGCCATCCAGCGGATCGCCATGTAGTCGTCGCCTTCCGGCGAAGTGATTACCTTGGCGCGCTTTTCAATTTTGCCAACACCGAGGATCGCGAGCTGCGGCTGATTGATAATCGGGGTTCCGAAGAGACCGCCAAAGACTCCGGGATTTGTAATCGTGAACGTGCCGCCGCCCACTTCGTCCGGCTTCAACTGCTTTGTGCGTGCCCGATCTGCAAGATCATTTGCGGCACGTGCTAGACCGGAGATCGAGAGATCGTCGGCGCGTTTGATTACGGGAACAATTAAGCCCCAGTCCAGCGCGACCGCCATTCCCAGATTGATGTCGCGTTTGTAGATTATTTGATCGCCACTGACCTGCGCGTTAAAAATAGGAAACTGGCGCAGGCCTGTGGTCACAGCCTGGAAAATAAACGGCATGTACGTGAGCTTGGTACCAGTCCGTTCGAAAAACGAGTCTTTGTGTTGCTCCCGCAATTTTGCGATGGCTGACATGTCGACTTCGTAAACCGTCGTGACGTGGGCGGAGGTGCGCCGCGACAGGACCATGTGGTCCGCAATCCTCTTGCGCATCACACTCATCTGTTCGACGCGATCGCCCTCTCCCGGTTTCATGGGCGGCGGCGCGGGAATATCTCGCGCCGGAGCCGGGCTTGCCGCGCTCCTCGCAGCCGGCGCCGGCGCTCCCGATTCGATGAAACTGAGAATATCGTTCTTTGTTACGCGCCCACTTAATCCCGTTCCTTCCAGACTGCCAACGTCAACTCCGTGCTCTTTCGCTATCTTGCGCACGAGGGGGCTCGATTTTGTGCGACGCAGTTCTTCCACACTCGCTGTGCCCGAAGTCTTCACGCTTTCGGTAGCGGGAGTTTCGGCCGTCGTCGCATCGGCGGCTTCGGCAACTGCAGCGGCAGGTGCTGGGGTTGCAGGCTCAGCGGGCGGTGCTACAGACTTTGGAGGAGCTGCCGGAGTTGGTGCAGTCGCTGTTGGTGCTGGAGCCGGCGCCTCGGGTTTCGTTTCTACCTTAGCTTCTGGCTCGGCTTTCGCTGCAGGAGCTGGAGCGGAAGCCGCGGAACCGTTACCCGCTGCAGCGCCATCGAGGACAGCCACGACTGTATTGACTTCCACCGTGTCACCTTCTTTATAGCGAACTTCTGTCAGGGTGCCGGCGGCAGGTGAAGGAATTTCAGCGTCAACCTTATCGGTCGAGATTTCAAACAGGGGCTCGTCACGATCGACGTGCTCGCCAACCTTCTTCAGCCACCTCGTGATGGTCCCTTCCGCGATGGACTCACCCATCTGCGGCATAACTACTTCAGTTGCCATGATTGCTCCAATACTCTGGGCCCTAATTGAAAACAGATGTAGGGGCGTCCCTCCGTGGGCGCCCTTGGATACCAAACACAGGGCGGCCACAGAGTGCCGCCCCTACAGAAATTAGGACACCACCGCCGACTGGGCTTTCTCTTCAGAAGTAGTCGGATCAATAACCGTCTTGATTTCTGAAATTCGGTTCGCGGGGAACCCGCCTTTTTGTGCATGCTCGCGAATCATTTCTTCGTTGGGCGAAATGTACACGCAATAAACTTTGTCGCCTGTCACGTAACTCTCGACCCATTGAATCTGCGGACCCATTTCCCGCAAGACATTACATGACGTTTGCGCCACGCCCTGTAGCTGCTCACTCGTAAGATCACCGGCGCCAGGAATCTCTCGTTCGATCAAATATTTCGGCATTGCTGTCTCCTCCGTTAATGATTAATAGGCTGCCAATCTGCGGGCGGCAGCGACCACATCTTTCACTTGCGGCAAGTAATAATCTTCCAGCGGTGGTGAGTATGGAACTGGGGTATCGATCGAAGCCAGGCGCAGAACCGGCGCATCGAGCCATTCAAAGGCTTCGGCACTAATCAACGCCGCGATCTCGCCGCCGATGCCTCCGGTTTGTGATGCCTCGTGCAGAATCAAGGCCCGGCTGGTCTTCTTCACGCTCTCCAGGATTGCCGGTCGATCAAGCGGGGCTAAAGTGCGCAGATCGATAATCTCGACATCAAGCCCTTCTTTTTCGAGTTCCTCGGCGGCATCAAGAGCGGTCAGCACCATCGCCCCGAAAGTAATGATCGTCAGATCGCGTCCCGCTCGCACTGTGCGGGCCTTGCCGATCTCGACGATATAGTCGTCCGCCGGAATTTCCTCGCGCAGGCGCGGCAGGCGGTAGAGTTTTTTATGTTCAAAATAAAGGACTGGATCGGGATCGCGAATCGCGGCGTGGATCAAACCTTTCGCATCGTATGCGGTCGATGGCTCGACCATCTTCAACCCCGCCGTATTGAGAAAAAAGCTTTCCGGGTTTAGCGAGTGAAACGGTCCGGTGCGCAATCCCGAGCCACACGGCCCGCGGAACACGGCGGCAATTCCTCCGCCCCAACGATAACGCGACTTGGCGGCATAGTTCGTCAGGAGATCAAAGCCGGCGGAAATGAAGTCGATGAACTGAAACTCCGCCACCGGTCTCATGCCCATCAAAGCTGCTCCGCAGGCAGCGCCGACGATTGCACCTTCTGAGATTGGCGTGTCGACGACGCGGCCCTCGCCAAACTCATCGATGAGACCGTCGGTAACCTTGAAGGCTCCGCCGTAAGCGCCAACGTCTTCGCCAATGACGAAGACAGACGGGTCGCGTTCCATTTCTTCCCAGATACCCTGGCGGATAGCTTCGACAAGTGTGACAAGACCGCCACGTTCGGGTCGTGCTGATTTATGCTCTTTCTTGATTGCGGTGGACATTCAGATCTTATGTTTGTTCGCTACCGAAACTTGCTGATCATCTGTACCAGTTCAATTCGCGTAACTCAAACAAAGTTCAAAGCTCAAAACACCAAGTTCAAAGTTCGAATATCTATTCAATCTCGATTCCGCGTTCTTTCGCTATCCCGCGTGCTTTCATCACTACGTCGTCATCGATCGTCGCGGCGCCACTAATCATCTCCCTCACTTCTTCAGCGGGTCGCCCGAGCACAATGGCAAATTTCTCATCACTTCCTTCAAAGGCTGCGTCGCGTAAGCGCTGTAGTAGTGCTCGACCTTCGGCCTCGCTGGTTCCTCGATCGTCCACTGCCTGAGAGGTAGCTTGTCCCGACTTTTCATCAGTTCCCATGTTCGACTCCCTTTTGCGCTTTCGCGCTAATTGCGGGCGAGACGCCCGTGATCAGTGATTAACTTTCCAACAACTGTGGTCGCAGCGCTGGTGGTACGATGTCGTTATCAAACACGCGGTAAGCTGCTTGTTCGGGCTCGGGCATCGGCGAGCTCTCGGCCCAATCACAATCTTCCTCAATCTCGCGCACCACCTCAGCAGTTATCTCTTCCAACTTGCTCTTGTCGGCAACGCCACACTCAGTAAGGTAGCGCTCGTACCGATCGATTGGATCGTTGTGCTTTTCCCACCATTCGATTTCCGACGGTGGCACATAGCGCTGATCGTCATGTTCGGCGTGTCCTTTACGTCGATAGGTCTTTGCTTCGATCAGCACGGCACCGCCGCCGCGTCGCGCAAATTCGACAGCGCGTCGCGTGGTCTCATAACAGGCGACAACGTCGTTGCCGTCCACAATGTGTCCGGGAATGCCGTAGCTGGCAGCCTTTTCCGCAAGGTCTTTTACCGCTGTCTGCAAAGCTGTCGGCGTCGAATAAGCGTAGTGATTATATTCGGCGACGACGATCAAGGGTAAGCGTTGCACGGCGGCGAAATTAAGGCCTTCATGAAAAGCCCCCGTGCTCATGCCGCCGTCTCCAATGTAAGCGATCGCGACAAGCTGTTGTTTTTTCAACCGAGCGCCAAGTAAAACGCCCGTCATCACGGGAATCATGTCGCCGAGATGCGAAATCGGACCGACAAATCCCTTCTCCATGTCGCCGAAGTGAATATTGAGATCGCGGCCGCCCGAAGGTCCCCAGGCTTTCGCCATGTACTGCGCGAAGATTTCGCGCGGCCGAATCCCCTTGACCAACACTGCGCCCAGATCGCGAATCAGAGGCGTAATAAAGTCGCGAGGCTGGAGCGCATAAGCAGTGCCGACGGCGGTCGCTTCCTGACCGAGCGAGCGAAAAACGCCACCAACAACTTTCGTTTGGCGGTAAAGGTTAACGAGCCGTTCCTCTACCAGTCGCGTCAGTTTTAGATAACGGTAGAGCTCCAACAACTGCTCAGGCTTAAGTGTTGTTTCTTTCGTGCATGAGAGTTCCTTGCCCTCAGCGGCTTTCCGTGGAGCATACTTTGTGAAAACGCGCGGGCCGCGGTTTGGCGCCGAGGAGTGCGGCGGTCGCCGGCGGCGCCGGCGCGGATCTTTTGCTTCCGATTTTTGTAGTGGCTGATCCATCTGCCTTTAGATCATCGTCCTAGATATGGATTGTTAGACCATGCACGCCCTCGGCAGCTTCCATGATCGCTTCCGAGACGGTTGGGTGCGCGTGCATTGTGCGACCCAGTTCGTCCGCGGTCGACTCGAGTTGCATCGCCACACACGCTTCGGCGATCAGCTCGGTCGCGTGCGGGCCGATGATATGCACGCCCAGAATCTCATCATACTTCGCCTCGCTAACAAGCTTTACGAAGCCTTCTTCTTCTCCGAGGATTCGCGCTTTGCCGGAAGCGGAAAAGGGAAACTTGCCCAGCTTCACGTCGTAACCCATCTCTTTGGCCTTCGCTTCCGTTAATCCGACGGAGGCAACTTCCGGATCGCAGTAAGTGCAGTTGGGAACCAGGCGGAGGTTGATCGGCCTAACGTCTTTGTGTCCCGCCATGTGCTCGACGGCAACAATTCCTTCTTTCGAAGCAAGATGCGCGAGCCAGGGAGTCGGCACGATATCGCCAATCGCATACACTCCTTTCTCTCCCGTTTGCTGAAATTCATCGATTTGGACCGCGCCCTTTTCGAGTTTGACTTTAGTCCCTTCCAGTCCCAGGCCTTCCGTGTACGGCATGCGACCGACAGCGACTAAAAGCATCTCGGCTTCCAGCCGGACTGCTTCACCCTTGGAAGTCCTCCCAGTTACGACCACGCCACTGTCTGTTTTCTCGAGCTTTTCGAGCTTCGTGTCGAGCTGCGACTTGATTCCGCGTTTGCGAAAAGACTTTTCCAGCTCTTTGGAAACTTCTTCATCTTCGAGTGGCAGGAGGCGCGGCATCAATTCCACGATTGTCGTGTCGGCGCCAAAGCGCGAATAGACTGAAGCAAACTCAACGCCCACCGCCCCTGCTCCCATGACGATCAGCGACTTCGGGACTTCTTTCAACTCCAGAATGTGATCGCTGCTAACGACGTGCGCGCCGTCGGTTTCAAATCCGGGAATGGGTCGCACAACTGATCCGGTCGCGAGGATGATGTTCTTGGTATTGATAGTTTCTTTTTTCCCGTCGGCTGAGGTGACCTCAACTTTCCCCGGAAGGGCAAGTTTGCCAGTGCCGCTGAAGGTTGTGATCTTGTTTTTCTTCATCAGGTACTCAATACCTTTTGAGTTTTTCATCACAACCTTGTCTTTTCGTTTCTGAACATTCGCAAAGGCGAGCTGGATGCCTGAGGCTTCGACGCCAAAATCGGCGGCGTGCTGCATCTGTTCATAGACGTGCGCCGACATCAGCAATTGTTTGGTCGGGATGCAGCCGCGCAGAGTGCAAGTACCGCCGAGGCGTTTGTCTTTCTCAACGATCGCGGTTTTCAGACCTAGCTGGGCAGCGCGAATCGCCGCCACATAACCACCCGGCCCACTGCCGATGATCGTTACGTCAAACTGTTCGGTAGACAACTTAGTAGAATTCCTCCGTGACGAGTCACGAGTAACTAGACAAGTGCCTTTACCTTGTCACCTGTTCTCGTTTCCGATTTGGTGCGTTCTTAGAGACAGGCATTATAATCATTCGGCGGTAGTTCGAGAAATGCGCTGCCAAAATTCACACATTTCACCGCCAAGACGCCAAGTCGCCAAGACGCAGAGAGAGTCTTAAGCGGTGAGGTCGAGCAGTTCTGGCCTTGGCAGATTGCAAACTTGAACTCCAAACGCGCAACCAAACGCCCAATCTTCCTTTCCGTCTCTGCGTCTTGGCGTCTTGGCGGTGAAATGTGTGAGACTTGAGTTGTGAAACATTCCGAAGGCTTTCTTAAACTGGTAAACGACGCAAAGGGCCGTGTGCGTGAGATTTCTGTAGCAGACACTCGCGCGCGTCTCGCGGCAGATCAAAAGGTGCAACTCATCGACGTACGCGAAGACAATGAATGGCTGGCGGGGCACGTGGCGGGCGCAAAACATTTAGGGAAGGGGATTATCGAACGCGATATCGAAAATGAGGTGCCTGACAAGTCTGCCGAATTGATTCTCTACTGCGGCGGCGGCTACCGTTCCGCCCTCGTCGCCGACATTTTGCAAAGGATGGGTTACACGAATGCGTGGTCAATAGCCGGTGGCTGGAAAGCCTGGAAAGAATCCGGCGCACCGACGAGTTCAAATTAACTGGCGTTGGTACGCGCGGGAAGTTTTTGTAGCATGGCGACGATGGCGCCGACATCGACTGGTTTGGTGATATGCGAAAAGAATCCTACTGACTTCGCCCGCTCGACATCTTCAGCTCGGCCAAATCCGGTGAGAGCAAGAACCGGAACGTCTCGGCCACTCGGTAATTTCCGCAAACGACTCAACAGTTCAAAACCATCCATGCCCGGCATTGAAATGTCGGAGAGGATCACGTCAAACGATTCCCGCTCGAGTATTTCAAGCGCTTCTGGTCCGCCACCGGCGGTGCTGACCATCGCACCATCCATCTCCAACAACGTGCGCAGCATGTCCACAGTGTCAGCCGAATCGTCTACAACAAGAATGCGCATCCCGGTCAACGCATTCGGCTGCACGAGGCCGCCAGTCTTGCGCGGTTCGGCTGCGTCCGTAGTTACAGGAACGCTGATCGTGAATTCTGCGCCGCGGCCCGCGCCACCTGATGAAACCGAGACAGACCCTCCTTGCAGTTGAACCAATTGCTGCACGAGGGCCAGACCAATGCCCATGCCACCGTGACGCCGGCTAATTGTCGCGTCGGCCTGGCGAAAAATTTCGAAAACATGAGGCAGGAATTTCGGTTCGATTCCTTGACCCGTGTCCGCCACGGCGAACTGAGCAAATCCATTCTTCTTAGCCAGCTTAACCGTTACCGTGCCGCCGGAAGGTGTGAACTTCACGGCATTATTCAGCAAATTCCAAACGATCTGTTCCATGCGCAGGGGATCGCCATCAACGAAAACAAGTTCGTTCGACATTTCAATTTTGACTTCGAGTCCTTTGGCCTCGGCTTCGTCCCGAACCGTCTCAACAGCGTCGTTAATCGTTTTTGTAAGTGAAACAACCTGACGATTCAGAGAAAACTTGCCCAGCTGTAGCCGCGAGAGATCAAGCAGGTCGCTGACAAGCTGTGCTTGGGCAATCGCATTGCGCCGGAGGATTTCTGCGGCCCGTTGCACGAATTCAGAATCGATCGCTTCCTGGCTGCGGATTAAAACTTCGGAATAACCCAGGATTACATTTAAGGGGTTCCGTAGCTCGTGAGAGATCGTTGCCAGAAATTCATCCTTAATACGGTTGGCTTCTTCGGCCTCAGCGCGCGCCTGGCGTTCGCTTTCCAGTAGCTTGGCATGTTCCTGTTCAGCCTGCTTGTGGGCAGTGATGTCGCGCGAGACTACCACCACGCCGATTAGTTGACCGTGATCGTTATGAATTGGCGAATGCGTTACCATTGCCAAGAATTCCGACTGGTCCTTGCTCAACACGCGCAACTCACCTGACCAACTTTCGCCATGGTGAATTCGTGAAAATATCTCGTCAGTCTGCTGCTGGGGATCGGGTGCTGAGATGATCTCCAGAAAGTTCTTACCGATCACTTCCTCTTCCAGCCAGCCATAGAGCCACTCGGCAAAGGAGTTCAAGGAGAGAATCTTGCCGTTGAGGTCGATGGCGATCACTGCCTGTTCGACAGCGTTCAATAAGCGAGCCTGGTAGCGGATCTGCTTCTCGCGTTTGACACGTTCACTGATGTCGCGCGCAATTTTTGCCGCACCGACAATGTTACCCGTCTCATCTTTTAACGGAGAGATAGTGAGCGAGATATCGATTAGACTACCGTCTTTGCGTTGTCTCACCGTTTCGTAGTGTTCGACCTGCTTACCTTTTAAGACTTCTTTGAGAATTTGGGATTGTTCGTCAAAGCCGTCAGCGGGTATCAATATTGTGAAGGATCGTCCAATGGTCTCGGCGGTGGTATAGCCGAAGATGCGTTCTGCACCTTTGTTCCAGCTGGCAATAGTGCCCGTCAGATCGGTACTGATGATCGCGTCATCAGACGACTCAACAATCGCTGCGAGCAATGCAGCTTCTGTGGTGGACAGGGGCATAGTTTCAGCCTGGCTAATTCATTAACCGTGGAGGAAGAAGGGGGAGGCTGCATTCTAAGCCTACAAGTCTCAGGTCTCAAGTCTCGTCTCAAGTGTTAGGCATTTCACCGCCAAGACGCCGATCATTTCACCGCCAAGACGCCAAGTCGCCAAGACGCAGAGAAAGGTCTACACAAGAGTTGAGCGATTAGACCTTGGCTGTCAAAAATCCAAAACCCGAAACTTGCAACAACCCAGAACGCGAAACTCGCAACGTGTAGGGACATGCCTAATCTTCCTTTGCGTCTTTGCGCCTTGGTGTCTTAGCGGTGAAATGTGTGTAGACCTGAGACCGTAGACCTGGGACTCGAGAGCCGAGACCCGAAACCTTAAACCTTAAACCTTAAACCTGAAACCTTTCGCGGTCAGTGCTATCATTGATCGGCCTACCGCACCGCCTTTTAAGAGAGAGCCACTTTCCCATGTCGCAACAAGCTACTGACGTGAAACAAACCCGGACGGAAACCGATTCAATGGGCGCGATCGAGGTGCCCGCCGATCGTTACTGGGGCGCCCAAACCCAGCGCAGCTTGCTTCATTTCAATATCGGCGACGACAAGATGCCACGCGAGATGATCCGGGCGCTGGGGATTCTGAAAAAAGCCGCGGCCCTCGTTAATGAGGATCTGGGCAAACTCTCCGCGGACAAATCCAAGCTGATCGCGCAGGCTAGCGACGAAGTAATCGCCGGGAAACTCGACGAACATTTTCCTTTACGCGTTTGGCAGACCGGCAGCGGGACGCAGACAAACATGAATGCCAACGAAGTGATCTCGAACCGCGCGATCGAGATTGCCGGCGGCGTGATGGGCAGCAAGGCCCCGGTGCATCCCAACGATGACGTGAACATGTCGCAGTCGTCGAACGACACTTTTCCCACCGCGATGTACATAGCGGCTGCCGAGCAGTGGCAAAAACTTATTCCCGCCGTCCAGCAGGTTTACGACGCGATCGCGGCCAAGGCGGAGGAGTTCAAAGACGTCGTGAAAATTGGACGCACGCATTTGCAGGATGCAACTCCGCTCACAGTGGGTCAGGAAATGTCCGGGTGGGCGAATCTGGTGGCTCGCAATCTGGATCGGTTAAGAGCTGTGCAACCTGAGCTTTTGCAACTGGCGATTGGCGGCACGGCAGTTGGCACCGGACTGAACTCTCATCCGGAATTTGCCGAGCGCGCGGCTAAAAAAATTGCCGAGCTGACGCGGCTGCCATTCACGTCGCACCCCAACAAGTTTGCCGCGCTCTCCGCCCACGATGAACTTGTCTTTGCGAGTGGCGCGCTGAAGACCCTCGCGGCTTCGTTGATGAAAATTGCTAACGATATTCGCTGGCTGGCTTCCGGCCCGCGTTGTGGCCTGGGCGAGTTAGTGTTGCCGGAGAACGAACCAGGCTCGTCGATTATGCCGGGCAAAGTTAATCCGACGCAGAGTGAAGCGATGACGATGGTCTCGGTGCAGGTGTTTGGAAATGACGTCGCTATTACGATGGCGGGTTCACAGGGCCATTTTGAGTTGAATGTTTACAAGCCGGTAATGATTCACAACTTGCTGCATTCGATCCGTTTGATTCACGACGCCTGCCATGGGTTTGTGGAGTATTGCATCGCCGGCATCGAACTCAATCGGGAGCAGATCGACCATTACCTGAAGAACTCGCTGATGCTGGTGACGGCTCTGAATCCTCACATCGGCTATGACAAGGCAGCGGGGATCGCAAAACATGCTCATCAAAAAAAGATTAGTTTGCGCGAAGCCGCGGTGGAGCTGGGGTTTTTGTCTGGTGAGGATTTCGACAAGTTTGTGAAGCCGGAAGAGATGACGCATCCCTGATAAGAAACGAGTTTGGTGCTTTGAACTTTGGAACTTTGTTCGTTTATGT
Source organism: Pyrinomonadaceae bacterium (assembly GCA_051002415.1). Taxonomy (GTDB): domain Bacteria; phylum Acidobacteriota; class Blastocatellia; order Pyrinomonadales; family Pyrinomonadaceae; genus PSRF01. Next base: position 24,452 of record JBPCMI010000062.1, read on the forward strand.
GGGTTGCGCCCTTTATCTAATCTTGTAAGGACTCAATAAAAACCAAGTACGAAGCTCAGGAAACAAAGCTCAAAATTAGAACGTCCGGATAGAAAAGCAAGTCTTGCGTTCTTAATGACGATTAATGATACGGAGCTGTTTGTTTGCCAGATCGAAACGATAAAGTTAAAGAGAACAAGCCCGGCGCTTATTATGTCGACTCTTCGTGTATCGATTGCGATGTTTGCCGCGATACCGCGCCGGATAGTTTTCGGAGGTCAGACGAAAACAGTTACTCCTTTGTTTATAAACAGCCGGAAACCTCTGAAGAAACGGCCGCTTGCGAAGAAGCCCTCACTTGCTGTCCTGTCGAAGCCATCGGTAACGATGGCGAAGCGTAGTAGGACGGCAGGAGTCAGGAGTCAGGAGTTCCAAGTTCCAAGTACAAAGCTCTCCCTCTGAATACATTCGAAGTTCAAGAGCCCGCAAGAATCACATCCCGGGGCGTTCTTATTCCGGCGCTAGTACTTTTCTCTTCCCCGGCGCAGAATGAAAAGCAAATGCGGGAGGGGAAGAAATTATGAAAAGACTATTAACTATTTGCGGCGTGCTGGCGCTGCTTTCTTTTTTTGCGGGGCCTATTATTGCGGCAACTACGGCAACCGAGTTTGTCCAGACTGTGCGCGGACGCTTGCAGCGGACTGTCGAAGCAGGAGGCTGGCTAGTTGTGGATAAGGACCAGAAGTTTTTGCTGCTCAATGCCCACCGTTTTCAAAACGAGGGATGGTTTAAAGAAGGAGTAGAGGTGGAGGCGACGGGCGAGACGAAAGATCTCATGACGGTTTACATGGAAGGCACACCGTTCGAGGCGCAATCGTTAAGACCGCTAGCCAGCCAGGGTGGCAATCAAATCGCGCCCGGTCCCGAACGGCGCGTGACGCGGGTAATTGTCTCCGGAGATTCGATCGTGCAAGCCCTCCCTGACACCGCAACACTAACAGTCTCAGTGGTCACTCAAGCCAAGAACGCGCTTGCTGCCCAACAGCAAAATGCCGAACGTACTGATGCGGTGGTGCGAACATTAAAGAGTGCCGCCGGAGCGGGATCTGAAGTTAAGACATCAGGCTACAGTCTGCAGCCGCAAAGGATCTACCGGGAAAACCAGCCACCAACGATTACGGGTTACGAAGCCCGCAACACAGTGACGGTCATCATTGGCGATTTAACCAAAGTTGGCCCGGTGATCGATGCAGCGGCGCAGTCCGGCGCTAACGACATTGGTGGCGTGTCCTTCACATTGAGAAAAGATCGCCCGGCGCGTGATGAGGCGTTGACCCTCGCCACACGAGAAGCTATGTCCAAAGCTCAGGTGATCGCGCAGGCGCTCGGTGGGCGCGTGGTGCGCATTGTGGAAGTGCAGGAAGAGGGAACCGTGCGGCCCCGACCGGTGTATGAGGCCGAAAGTCGTTCCATGATGGCCCAGAAATCCGTTCCGACTCCAATCGAGATAGGCAATCTCGAGATTACCGGCCGCGTGCAGATAGTTGCGGAGGTGGAAAACTAAAAGCGACGCGGAGACAGGGAGACGCGGAAACCCGGAGAACACGGAGACACAAGACACGGTGACGCGGAGAATGAAAGACGGGGACGGCGTTCAGCTTAGCGGCCTTCCTGATTGCGGCCTTTCTGATTAAGGGCGACTTCGAATCCGGTCTCCCTTTCTTCGCGTCGCCGCGTCTCGTTTTCCCTTTCCGCGTTTCCCTGTTTTTCGATTTTCCCTTATCCTAAATGCATGCCCGAACCAAAGCGTGCCTTTTCCATGATGGCTTTGCGCAACCAGGTCCGTCCCTCGGGGCGTCTCTGGAATCCCAACGCCGACGTCTATCAGGGCACTGAAGGTTGGGTTGTTAAAGTCGACCTCGCTGGAGTTTGTCCGGATGAATTGGAACTGATTCTTCAAGATTCTCATTTGATAGTGCGCGGTTGTCGCCGCGACACCCTCTATCGGGAAGGCTTCACTTACCAGCAGATGGAGATTACCTATAGCCGCTTTGAGAAGCGCATCGACTTCCCCTGTCCACTCGATTCGTCCTCCCTCAAGCAAGACTATCGTGACGGATTTTTGATAGTCACTCTGAGTTGCAAGTAGTCATTCCGACTACGAGAGCCTGACGAAACCATGGCAGAAAACCCCAAGAAAACCGGGACCACCAACACTTCGGAAGCGCCTAAAAAAGCCAAGGCTGAGGCGCCGCCTCCCCCTCCAACCGAACCAAGGCCAGCTCCCGCAGAACCGTTTGAGTTGGCAGTGCTGCCGTTGCTAAACACTACCCTGTTTCCGGAGACAGTTGTGCCGCTCGCCATCGGTCGTCCCCGCTCCATCGCAGCGGTGCAGGCCGCGCTGGCGACGGAAGAAAAGCTAATTGCTTGTATCAGCGTGCGGGAACAGAGCACGGAAACTGATGCGACTCCGAAAGATCTTTATGAGATCGGCACGCTGGTAATGATCAAGCGGATGGAGCGCATTGAAGACGCAATGCACATCATTGCGCAAGGCACTGAGCGGATTAAGGTGATCGAGTGGAAACAGGAAGAACCTTACTTGCGCGCGAAAGTGCAGATTCTTCCGGAACCGCGAATTGTGGATGCCGAAGCTGTCGAAGCTCTGCGCCGGAATGTCCAATCAATGATTCAGCAGGCGCTGGCCCTCCTGCCCGGTGTTCCGCCGGAAGTTCGCGTGGCAATGTTGGGTTCAGTTGAGCCGGTGCGCCTCGCTTATTTTCTTGGTTCGATCCTGAACCTGGGCACGGAACAAGAGCAGAAGATGTTGGAAGCAGACACTGCCGACGAGTTGCTGCGGCTGTCTCATGGTTATCTCGCGCGGGAGCTGGAAATTATTCAGTTGCGTTCGAAGATTACGACCGAGGCGCAATCGGAGATGGACAAAGCGCAGCGCGATTATGTTTTGCGCCAGCAGATGAAGGCGATCCAGAAGGAACTAGGAGAAGACGAAGGTGGCGAGCGTGCGGAGGCCGAGCTGCTGCGCGAACGACTGGCAGCCGCGAACTTACCCGAGGAAGTGCGCACCGAATCCGATCGCGAGTTGAAGCGGCTGGAGAGATTGCCCGCGGCCGCGCCTGATTACCACGTGATTCGGACTTACCTTGAGTACATCATCGAGCTGCCCTGGAATAAGACCTCAGAAGACAAGCTGGACCTGGTTGAAGCAAGCCGAATACTCGACGAGGATCATTTTGGACTTGATGACGTTAAGGAACGCATTCTCGAATTTCTAGCGGTGATCAAGCTGCGTCCCGATACGAAGAGTCCGATTCTGTGTTTTGTAGGACCGCCGGGAGTGGGCAAAACCTCGCTTGGTCGCTCGATCGCCCGGGCACTGGGCCGGCAGTTTGAGCGCCTTTCGCTTGGCGGTATGCGCGACGAAGCCGAACTGCGCGGGCATCGCCGCACCTACATTGGCTCGATGCCGGGCCGCATCATTCAGTCGTTGCGTCGCGCTGGTGTCAACAATCCGGTGATGATGCTCGACGAGATCGACAAACTCGGGAACGATTACCGGGGCGATCCGTCCGCCGCGCTGCTCGAGATTCTCGATCCGCAACAGAACAACACTTTCCGTGATCACTATCTGGATTTGCCGTTTGATCTCTCCAAAGTGTTCTTTATCGCCACGGCCAACCAGATGGGCCCGATTCCGCCACCGTTGCGCGATCGCATGGAAGTCATAAATCTCGCCGGCTATAGCGACCCTGAGAAACTGCAAATTGCCAAGCGTTACCTGGTGCCGCGCCAGACAACAGAAAACGGATTGAAGCCGGAGCAACTGCAGATTTCCGACGATGCTATCGAATTGATTGCCGGACGCTACACACGCGAAGCTGGTGTGCGGCAACTCGAGCGCAACGTCGGGCGCGTAGCTCGAAAAGTGGCATTGAAAGTCGCAAAAGGTGAAGCGCAGAGTGTCACCGTGACAGCTGCCCAGATACCGGAGTACCTGGGCCCGCCGCGTTTCTATCCTGAGCAGGCGCGGAAAGAACTGCCTGCGGGCGTAGCGACTGGCATGGCCTGGACCGAGATGGGCGGTGAGGTGCTATTCATCGAGGCGACACTTCTCCCGGGCGGCAGTGGGCTTACCATCACCGGGCAGCTTGGGGAAGTGATGCAGGAATCAGCTCGTGCCGCACGATCCTACTTGTGGTCGCACGCCAATGAGTTTGGCATCAATCCGGAAATGTTTAAGGACTACGGCGTGCACTTACATGTGCCCGCTGGAGCAATCCCCAAAGATGGACCGAGCGCGGGTGTGACGATCACCGCGGCTTTAGCGTCGCTTTACACGGGCAGGCGGGTGCGTCCCGACACGTCTATGACTGGGGAGATAACTCTCTCGGGCCTGGTGTTTCCGATTGGCGGGCTGAAAGAAAAAGCGATGGCCGCGCATCGCGCGGGGATTCGCCGGTTGATCATTCCCGCTCGCAATGAAGCTGACGTTGAAGACATACCAGACGACGTACGTGCGGACCTTGAGCTTGTGTTTGTGTCGCGAATCAATGAAGTGATCGACAACGCGCTGGAGGTTTTAGTCGCCAACCCACCACCGCCTCCACTTGCTAGTCCTGCTGTTTTAAGCCAGGGTTCCCGCTCTCCCGATGAACCGACCTCCGCACCTCAGGCGCTGAAGAGTTGAAACAGGAGTCAGGAGGCAGGAGTCAGGAGGAAGAAGGCGACGTAGGCGTTCGCCATTCTGACTTGAGTGTCAGAACATTTTCCATTTTCCATTTTTCATTTGGGCCGTGCAAAGACACACTAACCTTCGGCCTACTACTGCTGCTTCCCTTCTGCCTATTCCTCCTGCCTTTGGACCACTGCCCACTGTCAACTGACAACCTGACCACCGACCACTGACAACTGACCACAAACAAAACAAAAGGCGGTGAGGTTCGCTCACCGCCTTCTGACTCCTGACTTCTGACTCCTGCCTCAGGGTAGCGCCTCCACGTTGATGAAGAAGCGGAAGCTACCGCCTTGCTGCACTCCCATAAGGAAGCGCAGGTTGATGGACGCCCCGTTAGCGACCGGAGTTCCCAGTGTCACTGTTCCTGCGGACATTGTTGAATTCTGTCCGCCTCCGTTAGGTTGAGCAGGCGGTGTCTCTAACGTGGTGCCGATCACACTGATCATTGAACCTCCAGTGATCGTGACCGTTAGATTGCCTGAACTTCTCGCTCGCAGGTCCGCTATTCCAGCCGGTTGCGGAGTCGTCGTTACGTCGACAATCCGGAAGCGCAATCGCGTAACCGAAGCGCCCGTGTTGTTGGTGAACTTCCTGCGGAAATCCAATGTTCCGAAGGTTGAGTTGTTAGGAATGTCCGGAGTGGTATCACGGACCCGGTTTGGCGACGCCGACGAGGCGACACCCGTGTCGATCAGACTAGCCTTGATCGTCGCGTTTCGCTGGATCGGGCTTGCCAGATTTTCCGGACCCGGCGCTCCCAGGCCTGGTGTCCCGGTCGAACCTACCGGAGTTGCTGGCGTCGTCGTGACCAGCTGGAAGTCGGCAAGGTTGTCGTTGCCGTCCTGTGGCGTTCCGGATGCCAGCTTTCTTACAAAGCTGTACTCGGAAGTGCTACCAGCTGCGGCTGGCAGGTTCGTACCTTCACGGAACAAATCGCAGTTGTTGCCGGTGTTCGCCGCAATCCAACAGCATCGAGTCGCGTCTCCGTTGAGAGATTAACGATAGAGGTTGTTGTGAAGAGCGCGATATTACGATCGCTTTCGATGTTAGTTGTTAGGGGAAGATTCGCGGCAGCCGCGCCGCCGTGTTCACAAGCGACGGAGGCTCAGCAACAACCACGGCTGCCACACTCACAGTCGTCGTCACGTCGACGAGCGATCCTGCAGACCAACCCGTTTGTGTCGGTGCAATTGCTAGTTTCAGCACAACGGCTTCCGGGATTGGACCCTTCTCCTTCGTTTGGAAGAAAGGCGCCACAGTTTTAAACAACGGCGATCTCGGCGGCCGAGTAACGATCACTTCATCCGGCAACGTCAGCACTCTGTCAATTAGCAATGTGCAGGCAAGCGATGCCGGCACCTACAGCGTTGAGACGACCGATAGCTGTGGCACCGCTAGTCAAAGTGCCTCGCTAACACTCGACTTGACACCTCCAACAATTAGTTGTCCGGCGGATATCACGGCCGCGTCGACTTGCCCGTCAGGCGCGACAGTGAACTACACTGCGCCGGTCGGCACCGACAACTGTCCGGGAGTAACGACAGTCCGGACCGCTGGACCCGCTAGTGGTTCCGTCTTCCCGATCGGCACTACTTCAGTGACCTATACAACGACCGATTCGGCGGGGCTTTCAACATCGTGCAGCTTTTCGGTGACGGTGCTGACACCTCAGGCGGTCATTCAGAACCTGCTAGCCAGCGTCAACGCTTCTTCACTAACCGGAACGCAGAAGAACGGGCTGTTGGCGAAACTGAACGCTGCGCTTAGTGCTATAAACAACGGCCACACAAATGTGGCTTGTAATAAGCTGAACGACTTCATCAATTCGGTTCAGAACCTTATAAGCCACGGAAGTATCTCGGCCGCACAGGGCCAGTCGTGGATTAATTCGGCTAACAAAGTCCGAAATACCATTGGCTGTACAAACCTTAGCTGTACCTGAGACAGTCCCCTGCGATTGCGCGTAAGTCGCGCGCAATCGTTGCGGAGCCTTAACGATGAAAAGCGCCTGATGTTGAGTCAGGCGCTTTTCGTTTGTGTGGGATGATCCAGGCGCTTCTGAAGTTTCAATCGCCGTAGGTTTGCAATTCGCTTCGCTTAGATGCAGTCCACTCGTAAAGGATATTGAAGTCGGCCTCCTCGATCTGGGAAAAACCCAGGCGTTCAAAGAGAGAGCGTGAAGGATTGAAAGTCTCGACATAAATCCGCACACTTTTTCCCAGTTGGGCGGCTTCCTCAAGCAAGTCTTTCACCAGTGCTGTGCCGATCCCGCCGTTTCGGTATTCAGGAAGTACGGTGATGTCCAGAATTCGAATCTCACCCTCCTCTCTCAGGACATAAAACCTGCCAACAGGTAAATCGTCGCGCAGTATGACGCTGTAGCTCGCATTCGGAAACTGTTCTCGATAGTGTGAGTGCTGGGCGACAAACTGCATTGTGAGAAATGATTTTCGTTGTTCATCGTTCCATGGCACGAGCTCCATCTCCTGCTTTCTCGTGCTGGCGTAGACTTCGAAGAGAAACGAGTCGTCCTCCGGAAGAACATCGCGGAATGTTATCGCCATAAAGGTGACGTAGCTTAACTGGTTGGCTTGATCAGGCGGTTGAAAACCGCTTCGTAACGGACGCTTTGACTGTCTTGTTCGATCGGCACAATGAAAAGATTGAAAGCACCCATGCCGTCGTGATTGACCGAATAGGTTCCCTGGCTTAAACGCGGAACCAATGGCCCTTGAAAAATGATCGAAAACCGTTCCTGGTGAGGTGAGAGCTGATGCTCGCCCACCTTGATAAGCTCGGTCTCAAGAGTATTGGAGTCGTCGAGGGAAATATGGAACTTAGTATTCAAATACTTCAAGAAAGTCTCATGCTGCAGCGTGTTATCCATCTAAGTTTGTTCCTCTAGTTTGGGGGCGTTAGTTTCACGAACTGGGATTCCACCACATTTCGCAGTAGACTCCAGCCTCATCTCTTGCCGAGAATCCCATACGCTCGTACAGCCTTTTGGCTGGATTGGAGTGCCAGACACTTAGCTTGATTGGTTTACTCGCCTTCGTGGCCTCGCTAAAAAGACATTGCAGCAAGTAGGTTCCAATCCCTGAGCCGCGATGCGCGGGAAGTAGAGCGATGTCCACCAGCGTAAATTCGTGCGCACCCCTGTTGATGAGCGTCCTGCCAATCGGAGCATCATTCCACAAGATAAGGCTGTGGTCTGCCTGCGGATAACGAGTATTGTATTGCCACGTTTGTGCGTTGAACTGCATCGCAATAAACGCCTCTTGTTGATTCCTGTCAGAGGCGAGCAGAGCAAGTTCATCTGATCGCGTGGAGGCGAAGAGACTCATAAGAAATGGCGTGTCGTCAGCTGTTGCCGGCCGCAGTTCAAGAGAACGGAAAGCTTCGCCATCATCGTGTCTGTGCATTTTCAGATGTTTATACTATGTAACATCTTAACCAAGTCAAGAGGTTGAACAATCGCCATGGGCGACAACATCGCAGCATTTGCAAATCTTAGCAGCGCGGGAGACGAACTCGTGACGAAGTTGCTGGCCACCGGCTTGAAAAGCGATCTTGTCGTCCTCGGAATTGTAGCGGCAGGAGTGCCAGTAGCAGTTGAAGTGGCCAAGCGTCTTGAAGCGCCTCTTGATCTGGTTCTTATTCGCCGCTTGCTTGCACCCGGAGGCCCGGGGACACAGGCGTGTGCGGTGAATGTTGGAGGTCGCCTGATAATCGACGACAAAATACCACGGCGATCTGAGAGACCTAAAACGCCGTTCGACTATTTTATGGAAGATGCGCTAAATGCCATGGCTCGGCGAGCCGAAGTTTGCCGCGGAAAGAGAACTGCTATCGAACTGTCGGGGAAAAAGGTTCTGCTTGTGGACTGCGGAATTAGGACAAGTCTGACGATGCAGGCTGCAATCGGAGCCGTTCGCACTCTTAGTCCCAAATCCATTACTGCTGCGGTTCCGGTTACTTCCGTCGAGGGGCGATTCATTGTCGAAGAGCTAGCAGATGAGTTTATTTATTTGGCAGCGCCCGAGCCGTTTGGTAACGCAGGAATGTGGTTCCGCGACTTTAGCAGGCCCCCCGATGACTCTTTCAGTCAGCTTTTGAACGAAGGCTGAGTGACTTGGCTAAAGACCGCTAGTCAGTGTTAGCTTTCCCGCCCCCAAGCTCGTTGCTATTAGGAACAAACTCATGACCAGAGTTAGATAGATAGGCGCTATGTTGGTCGCGCCCATCTTACTGATCATGGGGGTTTAGGGGCCTGAGGCGACGTAGCCGTGAACGGATTCGCAACTGTAACGCGGAAGGTGATGGTTAGACTTTCGCCCGCCGCCAACCTGCCGATATTCAACATGACGTCAGCCAACCTCCCAGGGGACGTCGCACGCGGGGTTAATTTAGCGCTTTGCCTGGACGTTCGCTGAGAAGCAGACAAGTCCAGCGCGACTTGCGTTTCCTTTGTCTGCAGTCTGACTTCAGGTTGTTGGGACGCGTTTGGTTCAGCATTACGAGCCGCCGACCTGAGCGCGGGACCGCGCCGAGTGGTGCGTTGCAGAGGCAATAGAAGGTTGCACTGGCTGGTCGTAGTTTCTTGCTGCCTTTGCGACTGAGTTACCTTGAAGTCGCTTTGCAGCCACCGGGCCTCCGGCATAAAGCGCTGCCACCAGAAAAACAATCACGCCCAACGCGGTCGTTGCGCTGAGCGCGGTGACCAGACTCTTAGAGATTGAGGTGAGGGCAAAACCGAACTTGCTTTGTGGATTGCGTGACATTTAGAGACTCCTTGAGAGACGCTGGTGCTAGAAACTACACACGAGAGGTGTCGGTTTCTGAACAACTTTGATTGTGAGGGTAGTCAATCGGGCGTTAAGCTTGCGGATTAGTTGGAACAGCTGCACGCACCAGAAACTGCACAACTAAAAAGCTTGGTCTACTGTTGGAAAGTGTCTTGAGAAAATCAGAAGTAAGGCTGAGGTTCACTTGCTGAAGAATGGAAAGGGCGGGCCAGGTTGAATTGCACCTCCGTTAATATGCTGTCTCGTTCTACAGCAGTTTACGCGGTCCAGTCAACAGAATTCCGGGAGCTCAAAGGGTTTAGTTTTCTGGAAGTTAAGTTTTAGTTTTCAGGAAATGAAGGTGTGGCTTTCTGGAAGCTAGGGAAGCAGTTTCCAATTGTTCGTCGGGGTGGCGGGAAGGTTCTTATTTCGCTCGACCCAATCAATAATCAGCTCGCGAATTTCTTCGCTTGAGCGATATAACACGGGCGCATTCTTGTACATGGTGTAGCCACCGCCGCCAGTAACGCGATAGTTGTTGGTGGCCAGTCGCAGTTTCTGGGTCGGCTCCAACGGCTTGCCCTTGAAACGAAGATTCTGGATGCGGTCGCCGATGGGGCGGCGGATGTCGAGATCGTATTCAACACCTTCGGCAATATCGAAGTTGTATGCCGGGATCTTTTCGTCAACCAATTCAGCGGGAGTCTTTCCGGGTTCGTAAGGACGGAAGAATTTCGCCGAGTGCTCAAGCGCGTCCTTCAACTGCTGACCCGCCACTTCCAAAACTATGAGCGTATTTTCGTAGACGTAGAGCCCGGCAATGTTACGGACCGTGACCGGGCCCTTCGCGATGCGTGCCTCGAGATTAAATGGAGCCACCATCGAGACGTCAGCTTTGCCGGCATCCAATTGCACCCTCTGAATCAGATCTAAAATTGCGGTATCCCGAAAGCGAGCTTCCTTCGCGCCAAGCTCTTCTGCTGACTCGCCAATCACGCGCGACAACCACTTTTGTGTTTCCGCATTGTAAAGTTCTGCTAGTTTCAGCACCTCTGCATCTGCTTCTACTTTGTCGTCAACTGGAATTGTGCGCCCTGCCTTGGCATATACGCGCCAGCGATCGCCATCTTTTTGCATATAAAAATCGGCGCGCGCGAGGTGACGACCCCAATGATTGGCCTGAGTTATCAAGACGCCATTCAGCATAATCGCCGGCGTATCTCTGTGAGTGTGACCCATAAAGATCACATCAATGCCGGACACCTCTCGCGCAATCGCCAGCGCGCGATTCTCGTTTGCTACCTGGCTAGGATTGATTTCCCCCGTTCGTAGATCTTCTTCGAGACCCATGTGCATGGCGATCACCACGATGTCCACATGTTCCTTGTCGCGAAGTTCCGCAACCCACTTCTTTGCCTGGGCCACAGGCTCGCGGAATTCCAGGCCGGCGTAGTTAGGCGCGTTTTCCCAGTTGGGGATGCCAGGCGTGGTGAGACCGAGAATGCCGACACGTACTCCGGAAACTTCCTTCACCAAATAAGGCTTGTAATGCGTTGTTTCGGTTCCTGAGTTGTAGGTGTTTGCCGATAGCCAGGGGAAAGCTGCTTCCTTGCGCGCCTTTTCCAAGACTTGCAAGCCGAAGTTGTATTCATGATTTCCGACCGCCATCGCGTCGTAATGTAATGAGCTCATTACCAGCATCATTGGATCGCGCGGCTCGTTGTTTTTCTTGTTGTGGTAATACTGCGAAGGCGTCCCTTGAATGGTATCGCCGGAGTCGACGAGCAAGGCGTTGGGATTGTCTTTGCGAACTCTTTTGATGAGGGTGGCAATTTTTGCCAGGCCACGATTGTCGGCTTTGTCAGTGTAGTAATCGATTGGATAGATGTTTCCGTGGAGATCAGTAGTTCCGAGGATAGTGATGTGAACGCGCTTGGGCGCTTCCTGCCCCACCGCAACGACGAAGAGCGCGAGGGCTAGGATGAGGGCTGTTAAGATGGGGAAGGCCGCGAGCCGTGGATACTTGCGCTTAAGTTTCATGATTCCACCGTGATTTCAGATGTCAGATGTCAGATTTTAGATTTCAGATTTCAGATCTCAGATCTCAAATTTCAGATCTGGATCTCAAATCTTAAATTTCAGATTCATTCAGTTGTGCTCTGCTCAGCATCGCAGGGCTCTCGGCCTAAACAACAACACACCACACCCCACAAACACAGAACCACAAGATTTCTCACCTGCAGGAGTCCCGTCACTCACTCGCAAAAATCTCACAAGCAGTCAGCCCGCGCACCTGAGTCTCGTGGACCTTTCTAAAGTTGGCACGAATGAAAGCCAGCTTTTCGCGATTCTCAAAATAAGTGCGCCCCCGCTGTAAAATAAGATAAGCCGGCCCTTTGATCTTGGCCGGATCGAAATCAGGCTCCGACATCGCGTAAGACTTCAGATCCGTCCGGCCGTACTCTTCCAAATAATAGCGAGCAACGGCAGGAGTTTCCTGCGCTATGATCGCGTTAGGCGGGGCATTATCACAGACATACTTGATCGCCTCGCGCAGGCCATCGTCGTAAAACTCATCATGCGGAAAGTAGTACCCGGCCTTGTCCGCAGCCAACGCATTCGTATAAAGCGCATAATGTGGAGCGGTGGAATAAGCAATCATCGCCGGCCCGAGGATGAAGATCAGAAGGGCCGCGGCTGAAACTAACGCCGAGCCATATCTCCAGCCAGAGACTCGTGCCGCCATCCACCTAATCATCGCCATCGCTCCAACAGCCGCAATCATGTACACAAACGGCATTAGAGAGAGCGTATACCGCAACCACTTCCCGCCGATTAAGGAGAACGGAATAATCCAAAAGAGAAACATGAACAGCAGAAACGCATATCCCGGATGACGGCGGTTTTTGATTGCCACTGACAATCCGAAAAGGAACCCTGCCAGCACCACGAGCGGAATCTTGATCGCCATGAACAACAAATAGAAATAGGGCGGCGTGCCCCAGAACGGCGTGCTCGACATATTGTTCTTGTAGAGTTCTCCGCCAAAAAGGTAGCCAGTGTGAACCAGCAGCTCACCACCCATGTAAGCGTTCAAATAACTCCAAACCTGAGGCAGCAACACCGCGGGATTGGCGATGAGAAAAACAACAATGATTAGGATGTAGAAGAGATTCGGCGTCTTCCCGCTCGGCGCGCCCGGCTGAGGCTCGCGCACATGAAATAGATGATGATAGAGCGCGTTCAGACCGTAGTAGTGGGGAAAGTATTTCGAGGCGAGCATTAAGCCAAACGAAACAGCACTAAGAATGTAATTGCGTTTTTTAATTACAGCCGCAGACGGTGGTAGTTGTTTAGCGCGGAGATAAAAATAGAAAGCGAAGAGCGTAAAGAACGCCAGCAACGTGTCTTCTTTCCCGATCCGATTCATCGCGATGGCGTTGACCCCGAAAGCCCAAAAGCCCGCCGCCAGTAAACCGGTCCGGCGATCAAAAAAAGCAGCGGTCAATAGAAACAAAGGGATCACGGTTAACGCACCGACGATGGCATTCGGAAGTCTGAGCGCAAACTCGTCGCTCCAAATGTCTGCAGCGCCTGGTTGGTTTGCGGTCGCGGGAGCCAGCCCAGCGCGCGTCAGTGAAATGAACATCAACACCTTCATCAGCATCGGGTGTTCCGCATTCGCGGAAATATCTCCCCGCTGATAAGAGCGCACCGCTTCGAGTTTGTTGATTTCGTCTTCAGCAAAGCCAAGCGCGTTTAGATTCGCTACACGCAGGCCAACCCCGAGGATGATGAAGACTGCGAGCGTGCCGACCACGCTCCATTCAAGTGCCAGGACGCGGATTTGTCTGCCGAGTCGGTGTGCGATCCAGGAACTCTTTTCAGAGGCGACGTCAGTAAGTGCTGCGGAAGTGCCTTTTAAATGACCTGACAAATTCTAGCCTCTTTGTTCCCTCGGTTGAATTGCCGGAATTATAACGAACTGGAACGATTGAGCGAAGTTACAAAGTTACTCCCGCCATTTGCTAACGCGGGCGGCGTTTTTTAGACTGCATGAGAATGGACAATTTAATCAGATCTAATATCAGACAGCGGCCCGTCCGCACGCTCGTCAGCGTGGCGGGAGTGGCCCTCGGTGTGACGCTGGTAATGCTCTTCACAGGGTTGACGAGGGGAATGTCTAGCGACATGCAGCGGCGCGCTTCCAATCTCCGCGCCGAAATAATTTTCACGCGCCCGGGCTCGATGCAGCTGACATCTTCAACCGCCAATCTCAGCACTCGCTACGTCGACCTGTTGAAACAGATCGACGGTGTCGAAGATGCCTTGCCGGTAATGGTCAATGTGTTACAGGGAAATCGAGGGTTGGGTTTTGAACGCATCGAAGGCGTCGACTGGGAGCCGTTTGCGCGCATGAATGGCATCCAGCTGACTTCCGGGCGCGAGCCGCAAGCGAACGATGAAATCGTGATCGATGAGACAAAGGCGCGAAACAACAACTTCACGGTTGGCAGCACATTGAACTTGATCGGTAACAAGCCCTATCGCGTCGCCGGCATCTATGCGCCTGAATCCTCCGCGCGCATGAAGATGACGTTACGGGCAATGCAGGAAGCGTTTGAAGCGCCGGATAAGTGCACCTACATCATGGTGAAGGTCCGCGATGGGATAGACAAAGCTGAGGTGGCGCAGCGAATCTCGGAAAGACTGCCAGGCAACAAAGTTCAGTTTACTGAAGACATGTTTATGAGCGTGGAACGCAGCATTCCCTACTTACCAGTCTTCCTGCGCGTGCTGGTGGGCCTGGCTGCTGTGGTCAGTGCGGTCGTAGTGATGTTAGCGATGTATACCACGATCACCGAGCGCACTCGCGAGATTGGAATTCTGAAAGCGCTCGGCGCGTCGCGCCCTTACATCATTGGACTGATTGAAAAGGAAGCGTTGTTGATCTCGGTAATTGGCCTGATTGCCGGGTTTGTTGGTTCGTTCTTGATCGGGTACCTGATTCACCGCGTGTACGGTTTATTTTTCGAGTTTAGTTGGAAGTGGGGTTTGACTGCGGCTGCTATCGGAATACTCGGGGGTGCACTCGGAGCACTCTACCCGGCCTTGCGCGCTTCTAATCTGGATCCGGTGACTGCCCTGGCGCATGAATAGAAGAACTGCGAACTTTGAGCTTTGTGCTTGGAACTTAGTTCTCTTTCCTAAGGACGATCATTACAACTCCCAAGTAACATCGCGAAAACAAAGTACAAAGTACAAAGTACTAAGTTCAAAGCTCCACTTTATGTAGCAACTTCCTCGCCAGGTTCCGCTGTCGCAGCGCGCAGCGATAGGCCGCGTCGTATCATCAAAGTCACTCCCACCGTCGTCCAAAAAATGTCGCGGGCTTTGCGCACAATCGCGAGGGTCACGCCGATCGTCGTAGTGAATCCCAGAACTTTCGCCAGCATTCCCGTCCCTGCTTCATCCACGCCTGTGCGTAACGGCACAAATTTGAAGACCACATTGATCACGCGGTTGACTGACTCCAGAATGAATGCGGTGAACAGAGTGGGCGCCACTATCTCGCTGATGAAAGAGAGGGTCGTGTAAATCTCCAGAACCCCGGCGAGATGAAAACAAATCTCTAAAGCGAAAATCTTCAAAAAGTTGCTACGGTTGCGATCGTAGAAACCATAGATTCGTTCCTCGAGAGTCTTTGTGCGTTCCGTAGCTCGTTCAATCCAACTTCGTCCGGTCGTGCGGTTACTCAGAAAGACAAATATCCCACTGAGAAACCGCCAGCGTTTGTGAATCACGAGGTAACCAATCACAGCGACGACTGCAACTCCAACGAGCGTGCCAATTGCGGCGTAACGCAGCGCCTTCGGCAAGTGGAACGTGAGGAGCAAAGCGGTCGTGCCGGAAAAAATAAACAAGACGACCGAGAGACTGTAGAAGATGTTTTCGATCGCAAGGGCCGAGAGACCGGCCATCAGCGGCACCCGGTGCCTGACAAACGCCGCCTTGCAAGGTTCGCTAACGGCCATGCTGGCGAGCGGGATGATGTTTCCTAGTGCGTCGCCCATTACGCGCGCGGCGAATGCATCGCGAAAGGGCAGTTTATGCGGCGCTTCTAAACAGTTGACCCATGCGAGTGAGCGGACCACTAGCCGTATCGAGGAAATTGCGATGATCAAGAGAAAGGCGATCCCCAGTCGCTGGATGCCATCCACAATCTGCGAGACGCCAACCTTTCTCACCGTGTAGGTAAAAAGAAGCAGGCCCAACACGGCGCAGACAATTCCCAAAGGGGCAAACTTCCCGGTCTTACTTCCGCTATTCGTCGCTTCAGGCATTTTGAGTCCAGGAAAGCCGAGGACAAGTTCGCAACAGTTTTGAGTTCAGCTTGCTGTCTATCATGCATCCCCACGTTGGGCTGAGCAAGCTTGATGCTTTCGACTTTCATCGTGGAGTTTTCCGCTTTGGACATTGTCCTTAGCGTTTGATTATGATGTTAAGCGTTTCCGGAACACTGATGATGGCTTAAGGTTGGATTGATGAGTCAAAGCAAAACTGCGATTGAATCAGGTGTTGGGTCACCGCTCACTACGCTCTCCGAAGATGAGCAAATGTTTCGTGCCAGTGTTCGGGAGTTTGCCGAAGGCGAATTGCGCCCGCGCGTGGAGGCGATGGACGAGGAAGGGAAGCTCGACCCCGCACTGATCAAGCAGTGCTTTGACCTGGGCCTGATGAGCATTGAAACGCCTGAAGAGTTTGGCGGTGCGGGCGCTTCGTTTTTCACCGCGATACTCGCGGTCGAAGAACTGTCCCGCGTGGACGCCTCAGTCGGAGTGTTGGTCGATGTACAGAACACTTTGGTCAACAACGCTTTAATTCGTTGGGGCAATCAGGAACAGAAGAAAAAATATTTGAACCGGCTGGCAGCCTCTGCGGTTGGAGCGTATGCGTTGAGCGAAGCGGGATCCGGCTCAGACGCTTTTGCGATGCAAACGCGCGCAGTCGATAAAGGCGATCACTATCTGATCAATGGCCGCAAGCTTTGGATCACGAACGGCAACGAAGCCGAGATTTTTGTTCTCTTCGCGAATGCAAATCCTGATGCTGGCTACCGCGGTATTACCGCGTACATCGTTGAGAAAGGATTTTCCGGATTCTCCGTCGGCAAGAAAGAAAACAAACTCGGCATTCGGGCGTCTTCCACTACGGAGATAATTTTAGAAGATTGCCCGGTGCCAAAAGAAAATGTGTTGGGGGAAGTCGGCAAGGGTTACAAAACTTCGATAGAGACTTTGAATGAAGGCCGCATCGGTATTGGCGCGCAGATGATTGGCATCGCGCGCGGTGCCATGGATGCCGCCCTCGCATACACGAGTGAGCGCCAGCAGTTTGGTAAGCCGATCAATCAGTTTCAGGGTGTGCAATTTCAGCTGGCAGAAATGGCAACCGAGCTTGAAGCGGCTCGCTTGCTCGTCTACAACGCGGCGCGGATGAAAGACGCGGGCGTGAATTTCGTCAAGGAAGCTGCGATTGCCAAACTGTTTGCTTCGCGCGCCGCCGAACGCATCAGCTCGGTAGCAATCGAGCTGTACGGAGGTTACGGCTTTGTAAAAGACTATCCAGTGGAAAAGTTTTGGCGCGACTCAAAGATCGGCGCGATTTACGAAGGCACCTCCAATATGCAGTTGCAGACGATTGCGAAACTAATGATCGGAAAGTGAACAGATTGGCAGCTGGGACTGTTCTCTGAACTTTGAACTTAGAACTTAGGACTTTGTTCGCTGCCGTAACTTGACGCATTTCTCGGTGGAAGCTCTCGAAGGTCGTGCGAAGAACAAAGAACTAAGCACAAAGCACAAAGTTCAAAGCCGAGGCGTCAAATCGCAGAGATCGCCATGAGTAGAATCGACATCTTCAAACAAATTCTTGAATCTGATCCGGGCAACAGCAACGTGCTGTTCGGCCTGGCGAAAGAGTATGAGAAAGCGGGCGACGATAGCCAGCTGATCGGGGTTCTTGATCGCTATCTTTCGAGCGCGGATGATGAAGGGAACGCTTACGGTATGCTAGCGTCGGCCTATGAGCGGCTCGGCCAGCGCGACCAGGCGCGCCAGGTTTATGAGCGCGGCATCGCGGCGGCAACCGCGCATGGTCATCCGTCAATGGCTGAAGAGTATCGCGCGATTCTGGCTGCCGAGTTTCCCGACAACTCTTCTGAGTAAATATTATGAGCGATACAAAGGTTCTAAAACTCGTACGCAAGAGCAAGACTGAAACGGATCACGCAGCCGCCCTTGCAGAGAAGAAAGCAGAGCCCGCACGCCCCGTCGTGCAATTTTCCGTCGCCCAGGCGGCTACGGCTCCTGCCACCGTTCCCCAGGCGGCGCCCGCACCTGCGAAACCTCGTGCCGCGAAGGCTGCGAAACCGAGCGAGCAGGCGCAACTCGATCGTGACCAATTGCTGGACATCTATCGCACCATGTATTTGTCGCGAAAGCTCGACGACAAAGAGATTCAGCTCAAGGGCCAAAACAAGATCTTCTTTCAAATCAGTGGCGCCGGACATGAAGCCGTCCTCGTGGCCGCCGGAATGGTATTGAAGGCGGCTTACGATTGGTTTTATCCGTACTACCGCGATCGCGCGCTTTGTTTACAACTGGGAATGACTCCTTTGGAGCAATTGCTTTCCGCAGTCGGCGCCGAAGCAGATCCGAATTCTCATGGCCGCCAGATGCCGTCACACTGGGGTCACAAGAAATTAAATATCGTTTCTCAATCGTCGCCTACCGGCACACAGATGCTGCAGGCGGCCGGTTGTGCGGAAGCCGGCTATCGCGCGAGGTTGATCAAGGAGCTCAAACAGAAAGTTACCGGCTTTCATGCGGACGAGGTGGTCTATGTTTCCCTCGGCGACGGCACTACCAGCGAAGGGGAAACGTGGGAAGCACTAAACACTATTTGTAACCTCAAACTGCCGGTGTTGATTCTTCTGGAGGACAATGGGTATGCCATCAGCGTCCCGGTCGAAGTGCAAACCTGCGGCAGCGATGCCTCGAAGCTGGTTGAGAATTTTCCGAACCTCCTGGTCCAGCGAGTTGACGGGACAGACGTCCTCGCGTCATTGGAGGTAATGCAAAAGGCGGTCGACTACATTCGCGCCGGCCATGGTACAGCCCTGGTTCATGCAAAGGTGATTCGCCCCTATTCACATTCGCTTTCAGATGACGAGAAGCTCTATCGCCCCGATGAAGAACGCGTTTCTGATTCGGAACGCGATCCGATCAAACGATTCGGTGCTCATCTGGTTCACGAAGGCGTGATCGATCAGGATGGTCTGCAGAAAATAAAAGACGATATCGATCACGAAGTGAGTGCTGCCGCCGACCTGGCTTTGGCGAGCCCGCAACCGGATCCGAAATCAGCGACGCAACACGTCTATTCGCCCGACGTTGACCCCACAGGTAAGGAATTCGACAACGAAGAGGGCGCTGAGCTAAGCGGCAATCCGGGTACGATGGTCGACTTGATCAATCGCTGCTTGCACACAGAGATGGCGCGCGACCCGCGCATTCTGGTTTTTGGCGAGGACGTTGCTGATGTTTCGCGCGATGTCTATTTGGAAAAAGTTAAAGGTAAGGGCGGCGTGTTTAAGGTCACGGCGAACTTGCAACGAAAGTTTGGAGGCGACCGCGTTTACAACTCGCCCCTTGCCGAGGCGAATATTGTTGGCCGGGCCATCGGCCTGGCCACTCGCGGTCTGAAACCAGTAGTAGAGATCCAGTTCTTTGACTACATCTGGCCGGCAGTTCATCAGATTCGCAACGAGCTAGCCTTGATGCGCTGGCGCTCAGGAGGCGATTGGAAAGCGCCGGTGGTGATTCGCGTTCCGATTGGCGGTTATCTCAAAGGCGGCGCGGTTTATCACTCGCAATCGGGAGTTTCAACGTTCACGCAAATTCCCGGCTTGCGCGTCGTCTATCCCTCGAACGCGCTCGATGCCAACGGTCTGCTGCGCAGCGCGATTCGCTGCGACGATCCGGTGTTATTCCTCGAGCACAAACATCTATATCGCCAGACTTATAACAAGTCGCAGTACCCGCCCGACGACTTCATGATTCCGTTTGGCAAAGCAAAGACGGTGCGAGAAGGAACTGACCTTTCGATTATTACTTATGGCGCCCTCGTGCAGCGGTCGGTGGTGGCGGCGAAGCAAGCCGAAAAAGAAGGAGTCAGTGTAGAGATCATCGACCTGCGCACCCTTGCGCCGTACGATTGGAACGCGATCGTGGCGACGGTTAAGAAAACCGGGCGCGTGATCGTTGCTCATGAAGATTGTTTGTCGTTTGGTTACGGCGCCGAGATCGCCGCGCGGATCGCGGATGAGCTTTTTGAATATCTGGATGCGCCGGTGAAGCGCGTCGCCGCCCTGGATACTTTTGTCGCATACGCGCCGCAAGTGGAAGATGCGATCCTGCCTCAGGCGACTGACGTGGCGAAGGCGATTGCGGAGCTGAAGGCGTACTAAGTTTCAGGTCTCAAGTTTCAAACCTTTTATCGCCAAGCCGCTAAGGAAGGCTTAGCAATAAGGTCGAGCGGTTTAGATCCGTTTAAGAAAAAGAAACTTGAACTCGAAATGTGCTATCGAACGCCCAATCTTTCTTTGCGTCTCGGCGACTTTGCGTCTTGGCGTTAAACTCCTTGAGACTTGGTTTTGAGACCTGAGGCTTACGTCGGTTGCGTCAGGCTAAACCAGTTGCCGGAATTGTCTTTGAATACCGCTTCAATCCCATAAGGTCTTTCCGCGGGCTCTGAAACAAACTGCACGCCTTTGCTTTTCAACTCCTCGTAAGTCCCACGGCAATCATCCGTGTGAAAAGCGCCCGCTCCTAACACTCCTTTATCCATAATCGCGCGCAACTGGGCGGCGGTGGGTTCGTCCATCAGCATCCCTGGCTTCGGTTCCATCAGGATGATTTCAAAGTCGGGCTGGTCGGGCGCGGTGATTGTCAACCAACGAAAGTCGGCGCCGACCATGGCATCCGTGTGCAGCTTGAAACCGAGCTTGTCGCGGTAAAAGCTGAGGGCTTCGTCCTGATTGCTAACGAAGATTGTGGCGTGAGACATCTTGCGAATCATGTTTACTCTCCTTGATGGTTTCAAGGGAGAGTAGTCCATCCGCGAGGTAAGTGCTTCTCCAAAATTGCTAAGTAGGGGTCTCAGGTCTCAAGTCTCAAGTATTTCACCGCCAAGACGCCAAGACGCCAAGCCGCAAAAATTCTAACAGGCAGGCCGCGCGGTTAAACCTCAGGAAAAATAAGAGTAAGAAACCTGAGGCCTTGAGACTCTTTAGTGATGGCATCTTACTTTGCGTCTCGGCGACTTGGCGTCTTGGCGGTGAAATGCTTGACTAGCCCGCTCGGCATTTGTGATTGACCCGATCAGGGAGATTCGAGTCCATACATCACCAGGAAACAACCGGGCACTTGTCGTTTGGCTGCTCTGGTTTCGCGACTTTTCTCGCGGTAGGTAATTGGCGGGTGGCCGACTGACTTGTGAAACAAACTACTGAAAGACCCAAGGCTCTGAAATCCAACTTCAAAGCAAACGTCCGTGACTCGCAGGTCTGCGGAAGTCAAAAGCTCCTTGGCCTTCTCGATCCGGCGTTCCACCAGGTATTGATGCGGTGTTTTATTGAAGGCCTGACGGAACAAGCGCAGGAAGTGATAGCGCGAGAAACAAGCTTGGCTGGAAATCTGTTTTAGGTCGAGCGGCAAATCGTAACTCTGATCGATGAACAGCCTCGCCCGATTCAACCGCTCGAATACTTCCGGCGGCGTTAGGGGTCCACATAGCTCAGTGGTTTTGTTCATTGCTGTCGCAGTTCCGAGTTTCGGGTTCCGAGTTCGCGTTTCGCGTGCTGGTGATACTAGCACCAATGATGTAAGGAGACACTGCCCCTGCTTAGGCGCTACCTGAAACCTTAAACCAGCCTTCAAGGTTTCGGCGGCAAAGGCTTCGAGAGCGCGCCCGCAATCAGTTCATTCAAACCAGTATCGAGCCCATCATGACGAAACTTATAAAAGTTCGTCAGCGTCGTCATCCATTGTGCCTTGTTCTGCGCATTTGCCGGATCAGTTCCCGCAGCTGCAATGGCGCGCGCGTAAGCATCAATCATCCGATCGATCACCAGATTCAACTTATCCAACGCTGCCTTGCTCGCCGGCGACTCAGGCTTGCCGGCAAAGTCTTTCTGGTAGGCGGCGGCCATCGTTTTATAAGGCCCCGTCTCATATGCAGCCGCCAGAAAATAGTACGTCGAAGGCGCTTTCTTGAGATCGCTTTCAAGCTGCGCCGTCTTGATAAACGAATCGATTGCCTGCGTCGGATTGCTGCGGAAGTCTATGAAGCCCAGCGTGTAATAGAGCCGCGCGAGGGCATCAGTTTTGTCACGGAAGGGTTTCCATTCGTCGGGCGCTTGTCCGCCTTCGATGGCGGCAATCGCTTTTTGCGCATAGCCGCGGGCCTCTACGTTGAAAGATTCATTCTTTGCTGAAGTGCTCGCCAGATAAGCGCCGTAACCGAGATACATCAGGGTCGCGAGGTCGTTTGGATTTTCAGCCAGCACCTGCTTGCCTAGGCGATAGCCTTCGGCAAAATTGTTCTGATCGTAAATTAGTTGGGGCACTCGCTGTTTGCGATCCCATTTATCGTAAAGCGCCACCCAGGGTTTCAGATATCGCGTGTAGGCATCGTCGTCCCTGGGATACTTCGCGAGATATTCCTTTGCCGCCTGGTAGGCTGCAGTTTCATTAGCGGTTCGGTTGTTATAGAACCGAGTGTAGATGTCGATCTTCGTCTGATCGTCAGTCTCCACAACCTGCGCCTGCGCCAGTCCTGTCGTCGACACCGAAAGTGCGACAACAAAGCTCGCGAACATTATCCGTTTCAGCAAAAGTTTCATCACCAATTATTCCTCCGCTCGTTTCCGCCTTGCCTGAGATGCAAACTGCCCGCTAAAGGTTTTTCCTGACGTGAGGTTATAATCAATTACCGACGTTGCAAACCCCTGAGCCGGAGATTTAATGAGTTCACAATCAATTGGCAAGAGGCCTGAGCGCATCAGCTTTGCGGGCCGGATACTGTTTTTGACTGAAGATACGACCCTGATTCGCCGGCAACTTGAAGCCGGCGCCGAGGCGGAAGCACTCGAAGAAGAGCTGGCGCAACGCCTCGCAATCAATGATTTGCCGCTCACGAGTAACATCTCGACCGACGAGATCACTCCCGGTTGGGTCTGCTTTTATTACGACGAAACCCTTGGGCAATACGTTTACGTGGGCATGCGCGAGGGCGCGGTCAAGAAAGATGAAGTGAAGGCCGGCGGTTTTGCTGTAGTCGTTTCCGGACTCTCAAAAGGCTGCGGCTCGTCGCGTGAAACGGCGCCCTACGCCGAGAAGGCTGCCGGCCTGCAACTAGTGATCGCGCAAAGTATCGAAAAGATCTACGGACAAAACTCACAGAACATCGGCCTGCTGACGTCGACTGATTTTGGATTGATCGACCGCATCCGCCGCGGCGAAGAGATTCCCCTTGCGGAGTTCACCACGGGGCTCGATCCGATTTCGCAATCGATTGTCGAACACGGTGGTCTCTTCAACTACAACCAAGCGCGTCTTGCTGGTGAGGTAACCCCTCCGCCGCTCGAAACCAAAGCGCGGCCTATGACGATTGTCGAAAAAATCATTGCCCGGCATGCGTTTGTCAGAGCTGGAGAAATTGGCGTCGCAGCCGTGAAACCCGGTGACGCACTTTTTGCGGTGGCCGATGTCCGCTTTTCTCACGAGTATGTGACGCCGATGGCCGAGTCGTTATTCAAACAGGCGTTGGGAGCTGACGCGCGAGTGTCCCAGCCCGAATCTGTTTTTGCTTTTCGCGATCATCTAACCTTTCTCAGTCGTGTGATGTCGCCAAAACATCGCGAGATGGGATTGCTGGAAAAGGCCGACGGTCTTGCAACTACGCAGGAAAGTTTCACGACGAACCAAAACATCAAGTTGTACGGCGAGAACCCGGAAGGTGGTTCGGAAGCGATCTGTCACAACGCTGTGGTTGAAGATCTCGCGCTGCCCGGTCAGGTGGTGATTGGCACTGACTCGCATACCTGCATGGCCGGTGTGCTTGGCTGTTTTGCTTTTGGCGTCGGTTCAACCGATATGGCAAACGCCTGGTACACGATGGACATTCGCATTCGCGTGCCAGAAACGGTTCGCTACGTTTTGCAAGGCACTAAGCGCGCTGACGTATCGGCAAAGGACGTGATGCTGGTAGTCCTGGCGACGGATTACATGAAGACCAGCAAAGGGATCGGCAAGGTGCTCGAGTTTGCCGGTGATGACCTAAAGAACTGGCCCATGGACGAGCGCGCCACTTTGACGAACATGGCAGTAGAAGCGGGCGGCACTACAGGAATCATCGAACCGGATGAGAAGACTCTCGAATATATCGTGAAGACGCGCGGACTGTATCCTGAGGAAGTAAGGAAGGGCTTTACCTATAGTGATCCGGACGCTGAATACGCTGCGGTCTTCGAAATAGATCTCGACGCGATTCGTCCGATGGTGGCTTTACCGGGCGATCCGCGTAATGGGATTCCGATTGATGAGCTTCCGGAAGAAGTGACAATCAATGCGGCGTATGGCGGCAGTTGTACGGGCGGCAAAATGGCTGACATGGATATGTACGCGG